>JANYBJ010000148.1 GCA_025360845.1 bacterium
TCGGCAACGGCACGTCGCTGATCATCATGATCAACATCACGTCGCGGTTGCCGGTCGCCATTATCGAGGCGTGGACGCGCTACTTCGGTCTGGGCGGTATGCAGGCCACCAAGAGCCCTGTTGAACTGCTTCTGCTGTTGCTCTTCGGCTTCGCCATCGCGATGGGAACCGTGATGCTCACGCAGGGTGTTCGCAAGGTGCCGATCCACTCGACGCGCCGTGCGGCGGGCGGAGGGGGCAACTCCTACGGGATGCAGCAGACTTATATGCCGTTGCGCGTGAACTACACGGGCGTTATGCCGATCATCTTCGCGGGGCCGCTGATTCAGTTTCCCTCGGCGTTGCTGAGCCGGATCCCGGCGGAGATCTCTTGGCTGGCGTGGCTCAAGTGGCTGGGCACGCAGTTGTCCGATATGACCAGCCCGATTCACCTCGTGGCCTACGCGGTACTGATCATGTTCTTCGCGTTCTTCTGGGTCGCCACCCAGTTCAATGCCATGCAGATTTCAGACAACCTGAAGCGCGACGGTTCTTATGTTCCCGGTATCCGTCCGGGACGCGCCACGGCAGAACATCTGGATGCGCTGATGACGCGTGTGACGCTGATCGGCGGCACGGGGCTGCTCATCATCGCGCTGGTTCCGCAGTTGCTGCGCGGCGTGATGCAACTGCCTTGGGAGATGGCCTCCTTCTTCGGCGGCACGAGCTTGCTGATTATTGTCGGCGTGGCGCTCGATACGCTGCGTCAGATGGAGTCGCATTTGCTCATGCGCAACTACGACGGCTTCCTGAAACACGGACGCCTGCGTGGCCGCCGCTAAGATGTAGCCGCCACAAACGACGTGCTCGTCTCATGAACAGGCTCGCGGGCGTCAGTCCGTGAGCCTGTTCTGTTTTTTAGCCTTTATGATTTTGCAGCAGTACTTCCGACACTTACCGCACATCGGCCCGCAGCGCGAGAAGGCGCTGCGTCTGGAAGGGTGCGCCTGCTGGACAGACATCCTGAATGCGCCGCATCCGCTCGCGGGTCTGGACGTCTTTGCCTGGGACGAGGTGTGCGTAGCGGCAGAACAGAGCCTGCGTGCATTGCAAGCGGATGAGGTCGCCTTCTTCAGCAAGCGGCTCCCGCCCTTGGAGCAATGGCGTGTGCTGACGCATTGGTTCGACCAAGCGTCGTATTTCGATATCGAGACCAGCGGTCTGGATGCGGACAGTATCGTCACGCTCGTCTGTTGTTTTCACGGAGAACAACCCTTGCGGTTCCTCGCAGGCGAGAATCTGGACGAGTTCCTCGAGTTGTTGGAAAGCGTGAAGCTGTTGGTGTCGTTCAATGGCGCGAGCTTCGATGTGCCGCGCGTACTCGACCGTTTCCACATTCCCGAGTTGCCCTGTGCGCATGTGGACCTGCGCTGGTTCTGTCACCACGCCGGGTGGCGCGGCGGGCTCAAGAAGATCGAGAAAGCACTGGGTTTGCGGCGTCCTGCGGATCTCGACGGCCTCGGCGGTGCGGAGGCGGTCTGGCTGTGGCAGGCGTGGCAGGAACGCGGCGACGAGCAGGCCAAACGCACGCTGGAGCGCTATTGCTCGGCCGACACCGTGATGCTGAAACTGCTCGCTGGAAGGCTTTGCGCTTTACAAGGGGCGGCCGTTGCGTTGTCTACGGAGACCGACCTGTGGTCGCTTGTCAACAGGGCTTATCCCGATCTCGGCCGGCCTCTCGTGAATACGCCACCTGTGTCAGAGCCTGCCCTTCCGAAACCCTCACCCGGCCCCGTCATATCCGCCGATCTCTTCTCGATCTCGCAGATGGTGAGTGCCACAGAAGGATTGTCACGTTCGGAGAAGCAGGCCCGGTTGCGCGAGCGCTGGCGGCAGCACCGAAGCGGCGGTCTGTGAGACCTGTCTTTCGGATCTCGTATGTTCGAATTGTGGAAACAAGGATTTCCTGATGAACTACCGCGAAGGCGCGACCGGTCTGCCGCTGGCGAGTTACGACTTGTGGGAGGAACGGTACGAGGTGCTTACCTTCACGGCGGCGGCGGTGTATGGCGGGCTGACAGCGGCGGCGGGTTTTGTCGAGGCCTTCGGCGAGCTCGAATGGGCTGAGGATTATCGGCAAGGGGCTGCCACTTTGCGTGAAGCCGCGTGCCACCATCTCTACCTGCAGGAGTCGCACTGTTTTGCGCGGGGAATCCTCTTTCCCGAAGAGGGCGAGCCGGTCGTGGATCGCGTCGTGGATGCGAGCATCTGCGGTTCCTACCTGTTTGGTCTCCTGCCGCCGGATGATCCGCGTGTGGCGGAGACCGTTCAGCGCGTGCGCGAGCGGCTCTGGTGCGCCACGTCTGTTGGAGGGCTGGCGCGTCTATGAGGACGATGCGTACTATCGCACGGGCACGGACACGCCGGGAAACCCGTGGTTCGTGACCACGCTCTGGTATGCGCAATATCTGATCGCGAAAGCGCAGGCGATAGACGAACTGAAGCCGGTCATGGATCTTCTGGAGTGGACGGCGGCCCGCGCCCTGCCCAGCGGGGTGCTGGCGGAGCAGATCGATCCCCGTTCCGGAAAACCGATCTCGGTCTCCCCGTTGACGTGGAGCCACGCCGCCTTTGTCACAACCGTCTGCGAGTACCGTCAGCGACGGCAACAGTTGGAAGGTAGTCTAACGCGGGCGGAGCCCGCAACCCTCACCCCGACCCTCTCCCAGAGGGCGAGGGAGGGGGCAACAACGTTCTTTTTATCACTGTTACGAAGCCGTAAGGCACTAAAATCACGCGTCCGCGCTCCGGCAGCGAGGTAGCCCCGGCAGGGCTTTGACCTGGCAGGTCTGGCGGCCGCCGGGTTACCGCTTCGCTTTCTCAGGACGCGACACAATCTTGAATTGCGTGATCGAGGTGTCGACGCGTTGAAGAAGGCCTTCCGCCTCTCGGAGCGCGTCTTTCGCCCGCTCCGTCTGCTTCTGCAAGGCGTTGGCGCTTTCGGTCGTGGCTGGAGCGGAGGTGTCGGCCTCGCGCAATCGCGCGATCTCGGCGGTTAAGGCCTGGATTTTCTGTAAGTCCCCGTCGATCTGTTTGCGGATCTCTTGCGCACGCGGCGTAAACCCCACAGAGGTCGAGTGCAGAAGGTTCGCCGCTGTGATTAATCGGGGATTGTCCTCTGCGGTCGGGCTCCAAGCCACGGCGAGATGATCCTCGCCCTCAAAGTCCCTGAGAAAAGCCTCGACAAAGTAATAGCGGCCTTGAACAAGCGACACAGGCTTCGACTTCCGTATTTCCTTTTCCCATGACTGCGGGCCGACATAATGGTCGAGATCGATGCACAGGGCCAGTTTTGCAGGGGTCTCGTCAGAGCTCAGCCAGAACTCCCCCTGATCGTCGCAGGCGATGTAGAAGGTATACTCGCCGGTTACGGAGGGGGTGAGAAATCCCCGGACCCGCGCGATGTAAAAATTGCTGTGGTTCGCGGGCACTTCAAAATTCTCGATGGCCTGGCTGGAGTCCGGTGGTTTTTTCAGGACCCCTTGTTTGCGCGCCTCGTTCAAAGAATCGAATTTGGCGTTCTCCCAGTATTCGAGGGTCAGACCGGGAACGAGACCGGTGACCGGCGCGAGATCGGCTTGGCGCTTGGTCGCTTTCTCGGCCAGTGCGGCCGCGGATGCGGACAGGCGGACCAGTTCCAGGCGGGCACTCTGGATGCGGGATTCGGCCATGACCTTTTCGGGGGTTCCTCCCAATACGAGTTCAGCCAAATGTTCAAAGCGGGAGTTGGCCGCGATGGCGCGCTCGCGGTATTTCAGCGCCAGATCGACTCCCCCCGTGATCTCTTTGCAAAAGATGGCTGCGGCTAAGAAAAGCGTGCCTTTTGTCGCGGAGTCACCCGCGGCCTTGGGCACGGTCGCGTTCACCAGACGCAGCATCTGGTCAGCCGGGATCTTGTCCCATGCGACGATGCGGCCCGGCGCGACCGTCACGCCCTCGTCATTTGCGCCGGTCACGTCCACCTGTCCGCCGAAGGCGACCCAGACACCGCGGAGCGGCGCACGTGCGAGTTCCTCCTGCACAAATACCCGAAGTCTGGCCAGCGTCTCGAAGCGCAGGATCGCCGTGTCGATGATGTCCTTCGCCTCGGGGTCTTGCCAGTTGGTCCTTTTGGCTTTCAGGATCTGGGAGGCTTCGGCGAAACGGTAAGCCACGCCGTTGAGGCGCATCTGCTCTTCCACAGCCGCCCTTGCCGGAGCCAGTGCCGACGAGAGCCCGTCTTTGGGTTTTCCCTGCTCAGCCGTATCCGGTGTCGCCACCTGTGTGCCCGCTGTCGCCGGTTGTCCGGTTGTTACTGCCGCCTGAACCGCTGTCTGGGTCTCCTGCCAAGGCTGGAGGAAAGGCTCGTCGATGATAACCGGCTGATCCGAACCGGGCAGCGTCCAGCCCACCCGCAAATAATCGAACCCTTCGCCTTCTTTCATCAGGGCCTCCAGATAGTACCGCTTCCCGGCGACCAGATCACAGGCTTCGGACAGCAGGTCGGCGCGGTAGTCCCAGCTTTCGACAAAGTTGTCGACGGTGATCAGCTTACGCAGGTTGGCGGGCGTGTCGTCCGTGCTCAGCCAGAACTCGGCGGTGTCGTCGACACAGACCGCGAATCGGTATTTGCCCGATTGAGACGGCACAAGATAACCCCGCACGCGCGCGCCGTAATGGTCGCCAATATTATCCGACAGCTCAAAGCGTCTGATCTGGACGGTCCGGCTGGGCTGTCCAGGAAAAGTGGGGGCCGAAAGGAGTGCCCTGATCGGTTGTTCGGGGATGCCCTCATAATACTCGCAGAGCAGGCCGTGGGGACTGCCCACAGGAACCTCTCGCGGGAGGGCCGTCTGTTGCTGCTGGTTTTGCGTGGGTTGCGGTGTTGGCTGCGGTTCCGGGTTCTGGCCTGTGGTCTGTTCCTGTTTCGGTTCAACGGACACAGGCGCCTTCGGCACAGGCGCCTTCGAGGCGGGCGGTTGTTCGACGTTGGTTTGCCGGGAAGAGGCGGGAGGAGGTGCCGGTTTCTTCGAGCCTCCGGAAACACCGATTCCGATGCCGATAACGACCAGCAAACCCACACCGATGGCGGCGGGAATCACCCATTTCAGCCCGTTTTTGGGTCTTTTGGGAGGGGGTGGCGGATGGGAAGTCGGCGGATGGCGCAGGTCCTTGTGTTGGATCTTCTGAGTGAAGCCTCTGTCAATCTTGATCGTGGACATAGTCGGCCTTTTCCTTTCCCTTGTTCAAGTTATAGCCCACCCGCTGAGGGGATAAGTGAGGGGTGATCAATCAAAGCTGTTCAGCGGGAAATAACCCGTGTGAACGCATTTAGACATCGCCATCAACAAACCCGAGAATCAGGTGCATGGTGATAGAGCGTAAACACATTTTCCGCCTTCGTCAAGCGGGCAAGTCACTTGTGTCGGGGTGTCGGGGGGCGCATGGCCGTTCTGATGAGGTCGGTGACTCGTAATCTTGCTCAACAGAACGGCGATGCGCCGCGGAAGGAATCAGCGGTTGACTATAATTCGAGAAGCCTATTACCTGTCCCGTTGTGCATTATAGCAATTATTTCCCGTTGAACGCGGCCGCGTAATGGGATATTCTATTTTGGCTGAAAGAGTAAGGGTGAAGGGGATGGAACAGATCAGTCAGCCATGCATAAACAGAGCGGAAAATTTCGCGCAACTTCCAAAGTCGCCGCTTGTGGAAGCTGTTTTGCACATTCAGAGCCGACCGACGCAACCGATTGTGCCAGCCGAGTTGCGTGCGCGTCTGGATGGTGAGTTAAGCGGTTACGCGTTCTCGAATGAGTTGTTCGAGTGTACCAACGAGTTTACCTTTGGAAAAGACGGCGCCCAGAAATCTAAGGCCAAAACCGATTGGAAAGGTCTGCGCTACACGTCTGCAGACGGCAAACAAGTCATTCTGTTCAACAAAGACGGTTTCGTTTTCAGCAGACTCAAGCCTTACCTCTCCTGGGATTGTTTTGTCAAGGAAGGCTTGGCTGCGTGGAATGTATTTAAGCGTGTTGCCCAACCGGATTTGGTCATCCGCATTGGCCTGCGCATGATTAACCGCGTCACCATACCGATCGGGACTTTCCAAATAGAAGATTACTTGGCGACGGCACCGCAAGCGCCGAAAGGGTTTGATATTCCTTATCAGGGGTTTATGCATCATGAATCCTTCGCTCTGCCCGACACGCCTTATGGAGTCACTGTAGTAAAGACCATCCTTCCGCCCGTTAAAGGTGAGCCCGGACCGGCCATTGTTATTGACATCGACGCGTTTTTGACGCCCAACGAAATGGTTGGGGACGAGACACTGGTGGAGCTTTTGACCGACATGCGATGGATAAAGAACAAGGTCTTCTTTGGCACGGTTACTGCCAAAACCTTGGAGGCTTTCAAATGATTAGGACCATCGTAGGAATTGTGACCTTGGCGCATCCCTCCATGTCGGCGGGGGTGAGCGAAAGCGCATTCATGATCAAGAAGCAAATGGAAGAGGAGCGGACACGCTTGCAGCAATCCTGCGCCTGGGGCGGAACATCGCAGGACTTGCTGACCAGCATTATTCACGTCGAGCAGGAGTGTTGTAACGCCGGTTGGGACGGTTATGACGCGTTGCCTGTCTCGGGTGAATCTGTCCGCCTCGGCATCGCCCTGTCCAAGTCGCTGCCGTGGGGATTTCATAAGCCTACGGTTGGGGTTGAGCCGGATGGCCAGCTCACCTTCGAATGGTACAAGTCCCCTCGAAAGACCTGTTCGGTCAGTGTAGCCCCTGACGGTACGTTTCACTATGCGGCCTTGAATGGTGCCAGCAATGTTTATGGTTCGGAGCTGTTCAACGGTTCGATGCCAGCCACCATCCTTAACGCCATCGACAGCGTTTATTCATGAGTGCCGTTGCCGTCCAGCCTGTAGGTGACGATGAGGTCTTGGCACGGTTTGTACTCAGAAAAGACTGGGTGCGAAACGATCAGACTCTTCGTCCCGAGGCTTTCATACCCCATCCGCACAAGGATCTGTCGGTTTCGCGTCATCAGGCTCGTCCCGATACGGAGTTGTGGGAAGAAGGTAAGGCGGTGGCAGCAGCGGTAACGGTGACTGTGAGGAGAGTCATGCAACTTCACGGCCGAGCAGATTTTATCGCGTCTGACGTGATCGGCCAGAATTTGCGCGTCGAAGCCGACCCGCTTCCGGAAAATCCGAGTCACGCCGTCGTTGTGGGGTGGCCGCCCGAAAAAGCGGTTCAGAAAATCAAGGCATTGATGCTTGCCGCTGCTGCTCGATTTGTACCCCTCTGATCTGTCACAGCCCAAGCTTCGGCAGCGCCTTCACGATCTTCATGGTTTCGATGCTGAGCGTGACGATGCGCTTGAGCAGGTCGATGATGTAGCGCGGCTGGTTGTGCTCGTCGCACCAGAGGTTGGGGTCGTTGACGATGCCGCTCTCTTTGTGGGTGGTGACGGCGTAGCGCTCCATGATCCACTCGATGGCGTGAAGAAGCTGCGGGCATCCGACGTGAATTTCTCTTCCGGCGCGAGCGGGATGAGTTCTGCGTAGCCTTCGTCGCGGTGGTTGATCCAGTCGCCGTGCTTGTTGGGCTGGAGGATGGTGAAAGCGCCTGCCTTGAGCATGGCGCCGACGGAGCCGAATTCCTTGATGCGGGCGAGCTTCTGCTCGCGCGTCAGGTAGTCGCCGATGTCGTGGTAGTAGAGGGTGGCGTTGTCGTTCATGGGGTGGGCTTCCGGCTGGGAGGACTGGGTGATATGGGAGGGCTGGACAGGGTAACTTTGTTTCTGGTCTGCTGACGCGCCGCAAACAGGCGCTCCCTAAAGCCGCCCTGCGCCAGGAATTTCGTCTCCAGCGCTTCCAGTTGGCGCTGGAGCAGGTAATCTGCCTGATGCAGCAGGCAGAGGCACATGTTGGCCGTGGTCTCGGTCGGGCGTGTCTTGGCGATGTCCAGATACCAGGTCGGCGGCACGGAGGCGTCGCGGGATTTGTCGCGCAGATAGCAGGCTTCGCGCGAGTCCTTGTCCCAAAGCCGCAGCCCTCGGACGCGCAAATAATCCTCGTAATCGATGCGCAGTTCAACCAGGTTGGCTTTGGCGACATTCGTCAGCTTGATCTCCGTCTCCGCAGAGGTCACGGCGGCCGCGCTGGCCTCAGCGATATTCTGTTTGCCGCTGCGCGCAGCCTGCACCATCTGATCAACCGTACGGTCGCCTTTGTTTAGGTGCGCATGCGCGAAATAGAAGGTCAGGTCATAGATGATCTCCGCCTTCTGATAGGTCAGCAGCCTTTTGAAATCCCCGCGGGGGGCAAGCAGTCCGCGCATGGCTTACCTCCGCCACCAGTAGTCCCAGTGTTCCCAGTACGCCCAGTGTTTTTCTTCACCAGGATCGTGACGGCGATCGGCGTACGGCTGCCGAGCCCGAAGATGCCGCCGCCTTCGCGTTGGCGAAGCTCGCCGCTCGTGCGGCAGTTCCCGCGCAGGTTGAAGACGTAGATGGCGGAAAATTCCTTCTGGATGGTCTTGCGGAAACCTGCCATGGCGTTGCCGTCGAGCCACGCGCCGTTGGAGACGAAGGCCACGATGCCGCCGTTCTCGGGGTCGAGGCGGTCAGATGCCCAGCGGAAAGCCTTGATATAGGAGTCGTAAAGAGAACGGACGAGCGTGGCGTCGCTGGCGGCGACGTAGGTGTCCTCGATACGCTTTTCGAGATTCGGGTAGCTCTGGTTCTGGGCATTGTCGTTGGCGGACTTCTGTCCGACGGAATACGGCGGGTTGCCGATGATGATGCGCAACGGGGCCTTGCGCTGGGCGCGGACGCGCTTGGAGTTGTCCACGAAGCCGTCGTTGAGATCAAGGGTGCCTTCGCCCTCGCCGAGCTGGAAGGTGTCGGTCAGGCAGACGCCCTCGAACGGCTGGTCGGGCTTGTCAGGCGTGCGCTCGTGATAGGCGTTCTCGATGTTGATGGAGGCGATGTAATAGGCCAGGAGCACGATTTCGTTGGCGTGCAGCTCCTTGGCGTATTTGCGTTCGAGGGCCTTGCTGCTGATGAGACCGGACTGCAGCAGGCGGGTCATGAAGGTGCCGGTGCCGGTGAACGGGTCGAGGATGTGGATGTTTTCGTCCGAGAGGTCGCGGTTGAATTCGCTCTTGAGCACGTCGGCCACAGAGTGGAGCATGAAGTCCACGACCTCGACGGGCGTGTATACGATGCCGAGTTTTTCGACGACCTTGGGGAAGGCGGTCTTGAAGAACTTGTCGTACAGCTCGACGATGGTCTTCTGCTTGGCTTCGCCGTTGTCGATGCCCTTGGTGCGCATTTTGACGGATTCGTAGAACTCGTGCAGGATGACGCGGTCTTTTTCCAGCGTAAGGGCGGAGAGCTTGTCCAGCATGCCCTGCATGGCTTTCGAGACGGGGTTGTTCTCGACGAACTTGTAGTATTCGAAAAGGGCGTCGAAGACGGGCTTGGTGATGAGATGCTGGGCCAGCATCTGGATGGCGTCGTCCTGGGTGATGGACGGGTTGATGTTCTGGAGCAGGCCCTTGAGGAAGGTGTCGAAGGCCTTCTTTTGCGGGCCGCCCTGCGCGATGAAGGCGGTGATCTGCTCGATGTGGCGCTCGGCGATCTTGGCGACGTCCCGCGCCCACTGTTCCCAATAGCGCTTGTTGCCGACCTTCTCGACCATCTTGGCGAAGATGACGTGGCAGAGGGCGCCGAGGTCGGCGAAGTTCTTCTTCTGGACTTCGGCCTCGAAGCGGGTGCGGTCTTCGTCGTCCCAGGTCTGGCCGGCGGAGGAGCCGCCTTTGCTGTCGATGACCGTGACCTGGTCGGGCAGGCGCTTGCTGAGGTTGATCTTGTTGATGAGCGCGTCGAAGCGGTCGTCGTGGGCGCGGAGCGCGTTCAGGACGGTCCAGACCACGCGGAAGCGGTCGTTGTCGTCCAGCGCGTCTTCGGGGGCGGTGCCGGAAGGGATCAGCACGGGGATGATGATGTAGCCGTATTTCTTGCCGTGCGAGGTGCGCATGACGCGGCCGACCGACTGGACCACGTCGACCTGCGAGTTGCGGGGCGAGAGGAAGAGCACGGCGTCGAGGGAGGGCACGTCCACGCCTTCGGAGAGGCAGCGCACGTTGCACAGGACGCGGCACTCGCGGCTGGACCGTCCGACGGATTTGAGCCAGGTCAGTTTCTCCTCGCGGGTCAGCGCGGACATGGTGCCGTCCACGTGGTCGGCGGTGACGTCGACCAGCGCCTTCTTTGCACGTACTCCCCTTGAAAAAAGTCTTAGGCAGACGCCACGCCGTCAGCAACAGACTCGGAATAATAAGTAGATTAAAAATATCAAACTTCCATAGTAGCGTCACTGCGAAACGAATACATAACTTTACGCTACAGGCCGGGCTCCCCTGAGTTGAGGAAAAGGTCTCGAGCCTCAGCGATGCACGAAAACCGTCCCTCCAGTTGCGCGTCGTAAAGTTCATTCAGCAAGGTGCCCATGTCCGGTCCGGGCCGCACGCCCCAAGCCAGCAGGTCGCGGCCGCGCACGAGCGGCTCGGGCAACACGGGTTCGGACGTGAACGACTCGTGGGCCTCTTTAAGAAAACGCCAGGTCGAGAAATCGTTGTTGCTGTGGAGGATGTCCAGACGCATCAGCTCCATCATCCGGGGGAAGTGCGGCATGCCCAAAAAACGGCGAAGCTTAGCGGGCCGCATTTTTTTTGCCTCCACGAAGTGCATGTGGCCCAGCACCAGCGCCTTCACCTCCGCGATCCGCGCCGAGGGCTGCCGCAACCGCAGCAGGAGCGATTCCGCCAGCTCCGCGCCGACCGCCGCGTGACAGGGGAAGCGGATGCGCGTGGCGCCCGAATCGGGCTCGACCGTTTCGCAGGAGGTCACGGGTTTGCCGATGTCGTGCAGCAGCACCGCCAGCGCCAGCACCGGGTCGCGCGGCGTTGCCAGCTCGTCCAGCATCAGACACGTGTGTGTCCAGACGTCGCCCTCGGGGTGGAACTGCGGCGGCTGCGCCGTCCCGGCCAGCGCCGCGACCTCGGGGAGGAAGTGCGCCAGCAGGCCGGTTTCGCGCAGAAGCGCCAGCCCGGCGGACGGCCGCGGCGACTCGCACAGCAGCCGGATGAACTCGGTCGCGATCCGCTCCGCGCTCACACTGCCGATCCAGTCCGCATGACGCTTCACCGCGGCGCAGGTTGCCGGCTCGATTTCAAAATCCAATACGGAGGCGAAGCGCACGGCCCGCAACAGCCGCAGATGGTCCTCGCGGAAACGCGCCTCGGGCTCGCCGATGGCCCGGATCACCCGTGCGCCGAGGTCGGCCAAGCCGCCCACATAGTCGATCACTTCGCCGCTTTCGGGCTGGCAGAAAAGGCCATTCACCGTGAAGTCCCGGCGCTGCGCGTCGCCCTCGGCGGTGGCGAAGGTCACGCGCTCGGGGTGCCGTCCGTCGGCATACGCGCCGTCGGTGCGGAAGGTCGCGACATCGAACTGGAAGCCGTCGCGCCGGACCAGCACCACGCCGAACGCCTTGCCCACCGCCACGGTCTGTCTTGGGAAGAGCGCTTCGACCTGGTCCGGCGTGGCCGAGGTCGCGATATCGATGTCTTTGATGGCGCGTCCCAGCAATGCGTCGCGAACGCAGCCGCCCGCGAAGAGTGCCGAGGCTCCGGCGCGGGTCAGGTCGCGCGCCAGGCCGCGCGCGGCCGCCACCATCGCCGCGTCCGAGGGATGGAAACGTGTCGTCTGGGTATTCATGGCGTGTCACAACGGCTGCATGGGCGCGGGCTTGCCTTTATGGGAAACCGGGTGGGCCGCGAACTCGGCGTCGATGCAGGCGCGGATGAGTCGGGCCAATGCGGCCGCATCCGTGTTTTCCATCCGCGCCAACACTTTAGCCCAGCGGTAGGAGAAGGTCTTTTCGCCCTGCTTGCTGTGCTTGAACAGCGTGTCGAACGCGCGGCGGTTCTGGCGGTACTCCGACTGCATGCCGCGCAGGCGGTCGGCCAGGGCGTTCACATAGGTGTCGGCAAACGACTGGGGATTCGCGACGAAGCGGGCGCGCGAGATGACGGGCCGAGCGTATGCCGCGGCGAAGGCCTCCAGCTTTTTCTCGTAATCGACGAAGGTGCCCGCATGGTCGGCCACAACGATCCGCTGCGGGTGGCCGACCTCGTCCATCAGGAGCATCTCGTCGCCTCGGTCGAACGTCACCTCACCCTCCTGGGTCGTGCGCCCGACGACCAGGTTGGGCGCGGCCGCCTGGCCGAGCAGACGCGCGAACCCTAGGGCGAACGCGTCGTCTCTGAGGCGGACGTCCGGGATCTTGTCGGTCGCCAGGCCGTTGATGAAATCCCGCTCGTAGTATGTCGTCCAAATGCGCGTGCCGTGGTACGCCGGATTGGCGCCCATGTAGGTTTCCGTCACGGTGCGGGTGTCGATGCGGCCCGGCAGCAGCATGCCCAGTTCCCAGCAGCCCAGCCGGCGGTCGAGGGTGTAGTCCGTGTAGTCTTGGGCCTCCATGATCGCCCAGAGCAGGTCTTTGCCCGCGTCGAGATGCTCGCGGATTCCCCACCGCTGGATACGGATGATCCGCAACACGGGCTTCTCCACGCCGCGGTGTTTGACTTCGGACAGGTAGGCGCGGTGGCCCCCGACCGGCGGGAGAAGCCGGAGGTCAGGCAGGAGTCCGCCGATGTTGACGTATTGGAGGGTTCCGAATTCGCGGATGTAGTTGCAGATGAAGCCCCTGATCCGCTGGTCGTTGAGGGCGACGGTAGAGGCCTCCGGAGACTTTTCGCCGGCTTCGCCGAAAGCGGAATCGAAAACCAACTCGCCGTTCTCAATGCGTCCGCCCTGCAGCCAACGGATCTTATGGAAAAACTCGGGCGTGAGACCGCTCACCACCGTCTCCGCCAGCGTGTCGTTGGCCTCGTCGATCAGGCAGGCGAACATGCGGTTGCGCCAGAGCTGGACATGAGGCAAATCCTTATGAAAGACGTGGGGCACGGCTTTTTTAAAACAGTCGACCAGTTCCGCATGCCAGGCGCGGAGCTGATCCACAGGCGCGTGTACGATATCGCGCCCCTCAAAAGCCTTGTAGCCGAACGTGCCGTCCGACGCGAAGAACGCCACCTCGCGGTGGCCGATCCGGTTCCGCTGCGCCGAGTAATCCCTGATTTCTATCAAATGCTGGCGCAGGAACGGCTCGCCCAGCGTACTCAGCGAGTCCAGCGCCTGGACCGTCAAGTAGCGCGTGCCGGTAACGAAATTGTAATAGTAGAGCGCCAGACCCCCGAGTGCGAGCTTCGCTTTTTCAATCGTCGCAATGATTTCGGGGGTCTCTTGCGGCTCAGGGCTGATGCGCCAGTACTCGCCGCGCTCGCGGATGGCTTGCTGGACTTTGGCGTTCCGCGCGTTGAGAAAACGGATGTGAGGCTTGGTGGTCTTCTCCAGCAAGAGGTCGTCGCCCTGAAAGGCCAGCCCCATCTTGTCGGGCTCCGGACGGATCAGGATGTTGCGCCCGTCCATGATGAGGTCAACGGCGGACTCCCAGACCATCTCCTTGTCCTGATCTGAGAGCGGGGGCACCCCTTGGCTGCACCGCTGGCTGTCGAGCAGGCCGGTGTAATAAAGCCGCTGCATCGCATGGGTCATGCGGGGGAGCGTCACCAGAACGCGGGCATCGACGAAGAGCGTCCCGATGCGGCTTTTGAGTTTTCCCTCGGCATCGGTCGCCAAAGGGTGCTCGCCAAAGAGAGTCAGACTCATTTCACAACCTCCTGATGTTTAAGTCAGCTCAACACCCGTTTGCGCAGCCACACGTCGGGAGTCATGACGCGGACCACCTTGGACGCGCGCTCGATCACCTCGGTGTCGTAGGTCAGCAGAACCGCATCCGACAGGTGGGCGACCGCCACGTAAACCGCATCCGCGCCGCGCAGGAAAAACGTCGCCGCGAAACGCTCCGCCGTTTCCGCACACTCCTCCGAAAGCGGTTGCCAGGCATGCCCGTTGAAACCGCGCACCCACTCGGCGGCCAGACGCCCCTGCCGCGCGTTGCGCGTCTTGCGGCCGATGGTGGCGGCCACCTCGACAGGCAGCAGCAGCGGCGAAAACAGGCGGGCCGATTTATCAGCCGCCCGCAGAAGGCACGCGCGGCAGGTTTTCGAGGCCGGATCATGCTCGTCTAACGCGCCCACCCAGATGTTCGCATCGAGGGTCAGTTTCATCGGCGGTCCGCCTGAAGAAGGGTTCGGCACGTCCGCTTGTCGACCGCCGCCTTGCTGATTTTCTCGGCCAGCGCTGCGGTCTCTCGCACCCAGTTATCCGCCCAGGCGCGTTTTTCTCCCGCTGTTGGCGCGTCGGGATATTCCAGGGATACGCTTCCGTCCAGCCACAGTTCATAAAGACGCTGGGTGACGGCGCGTATGGGCTGCCCGTCGAGTGAGCTTTTCGACTTCACCCGCCGGTAAAGCGCGTCGGGCAGTTCAATTGTGGTTTTCATAACGAAGCCATATTCCCATATTCCCATATTGCTGTCAATGGAACGCCGGGCATGTTGCTCGCGTCATCGCGTATTCGTTTGTAGTGTTCCCGTCAGGGAATTCTTGGCAGTGCCGGAGAAGCGCCTCACGGCGCCACAAACGGTTGCTGCCAAACTCGTCACTTACTGCTCTTTCAAAGCATCATCGAGCGCATAGGCTTTTCCGGCTTTTGTCGCGAGGGTCACGGTCTTCGCTCCGAGGCGGACGGTGCAGGGGCCGCCGATGGAGGAGCGGATGACCGTGCGGGTCAGCTTGCCCTGCTGCCACGCGAGATCGACCTCGAAGCCGCCGCGTGCGCGCAGGCCTTTGGCCGCGCCGTCCGGCCACGCCTGCGGCAGGGCGGGGAGCAGCACGAGCTCGCCCGAATGCGATTGCACCAGCATCTCGCAGACGGCGGCGGTGATGCCGAAGTTGCCGTCCATCTGGAAGGGCGGGTGGTTGGCGAAGAGGTTAGGCAGCGTGTTGTAAGTGAGCAGGCTGCGCACCATGCGGTGGGCGTTTTCGGGCTCGCCCAGCCGCGCCCACAGCGCGCAGCGCCAGGGCCACGTCCAACTGCGGCGGCTGTCGCCCGCTTCGCCGCGCGCGGCGAGCGAGACGGCGGCGGCCCTGGCCAGCTCGGGCGTCGCGCCCAGGCTGATCTGATGTCCCGGATAGACCGCGAAGAGGTGCGAGGTGTGGCGGTGCTGGTCTTTGGGGTCGTCGCGGTCTGTCATCCACTCCTGTAGCTGGCCCCACTTGCCGATCTTCGGGGTGACCAGCCGGTCGCGCAGCGCGGCGAGCGCGTCGCGGTACGGTTTGTCCGAGCCCAGCGCGTCGGCCGCGGTCACGGTGTTGTTGAAAAGGTCCCAGACGATCTCCTGGCTGTAGCTCACGCCGTCCTCGTCCGGGCCGTGTTCGGGCGACCAGCAGTTCGGGACGACCAGCCGTCCATCGGGCAACGCTTTGAGCTGGTCCTGCCAGAAATCGCAGACCTCCTTCATGATCGGGTAGGCGGTCTGCTTCAGATACGTTTTGTCGCCGGTGAAGGCGTAGTGCTCCCAAAGGTGCTGGCAGTACCAGGCGTTGGCGGTCTTGTCCCATTTCCAGCCGAGTCCGCCGAAGATGTTGTGCGAGGTGCGCACGGCCCAGCCGCGCGCGGGTGCGCCGCCGGCGGTGCGGAACTCCTTCTCCGCCTGCGTGGCTTTGCGCCAGACCGGGAGCTGGCTGCGGATGAGGTCGATGAAGGCCGTGTGGCAGTCGGCGAGGTTGGCGGGCTCGGCGGGCCAGTAGTTCATCTGGATATTGATGTTGGAGTGGTAGTCGCTGTGCCACGGCGGGTTGTTGCTGTCGTTCCAGAGCCCCTGCAGGTTGGCGGGCAGGGTGCCGGGACGCGAGCAGCCTTGCAGCAGGTAGCGGCCGTAGTGGAAGAGCAGGGCTTCGAGTTCGGGGTCGGGCGTGTCTTTGGCGTAGGCCGCGAGGCGTTCGTCGGTGGGCAGGTCGCGCTGGGCCGGGGCGGTCGCGCCGAGGTTCAGCGCCACCCGTCCCATGAATGCGGCGATGTCGGCGAGCTGCGCTTCGCGCAGCTTGGCGTAGGGCGTGGCGCCGGCGCGTTTGAGCTGCTCGCTGACGAGCGGTGCGGACGGAGCGCCCTTCCAGTTGCGGGCGGGGTCGGGCAGGTAGCTGGTGGCAGCCGCGAGGGTCAGCGTCAGCGCGTCGCACTTCTCGAAACGGCAGACGCCGTTCTTGCTTGAGGCCTTGCCGCCTTCGGCCGCCACACGCACGCGTGCCGCGTAATCGAGGCTGTTTTTGAAGCTGCCGTCAAAGGTCAGGTCGGTCGCGTCGGCGCGGGTTGTTTCCTGGTGCGCGCCTCCGAGTTTGACGGATCCGGTGAAGGCCCCGGGCTTGTCGGCTGTGAGGCGCATCACGATCACCTGGTCGGGCGCGCTGGCGAAGGTCTCGCGCCGGAACGTGACTCCGCCCGCGGTGAAGGTGACGGTGTGCAGGCCGGTGGCAAGGTCCAGCGAGCGGCAGTAGTTCGCGGGCGTCGGCGGGGTCTTGTTCAGGTCGACGCCGGCCAGCCCGATCTCCGCCAGTTGGAAATGCGAATCCCCTTGGTTGGCGAGGAAGGCGAGACGATAACGGCGGAAGGGCTTCGGAGCCGACACCGAGTAGGTTTTCAGCTCGCCGCGCTTTTCGAAGGCGGGCTGATCCTCGCGGCGGTCGAGAGGTGTCCAGCTTGTGCCGTCGTTCGAACCGGACAGCTCCCACGTCTTGGGGTCGCGGTCCGGACGGTCCTCGGTTGCGGAGGTGAGCGTGTAGGCGGCAACGGCGGCGGGTTGCGGCAGGCGGGCCTCCCAGACTACGGGGGTGCCGCGGGGCTCCACGCACCACTTGGTCTCTTTGTTGCCGTCGGTCGAATAGGTGATACCCTCCGCGGCGTAATAGGGCGTGTGGTCGCTGGCGGCGAGGATCTCGGTCCGGTCGGGGGCGGATGCGTCCATGTCGATCCGCAGGTCGCCGAAGTTCTGGTACTCGCCCATGGAATCGTACTCGCCGGAGGGGTTCTCGTCGCCGGTCCAGAGCGAGTCCACGTTGAACTGGAGGTGCTCGCTGAAAGCCCCGCCGAAGAGCATGCAGCCGAGGCGGCCGTTGCCGAGGGGCAGGGCCTGACCCGACCACGCCTGTTCGGCGGCGGGCGCGCGGTACCAGAGCACAAGAGGCGCGGGTGCCGCAGTCGCGAGACCGAACGTGCTCATCAGGGTTGCAACGAAGACCAACCCTTTGCCGACTGCCACTGCTTGCTGTTTCATCCTTTTTCCTCCTCAATCCGTTCTTGGAACACAGCCACTCTATTTACCGTCAATCGTAAACCAAAATTCCAGCAGGCGGCCGATGATCTGGCAGCCGCGGTCATTGGCGTGGACGGCGTCGCCCATGAACCAGCCGTAGGTCTTGCCGCTGTCCTGAATATACGTCCACCAAGGGCTGGTCATGTCGAAGAAGGCGCACTTCTCTTCCGCCGCGACCTTCTGCATGTTGAAGCGGAAATTGCCGGTCGTCGTATCGATCTCGCGCGTGAAGGTTCTGATGTGCTCGTCGCGCGTCGAACCGAAGACGGGCGTCAGCAGCAGGACCTCCGTGTCCGGTTTCTGGGCGCGGACCTGCCGGATCACCGACCGGACCGCCTCGGCGTCCCCTTGGTTGGAGATGCCGCCGATGACCAGCAGATCCGGGCTGTGCTTCAGCACGTAGTCCTGGACGCGGTTCTCTTCCCGGTAGTACGTGCAGCCGGTCGAACTCCGCAGCGAGGCGATCTTGACGACCTGGCATTTCGGATAGTCCCGCATGAGCAGCAGCTCGAACGACGAGCCGGAGGTGTTGCCCATGATGCTGTCGCCCAAGAGCACCATGCGCAGTTCGCCGCCGTCGCGCAGTTTGCCCACGGTCTTGGGGATGTTCGCGAACCGGTCGGCCGGAGGACGGTAGACGATCGGGTCCATCGCGGCGTAGATCGCATCGATCCGCTGCAAGGCGCTCAGCTCGGCGAAGGCGTCCGCGACCGTGCCGTTGAGCAGGAAGCCGCCCACGCGCGCGGCTCCGGCCGAGGCGACCTTCAGGACGAGCTCATGCTCGGCCTTCCGGTCCAGCCCCTTGGTCAGTGAGACCGGCCGCAGGGTCGCTCCGGCGAGGTCTTTCGGCACCGGGAGTTTTCTCGGCGCGGCCCCGTCGACGGCGTATTCGTAGTCGGCGCTGTCCTTGTCCACGACGTCGACGATGCCGATCTCCGAGCCTTTGAATTTCAGCGTCAGCGTCGCGCCCGCCTGATCGGAGACCAGCAGATGGCGGAACGGCTCGATCGGGCTGGCCTGCCCCGGCTTCCAGGTGCCGGAGCGCCTGACCTGCGGATCCTCGTAGGCGACGATCCGCCCGTTGTCGTCCGTTTCCGGAAACAGGGGCGCGGGCAAGACGTACGGCGTGGTCTTTTCCGGCACGGGCGAGGCGGCCATCAGCGCGTCGACGAAGGCCGCGACCGCATCCGCGTAGATGGTTGCGCCTGCGTCGGTCGGGTTGATGCCGTCGGCGGAGAACGCTTCAAAGGAGATTTCCCCGGCGATGATCTTTTCCGCCGCGTATTTGGCCAGGTTCAAGCTGGGGATGCCGTAATGCTCGGCGAGCTGTTCGCTGACCTTGATGTACTCGGGCGTCCGGCCCGCCTTATAGGCCTGAAGCATCTCGGGGGTCAGGGTGTAGACGAGGATGCGGCTGTGCGTGGCGCGGTAGAGGGTGACCTGGCGGATCAGCCCCTCCAGCGACGTCCTGACCTGTCCGATGCCGGTGTTGCGGTCGTCGGCGGCGAAATCGAGGATCGCCAGATGCCCGCTGCAGATCACCTCGCCGAAGACGGGCTGGCCCCGGCTGCAGCGGTACAGCCCGAACCAACTGCCGCCCGGCTGCGAGTGCCGGGTCTCGATCACGCTCGCCGACGGGAAGTGCTTTTTGAAGCCCTTGACCATCTGGGAGGAATAGCGCAGGTTCTGGTCTTTCAGACCGGTTCCGGCCAGAACGGAGTTGCCGATGAAGAACAGGTATTGATTCCCGACCGTGTCATTCTTGAAATAGTATTGGCTGTTGGGAATGCCGCCGCGGGTCTGATAATAGTCCGCCTCCGCCGCGGCGGCTGTCCGCGCCGCGCCGACGATCAACAGGGAACCGAAAAGCAAGCTCTTCACACAGGTCGTAACCATATCCATTCCTAACGTGTCTTGGCTGTGATTCACATTATTTCTCGCGTGACTCCCGAACCGCATTCAAAATATCTTGCGTGGAAACACCCGTTTTGACCCCGGGAACATCGAATGGAGACTTAGCCGCTTTCTTGTATGAAAGGCGGAATGAGTCGCCCCCGCGCCGTGTAATCACGACCTCTTCTTTTCTGGCCGTATCTAGGACGGTCGAAAGCTGTTGCCGCGCCTGCGAATAGGTAAATTTTTTCATGTGTGAACCTCCAATACATCGATGCTTAATTCCCGTGCGACACGCGCCATACATCGGTCAAGAGTGAGTAGCGGCAACCTCCGGCTCAGAGCGCACTCGAGAAAATACGCGTCATACGCATAAATGCCGAACCGTGCTGCAAGCCCCAATGACGCACGGATGTCGACCGGACATAGTTCGACAGGAATCGTCTGCGCCGCATCCCAAGCAAGCGGCATCTCCGCCGCCCGCAAGACGCCTTTCTTTAACAGGGCTGACAGCGCATTGCCAATTTCGAACGGCAACACGTCCGGAGCGATCAGGTCATATCCTGTAGTCACCTGAATGAGGCCGTCTTTTGCCCTCTCATTCAACGCCACCGCCAGAAACGTGTTTGTATCCGCCACCAATTTCATACGTACAATTGTACGTTAAAGGCATTCGATTGCAAGCGCCAAACAAGGGACGGCGAATTGCCGCGCCACTTCTTGACTTCGGCGGCGTCCAGGATCGCATCCCGGGAGTTCAGCATCGCGGCGTCGATCTCGCCGGCCTTCTCGCCGGGCGCACAAAAAAAGTCGGCAGGTCCGGCTTTCATGGCCAGCCGGATTCTTGTATTCTACTGCGTATGGCTTAAGTGGTGTGTCCTGAAATGAAAGGTGTCTCGCATGCTCAATATTCCTGTGCTGACAGTCCACGGGCGTTCGCTCGCCGAAACCTTTGAGAAGGCGCTGATCGCCCTTCATCGCGACGGCGTCCGCCTGGGCACCCAGTACGACAAGCCGGGCGATCCGCTCAGCATCGACGCGACCATGAACATGACGGTCGAGGAGCCGCTGGCGGACCCCATGATCCACAAGGCCTTCCCCGGCGGGATCGCGGACCTGCGCGAATACGTCTATGAGCTGGAAGGGCGGAAGGACAGTTGGGTCAAGGCCGTCAACGATCCCGCCGACACGCGCTGGGAGTACACCTACCACGGGCGGCTGCAGAATTACGGGCAGTGGAAAGAGAACCGCGAGGGCAAGGCCGTTTTCACCGGACCCTTTCAGGTGGACCAGGTCGAATACGTCATCGGCAAACTCTGCGCCCAGCCGTTCACGCGGCAGGCCCAGATGATCACCTGGATGCCCAGCCTTGATCTGACCTGCTACGATCCGCCCTGCCTGCAGTCCATCTGGTACCGCATCCTCGAAGACGAGCAGGGCGTGCAGTGGCTGAACGTGAACGTCCGCTTCCGCAGCAACGACGCCTGGGGCGTGAATTTCATGAACATGTTCGGCTTCGTCATGTTCAACAAAGAGGTCATCGCCGACGAGATCGCGCGGCGCACCGGCAAGACGGTCAAGCTCGGGCGCATGAACTGGCAGGCCGACTCGTTCCACATCTACGGCAAGGACATCGAGCAGGCCGAGCAGCGCCTCTTCTCGCGGCTGGAGACGACGTCGTTCGAAGACCGCGTCTATCATTTCTCGGATCCGATGATTCGGGAAATGTATCACGAAGAGGAAGCCTCGATCCTTGCCAAGATCGCGGAGATGAACAAGCGGATGTGAGATGGCGCTTAAGCCCGCCGCCCACGGGGCGGGAATGAACGAGGGCAGTAACTAGAACGCCGAATGTCGAAGTTACCTCCGGTAGGGACGGCTCGCCGAGCCGACCGCGGCGGTTTCGGCGAAACCGCCCTACCGTTTTCAGCATGGCTTAAGTGCGACAAAATGGCCAAGTTATCGACGAGAACGTGTACAAACAGGACAGGACAGACAGAGCATGAGAGCACAGGCAGGATTGTTGGCGATGGCGATGTTAATCGCGTGTGCGGTGAGGGCTGAAGACGGCGGGTTTCCCGATGTCGCGCCGAAGGCCGGGTGGGACACGCTGCCGGCGGCCAAGGCGGATGCCAAGGACTGGCCGTGGTGGCGCGGGCCGACGTGCGACAACATCGCGCCTGCCGGGCAGAAGCCGCCGCTGACGTGGGGCGCGGGAACCAACATTCTGTGGCAGGTGCGGGTGCCGGGGCTTGGGCACTCGTCGCCGTGTATCGTGGGCGATCGGATCTACATGACGTCAGGTGATCTGGCGCAAGGGGCCGTGTGGCTCTTCTGTCTGGAGCGCGCCACTGGCAAGACGCTGTGGCAGACCGAGGTCTACAAGGGTCCGGTCGCGAAGCTGCACGCCGACAATTCTCTGGCCTCCGCGACGCCCGCCTGCGACGGCGAGCGCATCTTCGTGCCGTATCAGACCGATCAGGCGGAGGGGCTGGTTGCGGTGAGTCTGGACGGCAAGGTGCTTTGGAACAAGGTGGCCGCGCCCTACAAATCGATCCAGGGATATTCGGCGTCGCCGGTTTTCTACAAGTCCGCGGTGATCATGCCGATCGAAGGCGGGCTCGGCTGCCGCATGGTGGCGCTGCACCGGGCGACCGGCGAGGTGGTGTGGCGCACGACCTTGCGCACGGTCAAGGAGAGCTACGCCACGCCGCTGGTGGCGCGGGTGGCGGGCCGCGACCAACTGCTGCTGATCGGCGGCGAGAGCACGCGCGGCTACGATCCTGAGAACGGCGCGCTGCTGTGGGAGTGCGAGGGACCCTCCACGTTCTGCGGCGCGACGCCGGTGGTCAGCGGCGACGTGATGTTTGCGACGGCGGGCTGGCCCAAGCGGGCCTTGATGGCGATCCGCGCCGACGGCAAAGGGGATGTGACCAAGAGCCATGTGGTGTGGGCCAGCGACGCCAAGGCGGGCTACATTCCGTCGCCGATTCTGCGCGACGGGCTGCTGTATGCGGTCAACGACCAGGGGCTGATGCGGTGTTACGATGCCGCTGACGGAAACGTGCTGTGGGAGCAGGACTTCAAGGCGCCGTTCTACTCCTCGCCGCTGCTGGTAGGCGGGAACATCTTCGTTTTTGACCGCAAGGGCAAAGGGTATGTGATGCCGGCCGGGCGCACCGTCGGGCCGGTGATCGCCAATGACCTTCCTTCCGGGGTCTTCGCCGCCCCGGTGATTCTGGACAGCCGGATGTATTTGCGGACGCTGGGCGATTTCTACTGTATCGGCGAGTGAGGGACTTCGGTCTTGGGTTGACAAGTGGGCATCGGGGCAACGACAATAACGCCCGCTTAACACGCATGAAGGAAATGACTGATGAGCTACCGGGAAGAGACTTTTCTGAAGCAGAACGGACTGGATGTGGAGGGGATTGACCGCGAGGCGCTGCTGGCGGTGTTCGAGGAGGAGATGAATGCCGGATTGGCGGGCCAGCCTTCATCGCTGATGATGATCCCGTCGTTCATTTCCATCGATAAGCCGGTCAAGACCGACACGCCCGTGACGGTGCTGGACGCGGGCGGCACGAACCTGCGTGCGGCCGTCGTGAAAATCAACGCGGCGGGCAAGCCGGAGATCGGCGCGTTTTCGAAGAGCGTGATGCCGGGCACAAAGGGCGAGATCGACGCCGAGACTTTTTTTGACGCTTTTGCGGACTTCGTGTTGCCGATTGTCGATCAGTCCGATGCCATCGGCTTCTGCTTCTCCTATGCGGCGGAAATCACGCCGGACTGCGACGCGCGGCTGATCCGCTGGAGCAAGCAGATTCAGGTGCCCTCCGTGGTCGGCCAGATGATCGGCTCAGGACTCAAGAAACACCTCGCGCGGCGCGGCTATGAGCGGCGTATCGTGATCCTGAACGACACCGTGGCGACTCTGCTCGCGGGCAAGAGCGCGGGCGTCGCCCGGAATTACTCCGCGTATGTCGGTTTCATCCTGGGCACCGGCACGAATACGGCCTACGTCGAGCGCAACGCGCGCATCACCAAGCGCACGGATTTGGACAGGGCGGGCTCGATGGTCATCAACGTCGAGTCCGGCGCGTTCCGGTGCGTGCGGCAGACGCTGTTCGACACGATTCTTGACGCGAACACGATGGACACCGGATACTACATCTTTGAAAAAATGATCTCCGGCGCCTATCTCGGGGTCTTGGGGCACGTGGTGCTGAAAGAGGCGGCCAAGGCCGGCCTCTTATCGCCTGCCGCCGCCGCGAAGGTCGCGGAGTGGAAGACGGTCGAGAGCAGGCACCTCGACGAAGCCTGTGCAGGCACGCCGGCAGCGGACAACCCGTTCTCGGATGCGGTCTTCAGCGCGTCTGACCGGGAGACGATTGCGCGGCTCTGCACGCCGGTCTTCGAGCGTGCCGCGGTGCTGACCGCCGTGAATCTGGCCTCCGCCATCCTCAAGACCGGCGAAGGCAAAGATCCCGCGCGTCCGGTGTGCGTGAACGTGGACGGGTCCACGTATTATGGCGTGCAGACCGCGCAGTTCAAGACCCGCGTGCAGAGCGAGTTGAAGCAGTTGCTTGCACCGCGCGGCATCGCTTACGAACTCATTCGCGTGGATGACTCGCCGGTGATCGGCGCGGCGGTGGCGGGGCTGATGTGAAGACATGTGGCTCGTCAGAGCCTCGCCCTCCAAGGGGTTCCGAACACGTCTTTGGAGAGCGAGCGTCCTCGCGAGCCGCCCGAGGTCAATGCGCATGAAAAAGGTAATTGGGTCATCGATTGTGCTTCTGCTCGCTACTCATCTGGCGGCCCAGACCACAGGCCTGAACGCGCTGCTCGACGAGGCGGCGTGGAAGCTGGGCCCCGACGCGTTCATGGGCGATTATCAGGCGCGGGGCTTTGCCCTCGTGGACGGCAAGAAGGCCGCGAAGTCGATCAGCCCTGACCTGCGTTTCCTGGATCTCAAGGTCTGGGAGGCGCGCGTCTTTTTCGAGCAGGAGGCGCTGAGCCGGGTCGAACTCTCGCTCTACAACAAGGGGGACGCCGGAGACTTGGACCAGGAGGCGTTCAAGGAGCTGATCACGAAGGTCGGCGACGCGATCAGCGCGTTTGCGGGCTCGAAGGGCATGACCGGCAAGACCTCCAACGACCGCGCCAACTACTATGTCAACCGCCGCCAGTGGGCCAAGAAGCCGGTGGGCATCCAGCTCGAATGGGCCTTCGTGAACCCGCACCGCTCGGAGCGTCAGCTCATGCCGTTCCGCGCCGAGTTCGTGAAGGTTCTGCTGGTGCCGGCCAAAGAGGGCGGCATTGCGGCGGTCACGAGCGGGACGCCGACGTGGGCGGACCCCACCACCGCGCGCACGGTGAAGGTCAACGTGAAGAGTAACCCCGAGGGCGACGTGTGGGTGGACAATGTTCCGATGGTCGACCAGGGGCAGAAGGGCTATTGCGCGGCGGCTTCGGCGGAGCGGCTCCTGCGCTATTACGGGCGTCAGGTGGACCAGCACGAGATGGCCCAGCTCGCCGACACGGCCTCTAAGGGCGGCACCTCACTGGAAGGCATGGTCAGCGCGTTGGACGCGGTCGGCAAGAAATATCAGTTGGACCAGAAAGACCTGATCCGCTCCGACAGCGGCAAAAGTTTCGAGAAAAGCAAGTTCTACGAGATGATCGACCAGTACAACCGTCAGGCGAAGCAGAAGAAGAAGGCGACGATCGACTTCATGGAGTTCGCCGAAACGACCGGACCGAACTCGCGCACGATCGACACCATGAAAATCTATGCGGCGATGGACGCCGAGACCCTCAAAGAGTCCAAGGTGAAGCAGGCGCAAGCGCTGGAGATGTTTCGCAAGAACATCATCCAGTACACGGCGCAAGGCGTGCCGGTCGTGTGGGCGTGTGTGGTCGGCAAGTATCCCGAGAAGCCGGACCTGGGCAAGGAGGGCGCGTTCGGCCACATCCGGCTCATCATCGGCTACAACGCGAAGACCCAAGAGGTCCTTTATTCCGATTCGTGGGGGACGGGACATGAACTCAAGCGTCTGCCGATCGGCGAGGCGTGGACCATGACTTTCGGTCTGATGGTGCTCAAGCCGCGCGATGTGCGGTGACGAAGAGAAGGTTTTTAGGTGTTTAGACTGTTAGGCTGTAAGGGAGAAAGTTCTTATGAAAACACGCCCGACAACCAGCCTCCAAGCACGTTTGTATGCCTAACAGCCTAACAGTCCAAACGCCTAACAGCCTCTCTCCCACGGTTACGGGTTGCAAGCGTAGGGCTGAATGGCGTATTGTATTGACCCTTTGGAGAAAGAATGAGCGATAAAAAAGTGTCGATGGCGGATTTCGAATCGTTGCTGAGTGCGCAATTGAGCAGCTACCGCAAGGGCTTCAATCCCGGTGACCGGGTGCGCGGCACCGTGAGCAACATCACGAATCAGTACGTGATCCTGGATGTGAGCGCCAAGCGCGAGGGCCTGGTGCCCATTGCGGACATGACCAACGAGGACGGGGCACTGCGCTGCAAGGTCGGCGATTCCGTCGAGGTGATCTTCGCGGGCATGCAGAACGGCACGTTCCTCTTCTCCGGCAGCGTCGGCGCCAAACAGGTGATCGACCGCACGCTGGCCGACGCCTACGCGCGCCAGATGCCCGTCGAGGGCTTGGTCGAGAAAGAGATCAACGGCGGTTACGAAGTGACCGTCTCGGGCAAGCGCGCCTTCTGCCCCTTCTCGCAGATCAGCCTGTTCCGCCAGGAGGGCGCGGAGTACATCGGCCACAAATTCAGTTTTCTCATCTCCGAGTACGGCGAGGACGACCGCGGCACAAACGTGATCGTCAGCCGCCGCACGCTGCTGGAGAAGGAGCGCGAGGCGTTGCGTCAGGACCTGATCGAGGACCTGCACGTCGGCATGGTCGCCTCGGGCACGGTCACGCGCATCGTGGAGTTCGGCGTGTTCGTCGACCTCGGCGGCGTGGAAGGGCTGATCCCGCTCAAGGAGATCGCCTGGGGGCGCGACATCAAGCCCGAGGACGTGGTCAAGACCGGCGACAAGGTGGATGTGCAGATCAAGGACCTCGACTGGGACCGCAACCGCATCTCGCTCAGCCTGCGCGCCGCGAAGGGCGACCCGTGGGCCGACGCGGTGGCGCGCTTCACCCAAGGCACCGTCTTCACCGGCAAGATCACCAAGCTCGAGAAGTTCGGCGCGTTCGCGGAGCTGATCCCCGGCGTCGAGGGCCTGATCCCGATCGGCAAGCTGGGCGGCGGACGCCGACTCATGTCGGCCCGTGAAGTGGTGACCGAGGGCCAGGAGATTCTGCTGCAGGTCGACAGCGTGGACATCGAGCGCCGCCGCTTCAGCCTCAAGCCGGTGGATGAGCGCATCGCGGCGCTCAAGCCCGGCGAACTGGCCGAGGGCGCGAAGGTCGACGGCATCGTCGAATCGATCCAGCCCTTCGGCATTTTCGTGCGCCTCTCCGAAGAGAAGACCGGGCTCCTGCACATCAGCGAGACCGACATCCCCAAGGGCGGCAACCCCGCCGCCAAGCTGGAGCGTCAGTTCCCGCCGTCGAGCAAGATCGAAGTGGTGATCAAGTCCCTCGAGGGCGACCGCATCTCGCTCACGCTCCCCGCCAAGTGGGAGACCCGCGGCGCCGGCGACGAGAGCGACGACGTCTCGTCCTGGCTCTCCTCCAACAAGGGCGGCGGCGCGCTGGGCTCGCTCGGCGACGCATTTTCAAAGCTGCAGTTTTGAGGAAAAGGCTGTTAGCGGTTTAGGCTGATAGGCTGTTAGGTTGAGAGTTTCGCGCAGAGGCCGCAGAGACGCGGAGGAGAAGCGCCTCACGGCGCCACTACGAACGGACCGGGAGAGGGCGTTTGGCGCAACCGTTTGTAGTGTGCCCGTAAGGGCCTTCTTCTGGAGGCAAGTGTCATGTACGCGTATCGTCATGCGACTCCTGAACTTCGCAAGGAACTGCTCGAAGAACGTCAGCTCAAGTCGTGGCCCTGGCACGCGCCCCCGCACTTCGCCGACGGTGAGCATGTGTATCTGCTGACCGCCGCCTGTTTCGAGCATCAGCCCATCTTGGCGTCGGAGACGCGGCGCGACGAATGGCTCTCCGCGCTTCGCGCCTGCGTCGCCGACTGCGGCGGCGACCTGTGCGGCTGGGTTGTCCTGTCGAACCACTATCACCTCGTGGCGCAAGTCGATCTTGATGCGTTCGCTCCGAAGATCGGCCGGTTACACAACGGAAAGGCGACGCAGTGGAATCGGGAAGACAAAGCCCCGGGCAGAAAGGTCTGGCACCGGTTTTCTGACCGGCGGATTCGCAATGACAGACACTACTTCGCTTCGCTAAACTACGTGCATGACAATGCGGCACACCACGGGTTGGTTGAGCGGTCGGATGCTTGGCGGTGGAGCAGCTTAGCGCACTTCAGGCAAGAGGTGGGTGCCGAGACGCTGGAGGCGTGGGCGCGCGGGTATCCGATCGAACGTTTCGGCCAAGGGTGGGACGTTTGACAGGCGTGCGTGAGGCAAGAAGCGCCTTACGGCGCCACTACGAACGGCTCGTGAGGACACTCGCCCTCCAGAGCCGTTTAGCAGGACTATCGCATGCGGCAACGCCTTTCCGAAGAAACTCCGTTTCAAACGAGTCTTGCCAGGGTGTGACATGCCCAACGAGGAGGCCAATGATGAAGCGAGCATTTCTGATGGCGGTTCAGGCGGCGGTGTGCGGTGTCGCGTGCGCCCAAGAGGACACGAACCTGTATTGCCGAGTCTATTTCGCCAATCCGTCTGATTGTGTGGAATTCGTTGACCCGCCTGCGAAGGAGGGTTGGTATAAGGGATATCTCACCAACGTTTGCGGTGTCGAATGGCCGGAAGGTGCACGGGTCTTTGACCCGATTGGAAGAAGTTCGCGTCTCGTCGTTCTGAATACAGCCAACAACATCGAGAAGTGTGACGCGTACTTTGACCACGAGATGGCTCGACGAAGGGTGGCTTGGGAGTATCAGGTTTTCGCTTTCCGCCTCTCAGATGTGGAAAGCCTGCTGAACGGCGAGGGCGTGTCGGTCGATACGCTGATGACCTTGCGTAAGAAGAAGCGGGCAAAGCTCGTGTCAACGGCGAGGTGTATGGGAGATTCGGGCCAGGAGACTACAACTCAGGAAATCGTGGCGATCCACTATCCATCGGGAGCAGGGGGGCTAGCTGTGACCAATGACGTTGATTCAGGACAATCCTCTAGCCCGTTTGAGAATCAAGTCGCCGAGATTGGAACCCGTCTTCAGATCGTCCCCGAATTTAGCGCGGACGTCCGTGATGTTAAAACAATTCACCTCATGCTGAAATATACGCAGACAAGCTTGGAGAGGTGGGAGTCGTACGAAGCGGTGACAGGACAGGGGGAGACGAGTCGCAAAGTTAAGGTCAGGCTACCTGTTGTCCGCACTTCTTCAATCGAAAACACGTTCAAAATTCCTCTTGATGAAACAATCTTGGCAGGAGGCTGTAAGGCGCAAGACGACGATTGGGTCAACTATCACTTTCTCAAAGCGTGGGTTGATTGGACGGAGCCCATGAAGTGAAGGCTGCCATTCCAGACATCCCGCTCCCCCTGCTCTCCCCTTCGAAGCGCATTCACGCGGAAGTGTCTGTTGAGACCGTGTGGATCGGGTCGACCGTCTACCCTGAGTGTCCGGTGTGGCGCGTGTGGTGCGATGAGCGGCTGGTCGTCGACACCTCGACGTTCGGGCTGCTGCCGCAAGACGGCGAGCCGCTGGCGTACGGCCTGACGTTTGTGAAGGCGACGCGCCATCGGCCGCAGACCGGGATCGGGCCGGGGCGTATGGTCAAGGCGCGGTTTGCCGGACGCGATGGCCGCGAACTTGAAGTGACGATCCGCGTGACAGACCTGAGCGCGTTCTGCGCGGTGCGGCAGTTCGGGAAAAGGCCATCGACGCAGCGGCTCGCGGGGACGCTCGCCCTCCACTGCCAGGACGAAACGTGGAGGGCGAACGTCCCCGTGAGCCGAGGCGGGAGCGACGCGCAGGATCTGTCCATCACACGTTTTCCGCAAGGTTCGGTGCTGCTGGAACGAGGAGAAACGCTCAACGCTCAACGCTCAACGCTTAACGCTCAAGGGAAAGTCCCCCAAGTGCGCTTCGCGCCGAGCGGCAAGCTGGTCGCTTTCTGGAGGCACGGCCTGGAGCAGCACCTCGTTTTCTTCGACCGGCCCGGCGACCTCGCGGTGCGGCGCTTCGGCGCTTTGGAGCGTGTGGACGAACTTGTCGTTACAGACGGACGGCAGGGCTGCAACCATCTCTTTCTCACGGTGCCGTTCACCAAGGCGGCTTTGCCTGCGCCGGCCTTCGGCGGTGCGGTGACGCCCGCGTTCCGCGCGGCGTTCGAGACGATGCTGGGGCGCGGCGCGGCGAGCGACGATTTCTGGATGATGCGCGGCGAGCCGGGCGAGTTCGCGGTTGCGGCGCGGCGGCAGGGCAACGTGTGGCAGGTGGCGGGCGTGACCGCGGCGGCGCAGACGCTGACCGTGCGCTTCGAGGACCTGTGGCTGCGCATGCCTGCGGAACAGCGTGCGTTGACTTACACGGTGGATATCCTGCGCGACCCGCTCAAGGGCGAGGCGGGCGACCGCGTCGAGGAGCCGTTCGCGGATCAGGCCCCGGACGTGCGCGTGGCGTTGGACCTCGCGAAGAACGGCGGATTCCTGATCACGTTCAATCCGCAGATTTAAAAAGCGTCACTCAAAAAAAGCTGTTTTTCATTGAAACCATACTCCTGAAAGGGATATATTGGGGACATGAAACAGGTCCTTGAGCGTTTGGTCAACGAGGCGTTATCGCGCCGGATTCCTGAGGTGGTGCCGCGTGATGTGCGGGTTCGGCGCCTGTCAGGAAAGGTTTCGGTCCTGACCGGGATGCGGCGCACGGGGAAGACATCGTTGTGTTTCCAGAAGATGCGCGAGCTCCTCGCCTCGGGGATTCCGAGAGAGCGGCTGCTGTACATCAACTTCGAGGACGACCGTCTGGCGGAGGTACGCGTGGGCGATCTGCAGTGGATTGTCGAGGCCTTTTACGTGGCCAATCCGGCGTTCAAGGATGAGACCTGCTGGTTCTTTTTTGACGAGATCCAGCGCGTGGCGCAGTGGGAGTTGTTTGTCCGGCGCATCCTCGACACCGAACGCGTAGAAATCACGCTTACCGGATCATCCGCCAAACTGCTGAGCCGCGAGATCGGTACGGCCATGCGTGGCCGGTCTTTGACGACCGAAGTCTTTCCTCTCTCGTTCAGGGAATACTGCAGGTTTAACAGCGTCGCGGTTCCGGACCATCCGGTTTACGGTGACCGGCATCGGTATTCGCTGGCCCGTGCTGCAGAAGGCTATCTGCGAACCGGGGGCTTTCCAGAGGTGCAGGGTCGCGAGGAGGATATTTGGCGCACGGTCTTGCAGGAATACACAGATGTGGTGATCCTGCGGGACGTCATCGAGCGGTACGGGCTGACGAACTATGCGGCGGCAAAAGCGTTGGGTCGGCACATTCTGCAGAACCCTGGGCAGTTGCTCAGTGTCACCCGGATGGCCGCTTCCTTCGCGCAAGCGGGGATCACGTGCGGCAAGAATACGCTGTTCGAGTTGCTCGACCATTTGCACGATGCGTACTTTTGTTTTCCGGTGGAGGTGCATGACCGGTCGCTGCGGAGGCGGCAGGTTAACCCCAAAAAGGTCTATGCCGCGGACACAGGTCTATGCCGGGCTTTCTCCACCGGCCAGACGGGCGATGCGGGTGCGGCTTTGGAGGGCCTCGTTTTTTCGGCGTTGCGGGCCAGAGGACTGCAGCCGGATTACGTGGTGACGGCGCGGAAAACGGAAGTGGATTTCGTTTATACGGACCGCTATGGGTGGCACTTCGTGCAGGCGTGCTGGTCGGTGAGTGAAGAGGCGACAGCAGCACGCGAATTTCGCGGGTTGGCGGATGCGCTTCCTCTCCATCCGCGAGCCACGCGCACGATTGTCACGTGGAATGACGAGGGGGAGAGGGACGGCGTTCGCCTGGTGCCCCTGTGGCGTTGGCTTTTGGAGCAGGAAAAGAAGAACGAGAACAAATGATAAAAGAGACCATAGAGATTCTGGAAGACGAGGCGCTGGTTGATGAGGACGGGGAGAGCGTGCTGTCGCTGACCGTGCCCGCAGGCGCGGAGGGGCGGCTGGACGCATGGTTGGCGTCGCAGGTGGCGGAGCTTTCGCGGGCGCGGATCCAGGCGCTGATCAAAGAGGGCCGCGTGACGTGCGACGGCGTGGCGATCAAGTCCAACGGCAAGCCCAAGCCGGGGCAGGTGATCGAGATCGTCGTGCCGGCGCTGGTTTCGGCCGAGCCTGTGCCGGAAAATATTCCGCTCGACATCCTGTACGAGGATAGCGATTGTCTGGTGATCAACAAGCCCGCCGGGCTGGTGGTACACCCGGCGCCGGGTCACGCCGCGGGCACGCTGGTGAACGCATTGCTTTATCACTGCAAAGATCTCGGCGGCGTGGGCGGCGTCGAGCGTCCGGGCATCGTACACCGCTTGGACAAAGACACCTCGGGGCTGATGGTCGTGGCGAAGAACGACGCGGCCATGGCGGGCTTTGTGCGGCTGTTCCAGACGGGCGGCATCACCAAGGAGTATCTGACGCTGGTACACGGCGTGCCGCCGAAGGCGTCCGGCACGGTGTGTACGCTGATCGGGCGGCATCCGGCGCAGCGCAAGAAGATGGCGGTGGTGGCGCGCAACGGCAAGCAGGCGGTGACGCACTACACGGTCGAGAAGCGGCTCGGGGACATCACGCTCGTGCGCTGCCGCATCGAGACGGGGCGCACGCATCAGATCCGCGTACACATGCAATCGCTGGGCTGCCCGGTTGTGGGCGACACGGTGTACGGGAGAACCGCGGCGGACAACCGGCTGCCGCATTTTCCCGCGCGTCAGATGCTGCACGCCGCGCATCTGGTCTTCGCGCATCCGGTGACCGGCGCGGCGATGGATTTCACCGCGCCGCCGCCCGCGGATTTTTTGTTGCAAATCCGGTAGGGCGTGCGCTCCTGCGCCGCCGCTTATCGCACAAGAGCGGCAGCACAGAGTGCTCGCCCTGCCCATCGTTCCAAAACCCTTTAGTCCAGCGTATGCACCAGCAGGCCGGAGCGCAGCTTGGGCTCGAACCAGGTGCTCTTGGGCGGCATGATCTGGCCCGCGTCCGCGATGTCCATCATCTGTTCGACCGTCGTCGGGAACATCGAGAAGGCCACGGCGTCGCGGCCGCTTTCCACGCGTTTGGTCAGCTCGCCCGTGCCGCGGATGCCGCCGACGAACGAGATGCGCGTGTTGGTGCGCGGGTCGTCGATGCCCAGCACCGGCGCCAGCAGCCAGTCCTGCAGCACGCTCACGTCGAGGCGGCCCACGGGGTCGGAGGCGAACTCGTCCCAGGCCAGCCTATACCAAGCCTTGCCGAGGTACATGCGCACTTCGCGCGGCCCGGCCGGCGTCGCGCCATCGGCGGGCTCGGTCTTGAAGACGGACCGCACCTTTTCCAGGAACGCGTCGGGCGTCAGGCCGTTGAGGTCGGCCACGCAGCGGTTGTAGGGCAGGATGCGCAACTGGCTGGCGGGGAAGAGCACGGCGAGGAACCAGTTGTACTCCTCGTTGCCGGTGTGTGCGGGGTTGGCGGCACGGCGCTGCTGGCCTGTGCGGAAGGCGGCGGCGGCGCGGTGGTGGCCGTCGGCCACATAGGCCAGCGGAACCTGACTAAAGGCTTTAATCCAGCCTTCGGCGGGGCCTTCCACGCGCCAGACGGTATGGCGAATGCCGTCGACGGCGGTGAATTCGTAGAGAGGCTCGCTCTTCTGGACCGCGGCGACCAGCGTGTTCAGCGCGGCCGTGTCGCGGTAGGTCAGAAAGACCGGGCCGGAGTTGGCGTTCAGCTCCATGCAGTGACGCGTGCGGTCATCCTCTTTGTCTTTGCGGGTCTTCTCGTGTTTGCGGATGATGTCCCTCGCGTAGTCCTCGATATTGCAGCACGTCACCACGCCGGTCTGGCTGTGGCTGCCCATGATCTGGCGGTAGACGTAGAGACGTTCGTCCGCCTCGCGCCGCAGTATGCCGCGCGCCTGCAAATCCTTGAAGGCGCGGACGCCCTGCGCGTAGACCGAATCGTCGTGGATGTCCACGCTGTCCGGCAGGTCGATTTCGGGACGCGAGACATGCAGGAAGCTGTCGGGGTTGCCCGCGGCCAACACGCGGGCCTCGGCGGTGTCGACCACGTCGTACGGGACCGCGGCCAGCGTCGCCGCCTTTTCGGGAACAGGCCGCAGAGCGGCGAAAGGTTTAACGAACATAAGGCTTTCTCCTGATAAGACAAAACGCAAAGGCAGCCCGTTAAAGCCACGCTTTGCGTTTCAGATCAAGTGGGTGCGAAGCGACTTACATGCTGAAGTTGATCAACGGCATGAACGGAACGCGACTGTCACGGATGATGTTGATCAGCCCGACCTGATAGCCGCTCATCCCTTCCACGCGGTTGATGATGCCGACTTGGAGGCCTTTGGAGTAATCGGCGAGGTTCACCAGTCCAACCTGCAAGCCGGAGATGGTCTTCGCCTCGTTCCAGAGCCCCGTTTGAAGGCCGAACATCTCGCCATCCCCGGTCGAGTTGTAACCCAGCGAAATCTGCCAGCCCTGCAGCGTGTCTTTCACATCGTTGCGCAGCAGGTTGATCTGGATGCCGTTGTAATACTGGGAGCGGCCGATGAAACCGAGGTCCATGCCTGTGACCTGCTCGCACTGGCCGGAAAAGAGGTTGAGCCGCAAGCCGACCACATCGATGTCTGACGAGTCGTTGAAAGAAAACCATACCGGCCAACGGACTTTTTCAGCAGCGCTGGCGCCGAAAACGACCAAACCGGCCAAAACCAAACCGAACATCATTTTTTTCATCATACCCCTCGTCTCGATTTTGAAATGGTTTCTGTGCCCTGCCGAACGCAGGTTCCAGACCGTGATTAGCTTGTACTATACCGAATTCCACGCCGCAGCGCAAACACGAGAATGCGCTTTTTTTAAAAAAGTTTACTTGGGCGGCGGAGCAGACTTCGTGTCCATCCTGACTGAGATGACCGCGTTTGAGAAAACGATCGCGTCCGGCAAAAAGTACACCCGCCATTCGGAGTGGTCAAGCTTGCGGAACTCCAAATCCAAACCGAGCGGGTCACTGCGCTTGATGGCGTCCAGACCCAGAAGATGGTGGGGTGGCGCGATGGTCAGGGCTGCCACCTCGCGCCGGCGGTCGACGGCGAACCACTCGTAACGGTCGGCCAGCTTCTTGGGCAAACGGATGTAATAGCGCGTCGGCATCGCGAGCGGGCGCAAGAGCTGGGCGTCGTTGAAGGTCTGCCCTTGGAACTGATACGAGACGTAGGGAAAATCCGTCCGGGTCAGCGGCGGCTTGTACCAGATGACGGCGGCGACGCTGAGCACCGCCAGCGCCAGCGAAACCTTGATCAGGTCAGGCAGGCAGCGCCGGAGGCGGCTCGCGGGGGGGGGTGTCGCGGCGGGAACCGGCTCCTTGACCTGTTCGGGCAGCTCTTGTCCTGGGCCCGGCGTTGCAGGGTCGGGCTCGGAGGCCGACGCCCGCGCGTCCGGAACGGCCTCGCTTTCAGAAAGGTTCTGTGCCGCGCCGGGAACCGCGGGACTCTTCTCCTGTTTTTTCTTATTTTTCCCCATGGATGTGACTATTTATAAACCGACGAGGCGATTGTGGAAAGCGAATTTTTAATTTTTTGCTCTTCCGGGAGCTGAAAAAAACAAAACTGCCCGATCGGGCGAACCGCCGTGATCGGGCAGGCACTGAGAAAGCCGAGGGAACCCCCTCGCTTACACGTTGGGCGAGATCCACTGTCCGCTGGCCGCCGAGGCGAGCACCGCGTCACAGACATACTGCGTGGCCAAGGCATCGCGGAAGGTGGGACCGACGGGCTTGCCCGTGGCCAAACCTTCCAGGAAATCGGCGATCTGGTGGACGAACGAGTGCTCGTATCCGATCGCCAGGCCCGGAACCCACCAGTGCTTCATGTAGGGCTGATCGCCATCACTGACATGGATGGAGCGCCAGCCACGCAGGATGCCCTCATCGCGGTGGTCGAAGTACTGCAGGCGGTGCAGGTCGTGCAGGTCCCAGCGGATCGAAGCCTTCTCGCCGTTGATCTCGAAGGTGAACAGGGCCTTGTGTCCGCGGGCGTAACGGGTCGATTCGAAGTTGCCCATCGAGCCGTTGCCGAAGCGGCAGAAGAAGGTGCAGGCATCGTCGATGCCGACCGGCTCCATCTTGCCGCTCTCGACGCTCTTGCGCTCTTTGACAAAGGTCTCGGTCATGGCGTTGACGCCGGTGATCGGGCCGTTCTGCCAGAGGGCCAGGTCAATGCAATGGGCCAGAAGGTCGCCCGTGACGCCCGAGCCGGCCGCCTTGGCGTCCAGCCGCCAGGTCCCCATGCCGCCCTGGGGCACCTCGGTCGAGATGGTCCAGTCCTGCAGGAAGTTCGAGCGGTAGTGGAAAATCTTACCCAGGCGCCCCTGATCGATGAGCTGCTTGGCCATCGTCACCGCCGGAATGCGGCGGTAGTTGAACGAGGCCAGATTGGGAACGCCGGCCGCCTCAACCGCCTCGACCATCGTCAGGGCCTGCGGCCCGTTGAGCGCGAGCGGTTTCTCGCAGATCACCATCTTGCCGGCTTTGGCGGCGGCGATGGCGATCTCGGCGTGGTAGTTGTTGGGCACGCAGACTTCGATGATGTCGATGTCCTTGCGCTCGACAACCTTGCGCCAGTCGGTGGTGAAGGATTCGTAGCCCCAGCGGTCCGCGAACGCCTCGGCCTCGGCCTCGACCAGTCCGCAGACCGACTTCAAGACCGGCTTGTATTCCAGGTCAAAGAAGTTGCCGACCTTGCGGTAGGCGTTGGAGTGTGTCCGGGCCATAAACCCGTAACCGATCATGCCGACATTCAGTTCTTTTTTCGCTTTCATAGAGATTCCTTTTTTCGAACGAATCGAGAGAATCGACGTGTCGAGCCCCTCGATTTATTCGAGTTTGTCTTATTCTTTCCAACCGTGGGCGTTGCGGACGTTGATCATCGCCGCCAGAATGGAGTTCCACGTTTCGGGTTTGAGCATGACCTCATTTGTGAACATGCAGCCGTCCCAGCAGAGGTGCCGGATCGCGCGTGTCGGCTTGCCGGCCTCGTCGCGCAGCCACTGGCCCGCAGCCCAGGTGATGTCCAGCTTGCCGTTCGGATCGCCCGGCAGGCAGTGGCGCCCGGTCTTGTCGTGCGAGCCCTGCCCTTTGACCGTGGCGTCGTTCTGCGCGACGTGGAAGTCGTTGGTCCAAGGCCGCAGCGAGGCGGCGAGTTTGATATAAGCGGCTTGGAACACTTCGGTGTCGCTCCAGTCGAAGGCTTCGGGCACCAGACGGTCCTCCGGCGCGTTGTAGCCGAGCATGTAGAGCAGCGTGTGGGCCATATCGGACTGGAACCCGAGAGTCTTCGGACGCCCAACCCCTTCGAGCACCTGCAACATCGTGCGCCACGAGTGCATCCCGCCCCAGCAGATCTCGCCCTCGGCTGCGAGCCGCTCGCCGGACCCTTCCGCCACATCGCAGGCACGCGAGAACGTGTCGATGATGAGCTTAGTGTTGGCGGCCGGAGCCTTCGCCCAGTCGGCGACAGAGCCGGCGGAGTCGATGCGGATCACGCCGTCCGGACGGACGCCGAGGTCGCGCAGCTTCTTGCCGATGGCGCAGGCCTTGCGCACCTGCGTCACGAACTGGTCGCGCGCGGCCTGATCGCCGAAGGCCGTGCCGCCGCCGGCGGGCGGCCACACGGGGGCGACCAATGAGCCGGCCACGAGGTTGCGGCTTTTCAGCGTGTCAGCAAGCTTCTTCAGGTCCGCGTCCGTCGAGTCGATGTCGACATGCGGCGCGCAGAGGAAGAGGTCGATGCCGTCGAACGTCACGCCGCCCACTTCGGCGGCCGCGGTGAGGTCGATCATGGTCTGCAGGCCGATGAGCGGCTCCGGCGTGCCGGGGCCTTTGCCGACGACGCCCGGCCAGGCGGCGTTGTGCAGTTTCGGGTATGTGTTGGGCATTTATTCCTCCTTGGGGTTGTGGTTGTGAGTGGGAAAGTTGTTAGCAGTGTCTCTACGGATCCTTCGCCGAACTCAATGACGAACCGCTGGATCTCGGCGAGAATGGCGTTCTCCTGGTCTTTTTCGGAATAGGTGTCGGCAAGTCCGAGAAAGTCTAGAAAATACGGGTCGCGGAAGACCATGTCGGGCGTCATCTTCCCGGTCTTTTTCAACGAGGCGAGGTCGTTCTTGATGGTCCGTGCGGGCTTTTTGCTGATGGCTGTGCGTTCGTACAGCAGGGCGTCAATACGCTCACGCAGGGTTCGGACGCTCCAGCGCTCAAGCTGGCATAGCTCAATATAGAAATCGCGCTTCAGCGGATCGCCCATTGGGATTACGGCAAGGAGGTGTGTCCAACTCAATTGTCGTATCAGCGATACGACATTCTCTTGCTCGGGAAAGGCGCGCGCGAACTGCCTCATTCGTCTGACTTGCTTTTCTCCCCATCCGCGTCCGAATTCCTGAACCAGATGCGTGCACAGATCCCCGAGGACACGTTTTCCGTATTCCGCACGCTCATTGCCGAGGATTTCACCGTTGATGCGCTTGCCGACGTTCCAGTACAAGAGGGAAAGGTCAGCGTTGACACCGGCGGCGACACGATGCCGGCAGGCCGTGATCAAGTCCCGAATATCCGTCAGCAAGGGCATTTCGGCATGAGCAGAAACGGACTCTCTTGCGACAGCCGTTGCTCCCTGTTTTGCGCTCTTTTGCTTTTGGACTCGAGCCATATCCTGCCTAGGACGCTCACACAAAGTCGCAACGTATTCCGGTGCAGACGCTGTGGCTTTGTGTGAGAGTGAATCGCCTATTGCTATTTGCCGATTTCAGGTGCGCCGGGGTTCACTTCGGGGCCGAAGTAGCGCAGCATCACCAGGGGCTCGGTTTTGGACGTGTTCTCGAACACCACGCCCTCGCGGGCCGCGGCGTCCACGACGAAGACCTCGTCGTCGGTCAGGTCGTGGAAGCGGATCAGGTTGGGGCTGCTCAGGCGCTGGCCGTTGATGGCGCCCTTGCCCTGCACGGTGATCAGACCGTAGGCGCCGCCGTCCTTGATGGTGCATTTCGCGCCGGGCAGGACGGTCAGCTCCTTGGCCGTGACGCACTGCCAGCCTTTGATGCGGCCGTAGCAGATCCACTTGTCGAAGTAGCCTTCCTCCTCTGAACCGCCTGCCGGCACGGGCTCGAGGTAGTGGTTCGCGTGGAACTTCGGATCGGTGTTCTGCTTCCAGTCGAGCTGATCGACGAGGTAGTCGAGGTCCTGATGTTTCTCCGCGGGAACGTCCTTGACCAGCAGCGACCAGGGAACCTCGCGGCCTTCGACCAGGCTCTGGTACATGCCGAAGACGTCGGAGCCCCACTGCGGCTCGTAGGTGCAGAGCGAGCCCGGCGCGTGCAGCACGCAGGGAGGCACGAGCCAGCCGGTGCCGGGTTTGAGGCGGTAGGCCTGGGAGATGTCGAGGATGCCGTTGTCACCCTTGTTCCAGTTCTCGAGGCAGCGCCTGACCTGGGCCTTGGTCGTGCCGGGCACGAGGCCGAAGAAGGTGTAGGGGAAATTGTTGCCGACGTTGTTGTGCTGAACCGGGAAGTAGTAGGTCTCGGGCTTGCCTTCCTGTCCGATCAGCTTCGCCTGCGCGGCGCTCTGGTGCATGTGGTGGGGGATGGGCCCCATGTTGTCGAAGAACTTGCTGTAGACCGGCCAGCGGTGGTACTTGGACCAGATCTCCGCGCCGACCGCCGTCGCGCCGAGTTCGGCGACCGCGTCGCGCAGCAGGAAGCGCTGGTTCTTGAAAACGATGTAGCTCAGGCCCTCGTCCGGCACGCGGCCCTCGTTGGCGGCCTCGGTGGTGGAGGCGAACCAGCGCTCGTCGATGCCGCCGCGGTTGAGCCCGTAGGCATAGAGGTCTTCCGGATGCAGCTTGAGGCGGCGTCCGGGGTGAAGGAAGGAACGAGGCACCCAGTTCGGCGCCAGACGTAACACGCCATTTCCCTGGTTGAGCGCCGCATCGGCCACACTCTTGACATTGGCGCTGACGGTCTTAAGATCGGTTACAGATCGCATCTTCATAGCAAACGTTTCCCCTTTCGTTTGGAACCTTAAGGTTACGCCAGACACACCGGCGTTTTCATGTCCGGTATTCTAGCAGTTTAATCCCGCAGCAACAACCTTGATACACCTTTTTCCGAATATGTACACATTGTGCCCGTATACAGACGTTTTGGGCGAATAAAAAAGGGCGTACGGTTTCCCGTGCGCCCTTTTCCGCTCGCCGCTCCATTATTCCTTCACGTGCGGCGGGCGTTCCTCACCGATAAATGCGGCGGGCCGTTGACGCCTGGGCAGGCTTCTTGGCCGCGGCTTTCTTTGCGGCCGCGGCGGCGGTGTCGGTACAACAGGCCGCCTGCTTACAGGTACTGGCCGACATGGCGGTGGCGCAATTCGCTTGTCCCATCGGACAGGCGGAATTGGGACACGTTGCCGCCGAGGCGGCGCCTGCCGCTGCGCCAATCAGGGCGGTCGCAAGCAGGATGGTGTGGAAGGTCTTCATGTGGGTTTCCTTTTCTGCCTTTACTCGTCATCCGGTCCGTCAGACGCTTTGTAAAAACGCCGTAACTATATAATATATATCCTATAGAGTCAATGGTGTTGCGAGTCGTATCAGCAATTCTAGATTTGGCGGGAAAATATAAGGATGCGCAGTTATAATGTTCAATTTTAGTGTTTTCTTATACCGATGCATGCTGTAGAGTATATTGTCATCTAAATCAACTTGATAGGTGGGCAGACGCATGAGAATCTCAACAAAGGGACACTACGGGCTGCGTTCGCTGATCGACGTCGCCTTGAATCAGGCACAGGGGCCGGTCACGTTGAACGACATCGCGAAGCGGCAGTCCATTTCCGTCAAGTACCTGTGGCAGGTGCTCAACCCGCTCAAGACCTCGGGATTCCTGAAAGTGACGCGCGGTATAAATGGCGGCTACGTGCTGGCGCGGCAACCGGACAAGATCACCATGCTCGATGTGCTGACCGCCCTCGAGGGACCGATCTCCATACTGAAATGCCTCACCCAAGAGGAAGCCTGTCCCCGCGCCCGTTCCTGCGTCGCGCGCACGGTCTGGGCGGACGTGAACCGGGTCGTCGAGAAAGCGTTGGCAGATACCACGCTGGCAAAATTGCTGCGTGAGTGTGCGCATTTGTCCGAAGTGACCAACTACACGATCTGAGCGGAACGCTGACGTCATCGCAGGATCCCGCCGGTTTTTCGACGCTACTTCAAGTCGAGTGACCACCAAGGGCGCAGTTGCCGCGGGTCGAAGGCTTCTTTGTCCCAAAAGGCCCGGGCCTGTCCGTGCTGCAGCAGATAGAGCCGGGGCGGCCGTTCGCCGATGAAAGCGAAGAAGGTCTCTGGTTCGACGCAAAGGTAGGGGAATTCGGCGCCGGTGTCGTTGAAGAAGGAGGGGACCTCGCTGGTCTCGCCCAAACAGAGCAGGTAGGTGGGAGGCAGGGCACCCTGGCCGTCGGCTTCTGCGAGGCTGGTGACCAACGCGCGACAATGATCGCAGTCGAGACTGACAAAGACCGCCAGACAAGTCCCCGCCGTGAGGTCGGCCGCCTGGCCGTCGCTGAACTCACGGAACTCGGCAAACCGGCTCTTCTCGGTCGATGGGGTTTCAACAGACGGGTGGACGACGACCTGTCGCACGGGAAAGCCGAGCAAGACGATCAGCAGGCTGGCGGCCGTCAGGCCGGCGGGAACACGCCAGGACCCGGCCGGCCACCCCCTGGTTTTCCGGAAGAGGTAGAGAACAAGGCCGAGGAGCGCCAGATTCTTGAACAGGGACTCAAGCGGTGACATGCGGATCAGTTCGCCGAAGCAATGGCAGGACCCGGTGTCTTTCCGTACGAAGGCCAGATAGGCCAGGTAAATACTGAAGAACGCCAGAAGTCCGAAGATGGCCGGCAGGGTGAAATGGCGAAACCGGCTCCGCTGAAAACAGGCCAGCCCGAGACACAGTTCCGCCGCCACGAGCAGGCGCACCGCATAAGCCGCCATCACGCGGGAGTGCAGCAGATTCTGCTGCACCACATACAACTCGACGGCGCCGAGCGAATACAGTTTCGCGACGGCCGAGACGATAAAGACCAACCCCAGGAGCCAGGCCGCCAGAGTGGCCCGTTGCTGAAAAACCCGTTGCAACAATGCGCTCATTTCATACACCTTGGTTATGCGTTTTGTAAAAACTTGTGCAATGTAATATTTTTCGTCTATAGAGTCAATAGTATAAAGTGACACGGCAGTTTAGCATGTATCGATTCACTTATATGGTTTCCCGATGCGCGTTCAGTTCAATACTTTTGCCCAACCACTTCTGTATTAAGCACATAAGAGTCAGTAACATGACAAAAAAGTAATGCGGATCGCTATTGACATCAAGCGCCACTATAGGCATACTGGACATTCAAAGGCGGCTTTAGCGTTCGGCCTGTTAAGCAAGGCTGCCGAAACTGGAGGTACACACATGCGTCATATGATCACTGCGCTCTTCGCGCTTGGACTCTCTTTTGCGGCCCAGGCCTTTCCGCTGGCCAGCACGGATCCGGCCAATGTTGAGCTTAATGTCTGGAACAGCAACGTGGCTGCCGCCAAGGCTAAGGCCAGGGCCTTGAACCGTCCGGTCCTGTTGGCCATGGGCGACAGCGTCAACTGCGGTTATACCAAGGCCTGGGGCTCAAACATCTTGGCGTCGCCGGAATGGACGGCCTTTATCGCCGAGAATCCGCTGGTTCTGGTTCTGGCGGACAAGACGTTCCTGCCGTCGACCACTTGGTACGACATTATAGCGCCGTACCGCTCGCCGCCCTTCACAGGGACGTTCCTCTTCCCGACCATGGTCTTGTTTCGCCCGGACGGCACGGTCGCGGACCAGTTCTTGGCACGCAGTGTTCTCGGCGCCAGCCCGGGGTTCTACAACCGTGTCCGAAACACAACCGACCAGTACCCCAACACCGGAACCCCGCCCCCACCCGCCAGCACCGCGCCCGCCTTTGTCGCTCCCACTCCCGGCTCTGGAGCAACCGTTTCCGCCGTCCTGAATAGCGCGGTGAACATTCAGGCCAGCGCGACGGGCTCGCCGCCGATCGCCTATTCCGCGACGGGACTGCCCGCAGGCTTGTCCATTAACGCGGCCACCGGCCTGATATCCGGGACGCCGACCGTCGCCGGAAACTCGGCGGTGACAGTCAATGCCAGTAACAGCAAGGGGTCGGCGACGATCGCTTTCACGCTGCGCGTCGCAGCCCCAGCCACGATTACGGCCGGGTCGTACCAGGGCTTCTTCTACGATCCGGACCTGCAGACCGTTCGAGGCACGCTGACGCTGTCTGCGAATGCCACCGGGGCATTGAAGGCTCTGGCGGTGCTGGATGGCCAATCTTTCACGTTCACCGGCACCCGGCAGGCGGGAGCCGCCTTCACCGCCGATCTGCAATCGCCCAAGAGCGTCGATCTGCTTAGCGTGCAGGTGGATGACCTCGGCATCCTGACCGGAACCCTCGGCGACGCGGACCTGTTCGGCCGCCTCGTCGACCTTGCTGGCGTGGGCGAGTTCGCCGGGTATTACACCTCGATTATCGGAACCAAGGCGGTGACGCCGAACAGCACCGAAATCGACAACCAGCCGGAAGGCTCGGGCAATGTGACGTTCACGGTCACCAGCCGCGGCGCGGTCAGTTACAAGGGCGTGCTTGCGGACGGCACCCTGTTCAGCGGGTCGTCGACTCTCGTGACCTACAGCGGGACCGAACTGGCCGACCTGGGATACACGGATGTCGCAGACGACCAGCGCTACGCCCTTTTCACCGTATACAACCCGCTCTACTTACGGCGCGGCGTGGTCGCCGCGCAGATCTGGATCGACGGAAACCTCACCCCGACGTCGGAAGACAACAAGGTGTTCATCGTGGGCTCCGAATGGGTCTATCCCGGCAAAAGCGCAACGGCCGACGCGGACGGGTTTACCGCGACGCTGGATGAAGGCGCCTTCACGGAGATCGGAGCCGCTTTCGTCAAGCCGGCGAACCTGGCCGTGGCCTACGACGGGACAAGTTTGCAGACCGATGGCGGGGCGGTTCCCGTACTGCCGAACGGGCTGTCGATCAAGCTTCAGTCCGGCAATGCGCTCAAGGCGACACTGACGGCTTCGACGACAACCGGGCTGATCTCCGGGAAGATTCTGTATTCGCCGGACTCCGGGGCCGCGCCGTATGTGGTCAGTTACTCGGGCGTGCTTGTGCCCTCGCTGGGTATCGGCGCAGGCTATTACCTCGTGACCGACAACTCGGTGCCGGGATACAGCGTCAAAAGGTCTAAGACCATCGTCATCGCGCCTTAAGCGTCCTGCACGTCAAAAAAGGCGCACGGGAAACCGTGCGCCTTTTTATGAGCATTTCAAAAGGAACGTTCCCGATGTTCAGAGTCCTCATGTCGTTTTCCTGCCTGATCGCCCTGTGCGCTCCAGGTCTCGACACCACGTCCTCTGCCCCTGTCAAAGCCCCCTACATCGTGCTGGAAGGGAATGACGCCAAGGAGGCGGGCACGATCAAACGCAATGAGAAAACGAACGTTGATTTGGGTAAAATCGCGTTTTATGAAAAGAAGACCGTCCGTTTCAGGTTCAAAAACACGGGGGACGCCCCCGGCGAGATTACCGGACTTAAGCCCTCGTGTTCTTGCATCTCCGGCACCGCCGACAAGACGCGCCTGGAGCCTCAGGAAGAGGCGGTCGTCACGGTGATGCTCGATGCGTCACAGGTAAACGGCGGCGTCTTCAAACGCGTCCTGTCGGTGACGATACCCGAAAGGCCAAGCGTCAACCTCACCCTGCGGGGGGAGGTGCTCCCCCCTTTCAACGGTCTGCCGGAGTCGCACCAAACGTTTGTTTTGGCCGACGGCGTCTCCTGGACCAACCGGTTCACGCTCACAGAGGCAGAAACCAACCTGTTTTTGGGCAAGCCTTTCATCACCGCCGATGAGACCAAACTTCGCGCGACGGCTACGGTGGAGACCAACACCCAGGGAAAAACGTCGTATGACGTTACACTGGTGGTTACCCCTCTCGCTTCCGGAAGCCACAAGCTATCCCTGTCGCTACCGCTGGAAGGCCGCCCGAATCCGAGTCCGATCAAGCTGTCATATTCCGGCAGCGTCGGAGTCGAAGAATTGAAAGTTGTCCCGTCAAAAATAATGCTGGCGCCCGTCGAACAGTCGCTGACGCGCCAGTTGAACATCAGGACCACTGAACTGAATCCGGCCACGAACGCCCTCACGTGGACGCCTCAGCGTGACGGGGTTTCCGTGCAGGTTCAGCCGCGGCCCAAAAGTCCGTACCTGACGGTCACGCTCACCTTATCGCCCGAAGCGGTGGCAAACTTGCTCAACGAGAAAGACGCGCAAATGACCTTCAATTATCCCAATTACAGGTCCGTCAGCGTAGACTTCTTTGCGCGGCCAGAGCCGTCGGCCGAACTGGCAAAAGCCGCCACTGACAATTGACACGGCTTTCGCAACACGCAACCCTAGATCCGAACATGATGACCCTCTTCATTAATAATCAGGCCATACTGCCGGATTTGGGGTGCGTCCTTCCGTCACACTGAACTGTGACTATGAGTCCACATCCGTGCAATATTGCACAGGTTGGCTTGAAATTGAGAGACAAAGTATATCTATAGAATATAAGGTTGTTGGTGTGGCATAAATGGCACGGCACATGCTAATGAAGTCTCTCGACTTGCCTTTAATGTAAGGCAAGAGTATCATGTTACGAAATTAAAGAAAGGAATCACCATGAACCACTTGAAGCTAGGTTTCTTGGCCTGCGCAGCCGCAACGGCGTTGGTCTCCGGTTGCTCGACCACGGGCGGCACGTCGTCCAAAGAGGAAAAACCGGCGGTCATGTGTGCCAAGTGCGAAACCACCTGGGTCCGCACGCCCCACACGATCAATAAGACGACCGTGTACAGTCGCCACAAGCAGATGGTCTGCCCCGACTGCGCTTCGGCCGCGGAGAATTTCTTCAAGACGGGCAAACTCGAGCACACCTGCAAGACCTGTGGCGACAGCCTCTCGGCCTGCCCGGCCTGCAAGTGACCCCAGTCTAAGAAGGCATACGAAAAAACCGAAAGGATACACCCATGAACATCACAAATTGGATGCTGGCCTGCGCGGTCACGGCACAGTTGACCACCGTCGCTTTCGCCGCCGACAAAACCGAACAGACGCCGACCGCAACGAGCACCAACGCGGTTGCGGTCAAGGCCCAGACGCTCTGCCCCGTCATGGGCGGCGCGGTCGACAAGAGCAAGTTCGTCGATTACGACGGTAAGCGCATCTACGTCTGCTGCGGCGGATGCATCGCCAAGATCAAAAAAGATCCGGCCAAATACGTGAAGCAGCTCGAAGCCGAAGGCATCACACTCGACAAGGCCCCGACGCCTAAAGCCAAGTAGGCGCGTGGACACGGCCCCTTTGGGCTTAAGCAATGAACGCGACCTCGCCGGGACGACACGATCAACGGAGTCTGGCGGGGTCGCATATCTCAAACGGTCCGCCAGGTGAGATGCCCTTCATGCAAGCAAAACCGTTGCGGGTACTGTGCGCCTTTGCCTTCGTTGCAGGCGTCTCGACCGGATATTCAGCGGAGCAAGCAGGGGCGACCAACCTCACTCTCGCCGCCGCCTTGGAGCAGGCCTTCAGCGACAATCCTGACTTGCAAAGTCTTCGCTCCAAGTGGGAGGCCATGCTCGAGCGGCCTGCTCAGGCCGGGGCGCTGCCGAACCCGATGCTCAAGTTCGGCGCCATGGACGCGGCGTACGAAGGCACCTGGCCCAACACAAACGAAAAACGGATCATGGTGGAGCAGCAGTTTCCCTGGTTCGGCAAGCGCGGCCTCCGCGAGGGCATCGCCCGGAAGGACGCCGAGGCCATGCGGCACGAGCTCGAATCCATGACCCGCGAAGTGGTGCTGATGGTCAAGGAGAGCTATTTCGGACTCTATGCCGTCCAGCAGGCGATCGCGATCACGCGGAACGAGGCAACGGTCCTGCAGCGCATGGCGAAAATCTCCGAGACGATGTACGCGACGGGTGAGCGCACCCAGCAGGACGTTCTCAAGGCCCAGTCGGAAATCACCATGCTGAAGCAGCGCCTGCTCGAGCTTGACGCCCAGGAAAACGCCCTGCAGGCCAAGCTGAATACCCTGCTCAACCGGCGTGCCGACGCGCCGCCGGGCGCGGCCGTGACACCCCCGGAAGCCGCCTTCAACGGGACTCCGGAAGCGCTCTTCGCCCTCGCGGCCGCGAACCGTCCGGAAGTCCGCGCGGCGCAGGCGCGGATCGAACGCTACGAACTGGAGAAGGAGTTGATGGCCAAGGAGTCCATGCCCGACTACCAGCTCGGCGTGGAATACCGCAGCATCGGCGGCGGCGAAAACATGGTCATGCTCACCCTCGGCGTGGAGCTGCCGATCTGGCTGGAGAAAAACAAGGCCGGCGTCCGCGAGGCGGAAAAGATGCGGGCTTCGAGCGAAGCCGCCCGCGATTCCGCCAAGCGGAACAGCGCCCTCGACGTTCAGGACGCAGCCTTCAAGCTGCAGACCGCCCGGCGCATGCTCGCGCTCTATAAGACCGAACTCATCCCTCAAGCCGAAACACGCTTCAACGCCAGCGAAGTCGACTATCAGACCGGAAAAACCGATTTCATGGACTTCCTCGAAAGCCAGCGTTTCCTGCTCGGCATCCGCGTCATGGCCGCCATGGCGGAAGGCGACGTCGGCATGCAGTTCGCCCGCCTGGAGCGGGCCGTCGGCGCAGAGCTGAATGCGGCCCCGGCACCGGGAGAAAACAACAAATGAGAATTCGCCTGCTCGCCCTGTTGGCCTGTTCCTTCGCCGCGGCTGTTTTCACGGCGCTTCCCACCGGCTGCGGACGCGACACGCGCGGGCACGGCGCCGCGCTGCGGTACCACTGCCCGATGCACCCCACGGTCGTCTCCGACAAGCCCGGCGACTGCCCGATCTGCGGGATGAAACTGGTGCCGATGGAGGAGCAGAAGGCCCCTGCCCAAGCCGCGAAATTCCACTGCCCCATGCATCCGACTGTGGTGTCCGACAAGGCGGGCGACTGTCCCATCTGCGGGATGAAACTCGTGCCCATGGAAGAGTCGGCTCCGGGCGACACCAACACGCCGCCGGGACTGGCTTCCGTCTCCATCATGCCGGCGGCGCGCGAGCGCATGGGGCTGACGCTCGGAACCGTGGCGAAACGCAAACTCTCCCGCGAAATCCGTACCTCGGCGCGGATCGTCGCCGACGAAACGCGGCTGCATCATGTCACGGTTAAGATCGAGGGTTATGTGGAGGAGCTTTTCACCGCCACGATCGGCCAACAGGTGAAGCAGGGCGAGCCCCTCCTGACCATCTACAGCCCGATGCTGGTTTCGGCGCAGCAGGAATACCTGAACGTGCTGAACAACAACGCGGGTCTGGCGGCGGCGGCCCGGAAGCGGCTGACCCTCTGGGACATCACCGACGAGCAGATCGAGCGGCTGGCCAAGACGGGCCAGCCCGAACGTACCGTCACGCTCTTCGCGCCAGCCAGCGGCTGGATCATCGAGCGCGACATCTCCGCGGGCCACAGGGTCATGGCGGGCGAGCAGCTGATGGTCCTGGGCGACCTCTCGAGCGTCTGGGCGGATTCGGACATCTATCAGTCCGACCTGCCAAACGTGAAGATGGGGATGCCCGTCGAACTGGCCGTTTCGGCCGCGCCGGACATGACCTTCACGGGCAAGGTCAGCTTTATCTCCCCTTCACTGGACGCAGGGACCCGCACGGTCAAGGTGCGCATGGAAATTCCGAACGCCGGTTTGCTGCTGAAGCCTGAAATGTTCGCGGTCGCGCGGCTGGCGTTCGACCTCGGCGAGAAGCTGGCCATCCCCGAGGCCGCCGTGATGCGCACCGGCGTGCGCTCCTATGCGTTCCGCGACGCGGGCGAAGGCCGGCTCGAGCCGACCGAGATCAAGCTCGGCGCGCGCACCGACGGCTGGTTCGAGCTGCTCGACGGACTCAAGGAGGGCGACAAGGTCGTGACCTCCGCGAATTTCCTTGTGGATTCCGAGTCTTCCATGAAAGCCGCCATCGAGGCCCTTTCCGGAAAATAAGCCATGGCCGATCAAGAACCGACCGAGAGACTATCGCTCATCACGCGGCTCATCGCGTTCAGCGCCGGCAACCGCCTGCTCGTGATCGGCTTGGTGGCGGCCGCGATCGGGTACGCCGTCTACGCGATGAAGAACATCCGGCTCGACGCCATCCCGGACCTCAGCGACACGCAGGTGATCGTCTACACGAAATGGGACCGCAGCCCGGACATTCTGGAAGACCAGGTCACCTACCCGATCATCACCGCGCTGCTCGGCGCGCCCAAGGTCAAGGCGATCCGCGGCTTCAGCGACTTCGGCTTCAGCTACGTCTACGTCATTTTCCAAGACGGGACCGACATCTACTGGGCACGCTCCCGCGTGCTCGAATACCTGCAGAAGCTTTCCGGCAACCTTCCTGCCGGGGCCACGCCGCAGCTCGGACCGGACGCCACGGGCGTGGGTTGGGTGTTCCAGTATGCGCTGGTTGACAAAAGCGGCAAGCACAACCTGGCCGACCTGCGGAGCTATCAGGACTGGTACCTGCGCTACGCACTCCAGAGCGTGCCCGGCGTGGCCGAGGTCGCGGGCATCGGCGGCTTCCAGAAACAGTATCAGGTGACCATCGACCCCGCCCAGCTCCAAAGCTACGGCCTCTCGGTGATGGACGTGGCGGACGCGATCCGCAAGAGCAACAACGAGGTCGGCGGGCGGCTCATCGAGTGGAGCGGGCGCGAATACATGGTGCGGGGCCGCGGCTACGTCAAGGACACCGCCGCGCTCGGCGAGGTGGTCGTCAAAACCGGCAAGACGGGCACGCCCGTCCTGCTGGGCGACGTGGCCACGATCCAGACGGGGCCGCAGATGCGGCGCGGCGTCTCCGACCTCGACGGCAACGGCGACACCGTCGGCGGCGTGGTGGTCATGCGCCACGGCGAGAATGCGCTGAACGTGATCAAGCGCGTGAAGGCCAAGCTGGAGGAGCTGAAGCCCTCCATGCCCGAGGGCGTCGAGGCGGTCATCACCTACGACCGCTCGGACCTGATCCAGAAGGCCATCGACAACCTGCGGGAAGAGCTGCTCGTCGAAATGCTCATCGTCAGCCTGGTGATCCTCCTGTTCCTCTGGCATATCCCGTCGGCCATCGTGCCGATCATCACGATCCCGGTTTCGGTCATCCTGTGCTTCATCCCGATGTACATGCTGGGGCTCTCCTCCAACATCATGAGCCTGGCGGGCATCGCCATCTCCATCGGCGTGCTGGTCGACGGCGCGATCGTCGAGGTGGAGAACGCCTACAAAAAGCTGGAGCTGTGGCAGGAGGGCGGCCGCCAAGGCGACTTCCACAAGGTGCGGCTGCAGGCGCTGATGGAGGTCGGCCCCTCGGTCTTCTTCTCGCTGCTGGTCATCGCCGTGGCTTTCCTCCCGGTCTTCACGCTCGTGGACCAGGAGGGCCGCCTCTTCAAGCCGCTCGCCTACACCAAGACGCTGGCGATCGGCTTGGCCGCGCTGCTCGCGGTGACGCTCGACCCGGCGGTGCGCATGTTGTTTGTGCGGATGGATCCGTTCAGCTTCCGCCCCCGCTGGCTCGCGGGGTTCTTCACCTCGCTCTTTGTCGGCAAGTACCACAAGGAAGAGAAACACCCCATCAGCCGCATCCTGTTCTGGCTTTACGAGAAACCCTGCCGGCTCGTGCTGCGCTGGCCGAAGACCGTCATCTTTCTGGCCCTCGCGATTGTGGCCAGCACCGTGCCCGTCTACCTGAAGCTCGGCAGCGAGTTCATGCCGCCGCTCAATGAAGGCACGATCCTCTACATGCCCACGACCCTGCCCGGCATCTCCGTCACCGAGGCGCAGCGGCTGATGGAGACGCAGGACCGCATCATCCGCTCGTTCCCCGAGGTCGTGTCGGTCTTCGGCAAGGCGGGCCGCATCGACAGCTCCACCGACCCCGCGCCGTTCTCGATGATGGAGACCACCGTGGTCCTCAAGCCGCCAGCCGAGTGGCGCGCCAAGCCGCGCGCCTTCTCCACATGGCCGAAGCCGCTTCGGTCGGTGCTCGGCCACATCTGGCCGGAGCACATCTCCTGGGAAGAGCTGACCGACGAAATGGACAAGGCGCTGCAGATTCCCGGCTGCGTCAACGCCTGGACCATGCCGATCAAGGGCCGCATCGACATGCTCACCACCGGCGTGCGCACCCCCATCGGCATCAAGATCTTCGGCTCCAGCCTCGACGAGATCCAGCGCATCGGCGAACAGATCGAGACGGCCCTGCGCGCCGTGCCCGGCACGCGCAGCGTCTTTGCCGAGCGCGCGTCGGGCGGCTACTTCGTGGACATCACTCCTGACCGCAAGGCACTGGCCCGCTACGGCCTGACGATCGACGATCTGCAGGGCGTCATCATGACTGCCATCGGCGGCGAGAACATCACGACCACGGTCGAAGGCCGCGAGCGCTACAGCATCAACCTCCGCTACCCGCGCGACCTGCGGGCCGACCTCGACCAGCTCCGGCGCGTGCTCGTCACTGCCCGCAATATGGCCGGCGCTGAAAGTGCCGTTTCCGGCGGCATGAAGGGCGGCGCGGCGGGCAACGGCCCAGGCGTTATCCAGATCCCCATCTCCGAACTCGCCGAGATCTCATTGGTCAACGGCCCGGCCATGATCCGCGACGAGAACGGCATGCTCGCGGGCTACGTCTATGTGGACATCACCGGCCGCGACATCGGCGGCTACGTCGAGGATGCTAAGCAAGCCGTCTTCAAGCAGGTGAAGCTGCCGACCGGCTACTCCCTGACCTGGAGCGGCCAGTATGAGAACATGATGCGCGTCCGCGAGCGCCTGAAGGTCGTCATCCCCGTCACCATCCTGCTGATCTTCCTGCTGCTGTACATGAACACCCGGTCCGCTTTCAAGGCGACGGTGGTGATGCTGGCCGTGCCCTTCTCCGTCGTCGGCGCGGTCTGGCTCATGTACCTGCTGGGCTACAACATCTCGATCGCGGCCTGGGTCGGCATGATCGCCCTGATGGGGCTCGACGCCGAGACCGGGGTCTTTATGCTGCTGTTCCTTGACCTGTCCTACGCGGAGGCGAAGAGCAAAGGGCTGCTGCGCAATCTGGCGGACCTGAAGGAGGCGATCATCCACGGCGCGGTCAAGCGCGTCCGCCCCAAGATGATGACCGTCGCGGCGGCCTCCATGGGCCTGATGCCGATCATGTGGTCGGCCGGGACCGGCGCGGATCTGATGAAGCGCGTTGCGGCCCCCATGGTCGGAGGCCTCTTCACCTCGTTCCTCATGGAACTGCTGGTCTACCCGGCGATCTACCTGCTCTGGCGCTCGCGGCAGCTCAAGCCGGAGCCGGAGCCGGATACGGAAGCGACCGCTGAGACAGTGGATCAAACGCCTTCACCCGAGCAGCCGGTTAGTCCAGGATCGGAACCGTCCGGAAGAGGATGATGCATGGGCACACCTGCAGTCCGCTGGGTGGTCTTGGTGAGTTTTCCCCTTCCCGTCTTTTCCTCGATGATCATGTCGCCCGCGCCGAACACGCGGTTGTTCTTGTCCTCGAAACCCTTGATGAGATCCGTGAACTTGGAATCGCCGAATTTGATCTGCTCGATGCCATGTACGTAAGTCCATGCTCGCCAGCCTTGGCAGAGCCCCGCGGTTATGCTAATGTAACCGCAATAATAAATGGGGACGGTTTTAGAAGGGGGATTCCGATGAGGGGGTTTATTGCTTCTTTGGGTGTGGCCGTGTGTCTTGTGCCGGCTTTGCTCCGGGCAGACGCGAAAGAGGACACGCTGATTCAATCGCTGACCGCGGTCAGGGCCGCTTTTCATCAGGGGCTTTCGCAGTGCAGCGACAATGCCGCGCGGATACCGGCGTCGTTCAAGCCGTATCAGAGTCCCAAGATCAGCCACGGCGATGCGCCGGCGGCGGTCTCCGTCGACGTGACCGGACTTGAGCACCTCTGCCTCGTGGCGGAGGGGACGATGGGCGGCGGCCACACCTATTGGGGCGAGCCGGTGTTGATCGATCAGGCGGGCAAGGCCACGCGCCTCACCGAACTACAGCCGCAGGTGGTTGTGCTGGGCTGGAGCGAACTGCGCGTCGCCAAGAGCGGCGGTCAGTACTCCATCGGTAAGCAGAAGATGGAGTTCGGCCTCTTCGCGCACGTCGACAGCTACCTCAGCTACGCGCTCGACAAAAAGTATGTGAAGTTCGAGGCCAAGGCGGGGCTCTCCGACTCTGGTTCGCCCGGAGCGTACGCGACGTTCAGCGTGTTGGGCGGCTTCGACAAGCGGATGACGCAGGCGATCGTCAAAGGCAGCATGGACAACGAGAGCGTGGGGGACCTCGGTCGCGAGTGGCTGGTGGCGGCCGAGGGCGGCACGCTGGAGCTGGCGCGCTGGATCCGCACGCCGGGACCGGAGCTGATCGCCGAGGCGACCCGCAAGCTGCTGGCGCAGTGCGGCGACGAGCCCGGGCTGGCTCAGCGGCTGGCAGACGTGGCCGCATCCAAGAAGGACGGGGGGGAGGTTGAGTGGCTGAAGCTCTATTTTGACGTGCTCAAGGCCAAACGCGAATACGCCGCGCTCGACGAGGCGGTCGCCCAGCTCGACGCGCTGTGCGCGTTCATGAAATCCGAAGGAGCGAAGATCGACGGGTTCCGCGCGGAGATCGACGTGGCCAAGCAGGGCGCTGCAGCCGAGCGCAAGAAAGGCGTGCAGGCCCTGCGGGCGTACAGCGATAAGTTAGCCGTGCTGCGCCGCAAGATACTCTTCAGCCACCCGGCTGCGGATTTCAAAGACCTGCTGGTCGACGTGCGGCATATCCCGCTCTACTACCACAACGTGGATCAGTACATCGGCAAAAGCAGCCGCGTGGCGCCCGGCCTGATGGTTCTGGAGGGCTGGAAGAGCGCCGCGCCGAAAGAGCGTTGGCTGACGCGCGACAAGCTGCCGCCGGGCTGCACGCAGCACCCCGATCTCTCGTACGACGGCAAGCGCGCGCTCTTCAGTTTTTGCGACCACACCGAGAAGAACGCCGACAGGCGGCGCTTCCTGATCTACGAGGCGGCGATCGACGGCAGCGGCGTGCGGCAGGTGACGGGCACGGCGGCCGACCCCTGGGAAAAGACGCGGCGCGATGGCAACTACACGGTGATGATCGAGGACTTCGACCCGCACTATCTGCCGGACGGCGGGTTCGTCTTCACCTCCACGCGCAGTCAGGACATCGCGCGCTGCCATGCGGGGCGCAACGCTCCGGCCTTCCTGATCCATCGCGGCGAACTGGACGGCAGCGGTGTCCGGGCGCTCAGTTGGGGCGAGGCGAACGAGCTTGACCCGGCTGTGTTGAACGACGGGCGGATCATCTACAACCGCTGGGAGTACGTCAACCGTCACGACTGCCTGTTCCACAAGCTCTGGAGCATGAAGCCCGACGGCACGGGCGCGGCGAATTTTTACGGCAACCTCACGCCCTATCCGCAATCGATCACCGAGCCGCGCCCGATTCCCGGCAGCGGCAAGGTGATGGCCACGGCCACGGGCCACCACTCCTTCACGGCGGGCAGCATTATATTGATCGATCCGCTGAAAGGCGTGAACGGTCCAGACCCGGTCTATAAGCTCACGCCGGAAGTCAAGTATCCCGAGTCGGAGGGCTGGGGCATGCCGACCTATGTTTCGCCGTATCCGCTGACCGAGAAGCTCTTCTTCGCGGCGTGGTCGCCTTATCCTCATGGCACCGATGGAGAGTCGGCGGGAAGTGTTTATGCGATTTATCTCGTGTTCCATCAGGACGGCAAGGCCTACCGCGAGCGGGTCTACGAGCCGAAAGAGGGCTTTTCCTGCTTTACGCCGCTCCCCTTGCGCTCGCGCCCCACACCGCCGGTGTTGCCCTCCGCACTCGTGGCGGGGTCGAACACGGGCAAGGGGGTGTTCTATGTGCAGAACGTCTATGAGAGCCTGCACACGATCGGGACGAACAACGTCAAGTATCTGCGCATCAACGCGCTCTTCAACCAGCCCACGCCCCGCGTGCCGCACCGGAGCTGGGTGATGGACGAGCTGGCCAAGGGCGTGCTCGGCACGGTGCCGGTCAACGCCGACGGTTCGACCGCGTTCACGATCCCTTCGCACACGCCGGTGCAGGTGCAACTGCTCGACGCCGACAAGATGTGCGTGATGAACATGCGCTCGTTCATCTATCTTCAGGACGGTGAGCGCATGAGCTGCGTGGGCTGCCACGAGGACCGCATGAAGTCGCCTCCGCCCGTGAATTACGCGGCGGCCCGCGTGTATGAGCCGACGCCCGTCCCCGGCCCTGACGCGAAGAAAGGATTCAATTATGTGGCCACCGTGCAGCCGGTGTTCGACCGCTACTGCATCCGCTACCGCGGGCTTGAGAAGACCGAGGGCAAAGTGAACCTGACGGGCGTGTACCTCGAACGCGAAACGGAGCGGTATCCGAGCGGCAGACTGCGCATGAGCAAGTCGTACGAGTCTCTGGTGATGAACCCGAAATACTACAAGCTGATGGACCGCAACTGCGAGACGCCCTCCTCGGTGCCCGAGGATTATCTCTCGCACGCGAGCGGCCTGCCCGCATGGCTGAAAAAGCACGGCAAGGACAAGGGTGCGGAACTCGACCTTGCGAGCTGGGAGCGGGTGATCACGTGGCTGGACGTCAACGCGCAGCTCTACGGCAACTACAGCTTCAACCGCGAGGAGAACCGCACGGCCGACCCCGAGGGCGAGAAGGCGCTGCGCGCCTACGTGAAGGAGTGTTTCGGCGAGGCGCTGGCGGGGCAGCCCTTTGAGGCGCTGGTGAACAACGGGTGTGTCGACGAGAGCCGCATCCTCAACGCGCCGCTGGCGGTCGCGTCGGGCGGCTGGGGACAGACCCCCGGCTGGAAGAGCAAGGACGAGGCGGGTTATAAAAAGATGCATGGCCTGGTGGCGGCCTCGCTCGCGCCGCTGGCGTTCCACGATACGGACGGAACCTGTGGCGACCCCGAGCACTGCCGTTGCGGCGCGTGCTGGGTGAAGCCCTTCGAGACGGAGTACCGGAAGAAACAAGCGGTCCCTTAAGCGGATGGGTGGCCGTGGTTGAGAAGCGCCTTACGGCGCCACTACAAACGCTTGGGGCTGGCAGAAGTGAAATGCACCGTCGCCCCTTTTACACGGTTGAAAGAAGCCCGGTGAAAGCCTAACATATGACGCATCAAAGCGCGTATACAGCGCTTAACCACACGGAGAGGAGACGGATCATGAGAAAGGGAAGGACTTCCGCATGTTTGGCTGCGATTCTGATGGCGGCAGGTGCCAGGGCTCAAGTCGAAACGGCCCCGGCGGCTACGACTGCGGAGCAGACGCCTGTCGGGGTTGTGTCGTTTCAGGCAAGCTTGACCCCGAATGCCGCGATCTATGACCGGAACACCAGCGTCGAAGGAATGACGCTTAGCCTGTGGGGTGAAAACCCGCAGAGGTCGTTGGCGATCGGCATCGTCAACGGGTCTACAGGTGAGAGCGGGGGTCTGAGCCTGGGGTTCGTCAACTATGCAGAGAGCTTTCAAGGTGCTCAGTGGGCCTTTGTCAATTGCACGGACCAGGATTTTACCGGGTGGCAAGGAGGCCCTGGCCTGGGGTTGCTCATTAATTTTCTGAACTATACCGGCGGGCGCATGAAGGGCTTGCAGACCGGCATCGTCAACATGGCGGGAACGGTGTCGGGGTTGCAGGCGGGAATTTTCAACTACGCGCAAATGGCCGACTCCGGGGTTCAGGTCGGCATCGTGAACATCATTGCGCAGAACAGCGGGTGGTTCACCCAGTGGCCTGACGAGGTCGCACCCGGAATGGTGCTGCTGAACTGGCATTTCTAGAGGTTCGAACGGGAGAGAGACGTATGCTGACGATGATCAAGACTGAGGCTGCGCCCGCGGCGATCGGCCCTTACGCGCAGGCGATCGAGGCCAGCGGCATGATTTATTGTTCTGGGCAGATCCCCATCAACCCCAAGTCGGGAAACATCGAGGTGGTGGGCGCCGCGGAACAGACCCTGCAGGTGCTGCTGAACCTGCGCGCGGTGCTGGAGGCTGCGGGATCGGGTCTGCACAAGGTCGTCAAGACGACGGTCTTCCTGACCGACATCGGCGATTTCCCGGGCGTCAACAAGGTCTATGCCGAGATGTTCGGCACGCACACGCCCGCCCGTTCGACCGTGCAGGTCGCCCGCCTGCCCAAAAGCGCGAAGGTCGAGATCGAGGCCATCGCGCTCAAATGAGACCGTGCGCGGCGAGCCAGTCGCGCACCGGGGCTTCGGGCAGTCCCATGATGTTGGTGTAGGACCCGCTATAGCCGGCGATCAGCAGGTCGCCGTTCTCGTCGATGTCATAGGCGCCCGCCCGGTCGAGCGGGCGCGTCTTGTGCAGGTAGGCCTTGATCGTTTCTTCCGACAGAATCTTAAAGCGTACGGAAGAGGCCTCCACGCGGACTTCGGGCTCCTGGTGCGGCAGCCCGAGTGCGATACCGGTGTAGACGACCTGTGTGCGCCCCGAGAACGCGCGGAGGAACTGCGCGGCCTCGTCGAGGTCCGCGGGCTTGCCGATGAGCCGGCCCTCGAACCACACCAGCGTGTCGGCGGTGATGAGCGCGGCTTCGGGGTGGCGCCTGCGGCAGGCGCGGTATTTCTCCAGCGCGTTGGTGACCACCGTATGGACCGGATCGGCCGCGTCGTGGATCTCGTCGGTGTCGGCCGTGGCCACGGTGAACGTGCAGCCCAGCGCCTGCAGGATCTTCTTGCGGCGGGGCGAAACGGAACCGAGGATGAGGGGTGGGGTTTGCATAAGGGGTGTTGTGGGGTGGTAGGGGCGAATCATTATTCGCCCGTACATGTGGGGGCGAACCTGTGTGTTCGCCCTCGTTCTTTTAACGCGCGGCCGACGTCCGGCACGGCGGCCAGCAGTTCGCGGGTGTAGGCGTGTTGCGGCGCGTCGAGCACGTTGGCAGACGGACCGCTCTCCACGAACTGCCCGGCGTACATCACGGCCACGCGGTCGCAGATGTTGCGCACCACCGCGAGGTCATGCGAGATCAGGATGATCGCGAGGTCGAGTTCCTTCTGCAACGTGCGCACCAGATTCAGGATGCGGGCCTGCACCGAGACGTCCAGCGCGCTGACCGGCTCGTCCGCGATGATCAGGCGCGGTTCAAGCGCGAGGCACCGTGCGAAACTGATGCGCTGACACTGGCCCCCGCTGATCTCGCGGGGATAGGCGTCGAGGACCGTTTCGGGCAGGCCGACGCGGTCCAGCAGTTCGCGGACGCGGCCGGCGACGCGGCCGGCGGGAACCATCTGGTGTACGTGCAGCACTTCTTCGAGGGTCTGCCGCACGGTCATGCGCGGGTTGATCGAGCCCACGGCGTCCTGAAAGATCATCTGGACCACGCGGCGGTAATGGCGGAAAGCGGCGGGTTTCATGCTCCCGAGCTCTTGGCCTTCGAACCGCAGCGAGCCCGCGCTGGGCGGCTGGAGGCCGATGATGGTTTTCGCAAGCGAGGATTTGCCGCAGCCGCTTTCGCCGACGATGCCGAGCGATTCGCCCGCGCCGACGCTGAACGACACGCCGCGCACGGCCTCGACCGGTTTCTGGCCGGGCGAATAATAGGTGACGTGGAGGTTTTGGATGTTCAACAACATGGATTGGAGACGTTCACGGTTGGGGAAGGGCGATGGAGGGCGAGCGTCCTCGCGAGCCGCAAAGGGCCGTGGGCGTTTTCTGTTGGCCGGTCTGCGGTCTTGGCCAGCAGCGGTGCATGCGTCCGTCGGCGAGGGTTTCGGGAGGTTGATCGGTGTGGCAGCGGGGCTCGTCGTCGGTGCAGCGCGGGGCGAAGGCGCAGCCCGCGGGCCATGCGTCGGGCGATGGCACGGTGCCGGGGATGTCCTGCAAAGGGGTGTTGCGCGGCGCGTCGAGCAGCGGCACGGCGGAGAGCAGGCCGCGCGTGTAGGGATGGCGCGGGCGGGCCAGCACGTCGGTGACCGCGCCGCTCTCGACGACCTGGCCGGCATACATGACGTAGACGCGCTCCATGCGGCCTGCCACGAGCCCGAGGTTGTGCGTGATGAGCAGCACGGCCATGTTGTAGGCGTCGGTGAGGTCGTCGATGAGGTTGAGCACGTGGCGCTGCGTGGTCACATCCAACGCGGTGGTGGGTTCGTCCGAGACCAGCAGCTTGGGGCGTGCGGCGAGCGCCATCGCCAACATCACGCGCTGCTGCTGTCCGCCGCTGAGTTCGCACGGATAGGCGCGGGCGGCACGCGCGGGGTCGGGCAGCCCGGTTTTCGTGAGCAGGTCGATGGCCGCCGCGAGCCGGTCGGCGCGGCGCAGGTCCGGCAGGCATTCGGCGATCTGATCGCTGACGCGCATCACGGGATTGAGGCTGGCCGTGGGGTCTTGGAAGACGTAGGCAATGCCCTGTCCTCTCACCCGGGTGAGCGCGCGGGTGCCCAAAGTGAGTGTGTCGGTTCCTTCGAAGAGCACGCGGCCGGAGACGCGGGCGCGGTCGGTCGGGGAAAGGCGCGTGAGGGCCAGCGCCGTGAGGCTTTTGCCGCAGCCGCTCTCGCCCACGACCGCCACGCGTTCACCCGCGTGGACGGTCAGCGAGACCGAGCGCACGGGGGTCGTTTCCACGCCCTCCTGCCGGAAGGTGACGGCGAGATTCACGACCTGTAGAAGCGGCACAGACATAGCGGAAGACATTGTACATGGATGGGGACGGAACCGGAACAGAAAACAACTCTGAGCGTTTAAGCCGGGCGTGACGGAACACATGACACAACATCGATTCATTGCGAGTGCCCACGGGCGGTTTCTTATACTCGACGCCCGGCAAGCCTTTGAAATGCTCGTCGTGTGTCCAGAGCGTCGCTTGTTCAGCCCATGCTGTTGCGAGAATGATACTGTCGGCCATTGGAAGGCGATACCGAATACTGATTAGAGCGGTTGCAGAGCGACGGCTTCCGTCACTTCAACAATTCGCCCCTGTTTCATTTGGGCAACGGCCAGAAGCGCCTTTGCCTCATCTGCGACCAGGTTGACTTTCTTGAAAACCTCGTAAAGGCAGATGGCAGGAACAAGCAGCCTTTCTGTGTCCTCAATCTGTGGCGCGAAACAACCGGCACTCTTGCCGCCGAAAAAAAACTCGATCCAGCCCGAGGTGTCGACGACGTTCATACGCGGTCCTCCCCGTCACGAACAAACCGGCTGTCGAATCCTTTAAGGAAGCCCCGCGTGCTGCTCATCTTGCGTACGGGGACCAGCTCGATCCGGTCGTCAAAGCTAATCACCTGCAACTGTTGACCTGCGGTGATTCGGTTTCTTTCGCGAATTTCGCGAGGAATGACAACCTGAAACTTGGGCGACACCAATACCGTGCTCATATCGAGCTCCTTAAATTCTATTGACAGGATGGCAGGATGAAACAGGATGAATAACGAGTTAGTCCTGAAAATCCTGTCAAACCTGTCAAAAACCGGTTTAAGGTGACTGTCATGTGTATAGCCATTTAAGGGACACTACACTAACCACCTGTGAGGAGTTAGGGAGAATTTAGGAGTTGAACAGCCTAACAGCCTAAACACCTGACAGCCTTCTCCCTCCCTCTGGCT
>JANYBJ010000158.1 GCA_025360845.1 bacterium
GCTGGGCTTTGTTTTGGCGCTAGTCACAGGGGCGGTTCGCGCCGCTGAAACAAACGATGTCGCATTCGTTGCGTCGCTCGACCGGAGCGAGCAGCACTACGTGATGATCGTGCCGGACGGCTTCGACCCCGCGCAGCCGCACGACGTGCTGGTCTGCCTGCATGGCCACGGCTCGGACCGCTGGCAGTATGTGCGCGAGCCCCGCGGCGAGGCCCGCTCCGCGCGCGACGCCGCCGCGCAGAACAAGATGCTCTTCGTCTCGCCCGACTACCGCGCGAAGACCTCCTGGATGGGGCCCGCCGCCGAGGCGGACATGCTCCAGATCATCGCCGCCCTGAAGAAACAGTACGCCGTCCGCCGACTGATCCTCTCGGGCGGCTCGATGGGGGCCAGCAGCGCCTTGACCTTCACCGCGCTGCACCCGGAGCTGATCGACGGCGTGGTGGCGCTCAACGGGCTCGCCGACCATGTGGCGTACACGAACTTTCAAGACGCGATCTCGGCCTCGTTCGGCGGCGCCAGGGACGCGGTGCCGGAGGAGTATCGCAAGCGCAGCGCGGTGAATTTTCCCGACCGCTTCACGATGCCGGTCGCGGTTACGACGGGAGGCAAGGACACGCTGGTGCCGCCCGAGAGTGCGGTGAAGCTGGCGAAGGCGGCCCAGGCGCGAAACCCCTTTGTGCTGCTGGACCAGAACGCAGAGCGCGGACACGAGACCGACTACGACGCCTCGCTGGCGGCCTATCTGTTCGTCATCCGCGCCCCCTCCGCGAAGCCGGCCCGCGCGTCGGTCACGCTGAACGGCAAGCCCCTGCCGCCCGCGCACGGCACGACGGCGGGCGTCTGGTTCTACGCGGACATGGAGGGCGAGCGTCCTCGCGAGCCGCCGGCACAGGCCGATTCGGCTCACGGGGACGTTCGCCCTCCAGTGCAAAATGGATCGCAGGTCTTACTTTGCGGACATGGAACTGTCCCCGACGGCTGGCGGCTGACCGCATCGCTGAACGCGGGCGACGAGGTGCGGGTGATGCTTGATTCCGGCGCTGCGGCTCCGGGAGAAATACGGTTCAAGACAGAAACGCTTGCGGGGCAACCGCTGACTTCCCTGACGGAGTCCAACGCCGTGGTGCTCCGCGCAACGGCAGGCGCGGGCGCGGTGCGGCTCACAGGATTCACCTCCGGCGGCAAGCCGCTGACTCTGATACCGGAACGCCAAGCGTTTTCGCGCGAGCCGGTCGCGTGCTCGCCCGACCCTCGGCCGGTCATCGCCGAGGCGCTGACCGAGTGGGACTGGCGTATGCAGGACGGCATCGGCACGCCGCGCGAAGCACGAACGTATGCGCAAGCCGCAGAGCGGCTGCTGGGCCGGATGGCCGCAGCGAATATGGACAAGGCGGCGGACACGCTGCGGAGGGGGCAGCCCGCGGCGGCGGACGGCGCGGCGGCGGAGGCGTATTGGCTGGCTGCGCATCGTCTGCGGCGCACGCTCCTGCTCGGCGACCCGCACCTCGCGGCCACGCCGCTGCTTTTCGTCAAGCATGTGCCTTCGGCGATGAGCCACCAGCTCACGCAGATGTACGGCTACTGCTCGCAGCCCGGCGGAGGGCTCTTCGTTTTGGAGCAGCCAGGGGTTTCCATGCGCACGCGGAACATCACGCCGCCCTCGCTGCCGCCAGGGAATTTCATGACGCCGGAACTTTCGTTCGATGCCCAGAAACTCCTGTTCGCCTACAGCCCGGTTAAGGCGGCGCCGCCGGGCTGGGGCTTCAACGATCAGACGAAGGGGCTGCACTATCACCTCCACGAGCTCACGCTGGCCAGCGGCGCGGTGCGGGCTCTGACGAAGGGCGACACCGACAACTTCTTCCCGGTCTGCCTGCCTGCGGGCGACGTCCTCTTCTCCTCGACGATGCGCGGCGGGTATCACCGGTGCGGCGGCGGGCCGTGCTTCGTCTACACGCTCGCGCGGATGGGCGCGAACGGCGAGAGCCCGCACAGCATCTCATTCCATGAGACGCACGAGTGGGACCCCTGCCTGCTGAACGACGGGCGCGTGATCTACACGCGCTGGGACTATGTCGACCGCAACGCGGTACATTACCAGCAGCTCTGGTCGGCGCGTCCGGACGGCGGCAACGTGCGGATCTATTTCGGCAACAACACCTGGAATCCTGCGGGCATCTGGGAGGCGCGGTCGATACCGGGCTCGCCGCGCGTGATGGCCACCGCATCGCCGCACCACGGCATGAGCGCGGGCTCCGTGATCCTGCTGGACACGACGAAGGGCGTGGACGGCAAGGAGCCGCTGAAGCGCCTCACGCCGGAGGTTCGCTTCCCCGAGTCGGAGTCGCCGCTGCCGCGCGGGCCGAACGCCGCCGAGCCATATGACTTCGACACGCCGCCGGGCGGGTATTGGAACAGTCCGCTGAAAGAGGAGTGGATGGAGAAGACGCCCACGGAGGAGGAGAACCGCTGGCCCGGCCACTGCTACAAATCGCCGTGGCCGCTCTCGGAGACGCGCTTCTTCGCTTCTTACAGTTACGATCAGCTGGTCGGCGAAGCGGGGCCGAACCTCCCCAACATGTTCGGGATCTATCTGTGTGACGCCTTCGGTAACAAGGAATTGCTCTACCGCGACCCCAACATCGCCAGCCTCTGGGCGCGTCCGCTGGCCCGCCGCACGCCGCCGCCCGAGGTGGCCGTGGCGGTCGATGCGGCGCGACGTGAAAAAGGCACGGGGACCTTTTTCCTGAGCAACGTGATGGAGAGCTGGCCCTACCTGCCGACCAACGCGGCGGTCACGCACCTGCGCATCGTGCAGGTGCTGCTGAAGACCACGCCGAACATCGATACGCCCAAAGTCGCCGCTGGCCTCGGCTCGCTGGGGCGGCAGGTGCTGGGCACCGTGCCGGTGGAGCCGGACGGCTCGGCCTATTTCGAAGCGCCCGCGCGGACGCCGATGCTTTTCCAAGCGCTCGACGCGCAGGGGCGGGCTGTGCAGACCATGCGCAGCCTCGTGTACCTGCAGCCCGGCGAGAACGAGACCTGCATCGGCTGCCACGAGAACCGCATGAAAAAGGAGCCTCCGCGCGCACAGGCCCTGGCCATCCGGCGCGCGCCCTCCGCGATCAAACCCGGCCCCGACGGCACGAAGCCCTTCAGCTACCCGCGTCTGGTGCAGCCCATCCTCGACCGCCACTGCGTGACGTGCCACGACGGCAAAGAGCCCAAGCGGCCGGTGCTCACCGGGGAACCCGAAGGCTGGGCCTCGAAGTCGTTCAACGCGCTGGTGGCCCGCGTGTCGTACTCGGGCTGGGGCCTTCCGAACAACAACTACGAGCCGCTGACCGAACCGCTGCGCTTCGGCGCGCTGGCGAGCCCGCTCGCGAAGATGCTGGAGAAGGGACACAGCAAGGTGACGCTGACGCCCGAGGAGTGGGAGCGGCTCTACACCTGGATGGATTCGAACGGGGAGTTCTACGGAACGTTCGACGTGAACGAACAGAAGAAGCAGCTTGCGGGCGAGGTGATCGCCGGGCCGAAGGAGTGAGAAACAAGGTGTTTAGGCTGAAGGCCGTTAGGCCGCCGCCCGCGGAGCGGGAAATTAACGATAACCCTCCCTTTCTTGAAGGTGAATCTGAAGACAGATACAATCCACACGCTGAGTGTGATCGGGCTGGGCAAGAAGCAATGAACCTTCTCTTTGCGGCGATGCCGAGAATCCTGACGCTCGAATAGATCGCTGCAACGCGCCCTATTTCTGCGGCGCGCCGACCTGCAACGGCCCGACCTTCAAGACATCGGTCGACGGCAGGGCCGGAAACGCCGCGTGCGGTTCGGCCTGGTACCAGTAGGCCACCGAGGCGATGTCGTCTTTGAGCGGCAGGTAGCGGCCCGAGTTGTCGGTCATCCAGCCCAGCGACTGAATCGTCACCTTCAGCTCCTGCGTGAAACGCACGGGATCGGCCAGATGCCAGCGGTACAGCCCGAAGCGCTGCCCCGGCTGATACGCCACGTCCGGCGGCAGCACCTGCGCCAAGCCCGTGTACGGAGTGCTGAAGGTCTGGTACTTCTTCGTCTCTTGGTTCTCGAAATTGTACGAGCCGCAGAAGTAGTCCTCCGTGCCTGTGCCGCAGATCGTCGGGAACTTCTTGTCGCCGTCCATGAAGAACTTGATCTCCCCTTCGCCCCACCAGCCGGGGCTGCGCACTTCCCACGCGAGGTAGGTGCCCACGTACTGGCCGCGCCCGCGCACGCCGTCGAGGATCACGTACTCAGGCTTCTCCGCGATGCGGGGCACGCGGCGGAACTGCGCGTGGAACGTCGCCGCGTCGGCGGGCACCTCGGTCAGCGTGTAGTTGATCTGGTAGTAAAGGCTCATCTGGTTATCGTCCAGATTCTCGAGCGTCACCTTCGCGCTCTTGTGAAACGGCATGCTCCAGTAGCAGTTGAAGGCGCTGCCCGGGTTCACGCATACCGCCTGGGAGTTGATCTGGCAGTACTTGCCCCAGCCGCACGCGAAGAAGTCGCCCAACGGAACCTCCACCGAGGGCGTGGTCTCGCCGTCCCAGTAGAAGCGCAGGATGTTGAAGCGGGTCTTGTCGAGCGGCGCGGGCGTCATCCAGATCTGCTGGATCGCGCCGGAACCGCTGATCTCGCCCAGCGTCACCGTGCTCTTGGCCGGCACGCGGATGTAGGGCGACACCTTCCAGCCCTGCCCCAGGTCGCGCGCGGCGTTCCACGCCGGCCCGTTGGTCGACATGCCCGCCATGCCTTTTTCGCCCGTGAAATTCTCCGGGCTGATCGAGCGCGTCCGCGCGTCCGATATCCGGCTGAGATTCCCGAGATTCAGGTCGAGCCCGTTGAAACTCCCGACTTTCGGCGCGGTACACGCCGTGACAAACGCCATCGCCAACAGAGTCACTGCACTGATCTTCTTCATATCACCCCTCCACCCGTGTTTCTTCCCGCTCTTTCGACGTCATGACAGCCTCCCGCTTGGTACGGCTTCCAGAAAACGCAATGGCATCCGCCAGAAGCTGATCAGGAATATCAATCGTCGTTTTCATGAAATATAAAATACGCCGCTATTGCCATCCCGGTCAATCGCAATTCTGAAATTCCGATTTTGGGGCGTTTTTGGCAACTCCGGACCTCCGACGCGCGCACTACTGGTTTGTCCTATGGAAATCGTTTCGCTCCGCTTTGGCTTACGCCGCCAACGTCGGGCAGGTTGCAGCGGTAGGGATCGTCCTGACGCACGAAGGCCACGCCGCCGTAGTCGATCATGTCGCCCGCGCCGATCACGCGGAACGGCTTGGGTGCCGCCACATAGGTGCTGTCGAGGTTTGTCACCGCCACGGCCAGGGGCCGGACGAAGCGGTCGTTGACGACCGTGTGGATCATGCGGCGCACCCAGCGGTTCAGGCGGCGCTTGGAGACCGCCATGATGTCCGAGGGGTCCTGCAGGAGCAGCTTCGGGCGGAACGACAGATAGCCCGCGAGGTCCTGCGTCGAGACCTGGAAGATGTCGTCCGGCACGACCATCGAGGCGCTGGGCTCCTCG
>JANYBJ010000199.1 GCA_025360845.1 bacterium
CTTTACCCGGTACAGCCGCTTGTTGAATTGCCGCCAATCGATCAAGTTGCGGATTCGGCGCTCCGGGACGGTCTATGACGGCACCTCATTGGATTTGTACTTTACCGTGATCGACAACATCCGCGTGTCACCGCCGCCTTCGGACGTGGTTGTCTACAAGACCGAGTGTCCCTTTGAGCCGGGGTATCCGTCGGCCAACTCCAATATCATCATCCGCTGTTTCGTGAGCAACGTGGATACGAACGTGCCGACGGATACGCGGACGGTGAAGGCGTGGTATCGCTGGCGGTATCTGGACCAGGCGAGCAACAGTTGGGCCAGTGTCGCCATGAAGCGCGTCGGTGCGGGCGACGGGCTCGGCAACAACGAGCGGTATGAAACGACGAACTCGATCGCCTATGCCCAGGTCGGCGATCTGGAGTATTACTTCACCTGCGACTTCGACGGCTACCGCTATGATTCGCTTGACTACACTAAAACGAGGTTAAACGGATATCCGTACGCGACCGAGTGGCTTTCGCCCCGCACGCTGCGCGGCGGGGCAGGCGGGGCGCGCGAGTTCTACTCCCGGCTGCGGCCCTTCGCGTCCAAGTACGGCACGGTGAGCGTGGTGGCCGATCAGTTCCCGCAGCCGATCCAGATGACGTTGATCGGCGACGAGCAGTGGCGGGGGATGGTTCCGATCCGGCAGGATGCGGTGACGAACCTGTCCTGGTATTTCAAGGGCGCGAGCGCCTATGTGCCGGGAGCCGACACCTATGGCACGAACCAGTTCTTCTGGACCGAGCAGGCGCAGGTCGGCGTCGGTCGGGTGCCTTACGGCGGGGTGTGCGTGCCGACCAACGAGACGTCGCGCATCCGCGTGACGGTGAACTCGGGCGGCTATGTCCAGATGGTCTTCAACACCGGTTCAAACAAGCTGGACTACATGACGAGCCGGGCGGAGTATCAGAACTTCAACGCATGGCCCGCGCCCACCGAAAAGTTCTCCGACACGGGCGGGCAAAATCCGCGGCACAACTACCTGAACACGTTCGACGCGTGGCCCGGGAATGCGGACCAGATCTTCAAAGAGTATTTTGTCGCCTACGTGACATCGACCAACGTCTACTTTCGCGACCCGTTCTTCACGCCCCAGGCCTGGGTGGCGGGCAGCGCCGCTTATGCCCTGGACCGCGGGGAAGCGGACTACAACAACAAGCCGTCGGGCGTGCTCGGGTTCCGCAACGTCGCCTTGCGCCTCAAGGGGGGGGATGCGGCGCTCGGGCTGGGGTACATGTACAACACGGTCGCGACCCGGACAGACGGACTCAAGCAGGTTTCGTTCAAGTGCCGTCTGGGACAACCGGCCAGCAATTTCGACGTGGCGTTTGACCGGACCGGGTTCACCAAAACCAATTATCTGGTTCGCGCGAATGCCGTGGCTCAGGCCGGCATGTCGCCGGAGCAGCCGTCCATTTCGCTCATCGGGTACTATCGCGACCCCGGCAACTTTTACGAATTCCGGATCACGCAGATCCCGAATGCCGGCGACCTCAACAATGACCAACGTATCAGCTACCAACTTTTCAAATGGGTGAACGGTTCGCCTGTCTTGTTGAAAGCGAACTATCCTGCGACAGACGAATTGCTGACCAGAGGGGCTACGGCTGAAATGCGCATGTATAATGTAAGTTCTGGATCGACGCGCATCCGTTGCAAATTCGGCGCAGCCGATGACGTGATCGACTATCCAGACGATTCGGCACCCTACCAGAGCGGCACGTACGGTTTTCTTTCGGCGGATTGCCGTGCAGGATTCTCACTCGTGTATACGCAGCCGACCACTACGGATGCAATCGCAACGGGAACCGACAAATTGGTTTTGGACTCGTCCAACTCGGCGAATTTCAATACGCAGAAACTGGACTGGTACACCCCAGCCGGGCGATTCGAGGCGCTGAGCTCAGTCAGTCCTTTTGGGATTTATTCGATTATCCCGACGCAGAAAATCGGAGTTTATGGGCAGGTGTCGGACTATAATTCAACCGCCGAGGCGGCTGGATCGGGGAGCCCGCTGTGGCAGAAGCTGCAGGAAATCACGGTGCCCAATTTCGGGTACGCGGCGGTCACGGTGCCGGTTTACAGTTGGCAGGCGCAGTTCGTGATGCTGCAGGTGATGGGCGGGACGGCCGACGTGGCGGTGGACGAGGTGACGGTGTCCTCGTGGCACGGGAAGCAGTCGTCGGATTCGGGACTGGCAAAAACGACCGATTGGGTGGCTTCGGAGGCGTGGGTTCTCGCGACGGGCACGACGGGGGCTTCGGGCACGGCGGGACTTTATGAGGGCAAACTCGTTGGCGCCTTCAACACGGCAGACCCCAATCCCAATACGCAGGTCACATTGTCAACGGTTTATGCCAACCAGACCGGATGGGCAGACAACACCACGTACATCTACACCGGCTTGATCTATCTCGACGGCTCGGCCTATACGTTCGGCGAGAATCTCGATGACAGCGTGCTGTTGACGATCAATGGGCTGAAAATCCTGAACAATGGGACCTGGAATGTTCCGACCACCGCCTCATACACGCCGCCGGCCGCCGGCTGGTATTCATTTGAGTTGCGGGTCGGGAACGGCATCGGCGGCTCCGGACCGGTGGCGGGCGGCATCGGCGGCAGCGGTTTCGGCGTGGCCTACAGCAAGAACGGCGGCGCGACCTGGCTGGAAATTAAAGATCCCGGCAACGGCACGTTCCTGTCGACGCAAGGCGCGTCCATGTTGAATGTCGTGCAGCTCGACCACTCGCGGGCCAACCCGGCCGTGGACCAGGCGATCCGCTCGCTGGTGCTGGACAACGGCATGGGCCAGATGGAGTTCGACTACATCGTGACCCGCGGTCCCGCGAAACTCACGGTGCAGTACGCGCCCAAGCGGGACAGCTCGGCCTGGGTGGACGTGCAGTCGTTCGCCAACAGCAGCACGACGGCCTGGGCGCACGCGTCCGCCTATATTGGAAAGCCGGAGCCGGGTTATTTGCGGGTGCTCAACTATCGCGGCCCTGGGTATACCAACGCGATGGTCGAGATCGACAACGCGCTCGTCTGGGATGAGCCGTTTGTGACCAACACCTCCTGGAAAGCGTACAACACGAAGGTCTCAAGTACGGACCAGATGCGCGTCCTGTTGGATCAGAGCGCGGCGGGTTTCCTGAACAACAGCACGACGCTGGACACGGAGCCGACGCCGCAGGACCAGTTCGTGCCGTACGTGCAGTCGCCGGCCTTGCCGACCGGCTTGGGCGAGCTGAACTTCCGTTCACGCGCCTACACCAATAACCAGTCAGCCACGGTGTTCCTGTACGCCACCACGAACGGGTGGGGCGCGCCGACGGAGCAGTGGTTCAAGATCGCCCAGTTCGGCAACATCTCGAATCTGTTTTATCAGACGTATTCGTACAAGATGCCGGACAAGAACAAGTATGACGCGATCCGGCTTGAGTCGGCGACGTCGAACGGAACGCGCCGCGTCTGCCTGGAAGAGATCGTGGTGTCCGAGCCGGTCTTCCCGAACTTCGACATCGTGAACGTCAAGGTCCTGTGCAAAGACAGCGAGGGCACGTACAGCGCCACCCGGTTCCAGCCTTTGATATCGGATGACGTGGGCGTTGAGGCGCAGATGTCCAACATTCAGTTGGCGCCCTCGAACATCCAGATGTATGTCACGTACTATGTCGGCACGAATGTCTGGGGCGTGGACAACTGGCCGGCCGGCCAGACGTTCACCAAGCCGATGTTCCCGACTCCCGCGAATCCGTTGGTGTACCGGACGTCGCCGACCAACGACATCCCTGTCCAGGAGTTGGACCAGGTGGTGCAGTACCGCGTGTGGGCCTCGTATATGGGCGGAATCCCGCTCCTGACGCAGCAGGCGACGTTCGACAATCCGCCGTGGTACTACCCGGTGGACCTGAACCAGACCTTTGCGGCGCAAGGATGGTCCCCGTACTACATCGTTTACGGGGTGCCGCCGGGCGCGGTGTGGATCAACGAGGTCAACGCGACGGATTACGTGATTGCGAACGGCGTGCGGGTGATGGGCATCTGGGACAACCAGTATATCGAGATCGCGGTGCCCGCGGGGGTCGACCTCGCCGGGTGGAAAGTGGATCTGGTGACAACCGAGGGGTATTCGACGCGGACGATCCAGATCCCCTCCGGGACGCCCGTGCAAGAGGCCGTCACCAACGGGTATGCCTTCTTTGTGATCGGCGAGCATCCGGCCTTCAGACCTCCGGACGTGCCGCCGCTGCCCAAGCTCGACTACGGGTTCCCGGGCTTGGCGGATTGGATTCCCCAAGTCAGCCCGGGCGGATTGCGGCTGAGGCGACCTCTGGGCATGTATGAGCAGGCGATCGCCTATGACTGGGATCCGCAGCCGCAGTATGGCGCCGCGTTCTCGGGCACGAACTGGGCCGCGAATGACCCCGAAAAGAAGTTTGTTTATGTGGGACGCGAAAACAGCGGGGGTTCGCTGGGCGTGACCAACGGAATCGGAACGACCATCAACGACTGGCACTTCCCGATGGCGTGGACGCCGGGAAGGCTGAATGAAGGGCAAGTGATCCAGCGCGCCGACGTGATCATGCCGGGGATTTCGAACGTGCTGATCACCTCGGTCATGAATTCGGTCAACGCGACGCAGAACGGTAAACGGACCTCATATTATACCTTGAAAATGAAGGTCGGACAGTCGACGAACATCGTCTTTGTGGCGGACAACTGGTATCGCATCTATTCGGTGCAGAAGAACCTGGTCGAGCAATTGGCTCCGGGTAGCGCGCTGAGTACGTATACGCTCGCTTTGCCGAACCTGTCGACCAATGTCAATGTCGCCGTGACGATCCACGTGCGGCAGGATATTGCCGGTGTCGATCAGGACCCGGCGGTGTTCGATTGGCTGCTCGGGTTTGGCGACGCGCCCTTGATTCCGAGCCTGTACAACGGGCGAGAGTTGACGTTGACCGAACTGTATTGGCTAAACGCCGACCCCACCAAGACGAACCGGCTGGACTTCATGGTGATGAAGTTCAACTTCGACGCGGTCAGCAACGCCCATGCGACGGTCAGGCTGTCGCTCAACGGCCAGAACGTGACGAACCTGCAGGGAGAGGCGTTGATGAAGATCGAGGCGAAGCAGACGTTCGCGGACCCTGCTTGGAGTTTCCTTGCGCAGTACGCGCTCAGCAGCGCGTCTTTCGACACCAACCACACCAGCCGGTTCACGATCAAGCAGCCGTTCCGCATATTGCCCGCGGGTTGGGGCCCGGGGAACATCTATCTCCGGGGAATGATCGAAAATCAGGATCCCCGCTGGGAGATCCAGCCCTTGATTACCGAGCCGTAGCGGGCGCGTTCGCTCGGGTTGCCGGTTCAGTGCAAATGCGCGAGCCGGTACCAGCGGACGAGCATCCCGAGCAGAAACAGGCCGAGGACAAGTCCGAGCGCCTGACGTTCTTTGGGCGTCAGGCGTTTGCTTATCTGGAACCGCTTGATAAAGGGCGAAAGGCGCCTCGTGTTTGTTTGCCTGTCTTTCCTCATAACCGTTTTCCCGTAACAGTAGCGCGGTTGATGAAGCGGAGGCAACAGGAATCTGGAGCAAACGCGGGAGCTGTCATTTCCGGCTTGTTCCCGCCGGGTGAGGCGGCTATTGTAACAGGCAACTTATGAACCCGCGCGACAGTTCCACGCCCTGGCTCCGGCTGATCCGGCTGCCCAACTTGCTGACCGTGCCCGGTGACCCGGCGGCCGGCTTTCTGCTGGCCACCTTCTGTGTGGCACTGCAGCCTAAGCCCCTTTTGCTGTTCGCGGCGGCGGGCGCCTCGCTCTGCCTCTATGTTTTCGGGCTGATACTCAACGACCTCGTTGACCTCGAGGACGATCTGCGGGAGCGTCCCGAGCGTCCCTTGCCCGCCGGTGAAATCAGTGTGCCGCAGGCCCGCATGGCCGCGATCGCGATGGCATTCTCGGGGCTTAACCTCGCTCTGGTGGCGGGTCTTCCGGCGCTTTATGTCGCCGCAGCCCTCGCAGGAGTGGTCGTGCTCTATAACGCCGTGCTCAAGCGTGTGCCCGTGGCGGGTGTGGTTGCGATGGGCGGTTGCCGCGGCCTCAGCCTGCTGCTCGGAGCGGTTGCCGCATGGCCCGGTTTGTTTGCGCAGATGGACGTGAGGTGTGCGCCGGTCTTCCTGGCGGCGGGGGGCCTCGTCTTGTACGTCATCGGCTTCTCGGCTGTCGCCAAACGTGAGATGGATCCGGACAAACCGCTGGGCGGCACGCGCTGGCTGCCTTTCGGCGCGCTGTTGCTGGGGCTGCCCGCGCTGCTGGTCGTGCTCTCTGCGGGGAAGAAACCCGACGCGTTCACGCCCACGGTCTACGTGTTTCTGATGGTGATGACACTGATGCGCGCGTGGCTGCTGGGCGGCCTGATGTACCGTCACCAGCCCGTGCCGGTGACGGTCGGCGGGCACATCCGCAACCTGCTGATGGTGCAGGCCTGCCTCTGTGTCGCGGCGGGCCCGCAAGGCCTGTTGCCCGCGGCCCTCTTCGTGTTGCTTACGTTCGTCTTCGCGAGTCTCTCCGCACGCTTCTACAGCAGCTGACCCCTAATCCAGCGGCATGGGGTTGCAGAGGTTCGTCTCTTTGTCGGCCACGCGCCCGCAGTTGAAGCAGATGAACTTGGGCTCTTTCGTGAGCGTCTTGATCTCTTCAAAGCGTGCCGCGCTGGCCAGCACGCAGAGATGGCCCAGGTGGTCTCCGGAACAGGTGTTCTCGCTCATGGGGGCTCCTTATGAGAATATGCAGTTGGCTTCTTCGTACGCTTTATGGCAACAATGAAACCACATGTGACCACAAAGGTCAACGGCATAAAGACCACAAGACGAGGGGTGGGCGCGTTTCGGCTCACGGGGACGTTCACCCTCCAGGCGTGGTCAAAAAGGCAAGGGCGATGGAGGGCGAGTGTCCTCACGAGCCGCAGTGTCTCGCTCAGCCCAACGCGCCGCAGGAGCGGCGGACCACCAGAGGCGCGTCCAGCAGGATCTCGCGCGGGGGCGTGTCGGGCTCGCGGATGCGCTGGAGCAGGGTTTGCACGGCGACCGCGCCGATCTGCTCGCAGGGCTGGTGGATGGTGGTCAGCGGCGGCGAAAGCAGCTTGGCGTACTGCACGTCATCGAAGCTCGCGAGGCGGATCTCTTCCGGCACGGCGATGCCGAGACCCGCAAGGGTCACAAGCAGCCGGGCCGCCGTGGCGTCATTGGCGCAGATGAGCGCATCGGGGCGGTATTTGGCCGACTTGCCGAAGAGACCGCGCACGAAAGCCTTGTCATCCGGATTCCCGTACGCGATCTGTTCTGGGCTCCAATGGATGCCCGCATTCAGGAGCGCATCGTGTACTCCTGCGATGCGTTGCAAGACGGTCGGGGCGGAGCCGGGACGAGAGATGAAGGTGATCCGCCGTACACCTTTTCTGATCAGGTGGTCGGCCAGCCGGTAGCCTGCGCTGAGATTGTCGATGCCCACGAGGTCGTATGCGCTGCGCTCGGGAAAACGGACGATGTCGCGGTCGAGCAGCACGACGGGAATGCGGCTGGCCGATAAGGTGCGGATGATCTCCTGATTGATGGCCTCGCGCCCGGGGATGAGTTCAAGCGGCTCGAGAAAGACGCCTGCGACCTCCTGCCGCATATACTGGGCGCAGAGGTCCAGCGCCTGTTTGGCCCGTGTCTCGAGATCGTTCGCCGACGAGTCGCCCCAGAGCAGGGTATAACCGGCCTGCTGGCTGCGGCGGGCGATCTCCGCGCAGACGGGGGTGAAGATCTCGGTGGTTCCGTGTCCGGGGATGATCATGCCGAAGTAGCCGGAGGTCGTCCGTACCGATGGGCTCAAGTAGGTTCCGGAACCGGGTCGGCGGTCCAGGAAACCTGCGGCCTTCAGGTCGCGCAGCGCGCGGGAGACGGTGGGGCGCGAGATGGCAAAGCGCCGAACGAGCTGAGCCTCGCTCGGCAGACGGCGGCGGGCATCATACTTGCCGGAGAGGATCTCTTGTTTCAGGGCCTCGAAGACCTGCTGGTGCTTCGGCAGGCTAGCTGCGGTGTCCGCGTGTTCCGGCGGTTCTTGCTTCTTGGTCATAAAAATCCTTGTCGTCGGGTTCAAGCTGATAATACAGCTTTCTTACAAATTGACAGTTTTACGATAGCACCTTTGTCTGCAAAGTGTCAATATGTGAACGCTAAATGTGATCGGAGAGTACCTCGGCTGAGAGAGGAAACAAGGAGAAAAAACGCATGAAACAGCAAACAAGGATATGGACTGGAAGAGTGGCGGGTACAGTGTGCGCGGCGGCCGTTCTCTTTTCGGCGGGAGCGGCTTGCGGCATGACGGCGCCGACACAGGCGGCCGGGTGCGTGTTGTGGCTGGACGCTGCGGACGCGGCGACGATTGTTTTGACCGACGGGCGGGTCTCGCAGTGGCTTGACAAGTCGGGTGGAGCCAAGCACGTGTCGCAGGGTGCTGCGGACAGCCGTCCGGGCGTGGCGGCGGCTTCGCTGAACGGGCGCTCCACGTTGGCCTTAGACTTCAACGACTATCTGAGCGGCAGCGCAGTGTTGGCGCAAGGGGACGACACCTTCTCCTGTTTTGCCGTTTGGCAGCGGAACACGACCGACGGGGCCGGCGTCGTTTTCGAGCAGGCGGGGCCGGGAATTGGTGCGCGGGCCTCGCTGCTGACGGCCGGCACGGCCTACGGTTTCAATGGAGAGAACAATGACGCGCACTGGCTGGCTCCGTACGGTGCGAACCAGTGGAAAGTGTCCGGGCTCGAGTTTGACGGGCGCGCGAACCGCAACATTTACATCTACGACAACGCAGGCGTCTTCATCGGTTCGATTAACAGCGACACAGAACAGGTCGGCATTGACGGAACGCGTGTGGGCGCGAAGGTGATGACGAATGGGGAAAACCTGAACGGCAATGTGGCGGAGATCATCGTCTACGACCGCATCCTGTCCGACACGGAAAGGAGGGTGTTCGGGTGGAAGGGCCGCGCTTGAACGGAACGGGTTATGCCCAAACGAGCGCGCTGAGCGGCATCATTACGGATATCCATTTGCGGATCGTCGGGCATCATGACCGGTTCACCTTCCTTTACAGCCCGGACGGGACCGCGTGGGATACCCTCGCGACGTATACCTGTACGGGCAAGGTGCTCATGCAAGCGGGGCTCTTCTGCAAGAGGTGGTGGGGAGGGGACATGACAGCGGAGTTCGACTCGCTCCGGTATGAGGCGGCACCGATACCGAAGGGTACCCTGATCAGTATCTTTTGATGAAGGCCCTAAGGAGGAAATGATGAAACAGAGAATCAAGTGGGCCGCATGCGGCCTGATGATGGCGGCGTGTGCTCAGGCCGGAGAGACGGTGATCGCCGACTTCGAGGGCGACACCTATGGCGAATGGAAGGCCGAGGGCACGGCGTTCGGCGCGGGACCGGCGAAAGGGACGCTGCCGGGGCAGATGAATGTGGAAGGCTTCAAGGGCAAAGGCCTCGTCAACTCGTATAACGGCGGTGACGGCAGTGTCGGCACGCTCACCTCGCCGGAGTTCAAGATCGAGCGCAAGTTCATCAACTTCCTCATCGGCGGTGGCAAAGATGCCGAGAAGACCTGCATGAACCTCCTCGTCGGCGGGAAGGTCGTTCGCAACGCCACCGGCCCGAACGACAAGCCCGGCGGCAGCG
>JANYBJ010000239.1 GCA_025360845.1 bacterium
CACGCCGTTCACCGTGGCACCGCTGTTGTTGCCGAAATCGAGCAACTGAACGTAGTTCCTCCCTGCGGAAATCTTGGACGCACCGGCGGCTCCCGTGGAAACAACCGAGTCACTGTCCGCCACAGTCGTGATGTTCCCGGCGCCGGAAAGGCCGGCGATCGTCTGATTGGCGCCGCTCCAGATTTCCCACGTCGCACCGGGAGCGATGGAGACCGTGCCGGGGCCCGTCGCATGGCTCGCGACCGACTTCAGGGTGCCGCCATTGATGATTGTGCCGCCGCTATAGGTGTTCGTCCCGAAAAGCGTCTGCGTGCCAGGCCCCTTTTTGACCAAGGCGATATCGCCGTCGATCGAGCCCTCGAACCGGTGATTTTGGGCATCGCCGGTGGTGATGGCGGTGAGCGTCGCACTGTAGATGCTGGCACTAGGGGACGCATCAGTGAGGTCTTCAAGGGTCGCCCCATACCAGTGAAAGGTGTTCCCGGCGTTCAGAGGGTACATCGCGATCGACGCCGTCGCGGCGGTGGCTTTGAACCTATAGGCGTAATACCCTAAGTGCCCCGGATCAGTGTCGTACATCGCCTGACTTTCCGCGCCGTTGGTGAAAATCGCTTTTTCCTCACGCATGCCCCAGCCTGGATCACTGAAAATCACGGCTTCATAAATTCTTCCAACGGTGAGGTTGCTGAACGTAAGAACGCCTGGGTTACCGTTGTAATAAAAATATTTCAAAAGAAGACCGTACCCACTGTCACCGCTGCTGCCGCCGCCGGCATGATCTAAAGTGACGCCGGTGAGCGACCATCCCACGCTGGCGGGCGCGGGTCCCGTTCCGGTGAGTCCCGCGGCGGTGAAGTAAACGCCGTTCACCATTGCAGCTTCGCCAGGATTATCGAAGTCGAGCTTAAGGACATAGTTTTTGCTCGCGGAAATCTGGGCCGCGCCATCTGTTCCGGTGTAGACGGTGCCTCCGCTCTCGTTCCGAATCTGCCCCGTACCGTTAAGGCCGGCAACGGCCTGTCTGTCGGCTCCGAGCAGCCATGTGGTGCCGGAAGCGAGGCACAGCAGGCCAGAGCCGACCGCATCGACAGTCTTCGATCTCAAGGTCCCTCCGTTGAGATACGTTGCGCCGTTGTATTGACCGGACTGTGCCATCACGACCGTGCCGGCACCGTTGATGGTGACGCTGGCGCCCGAGAAGGTGTTGTCGTCCTGGTTGATCCGCCCGTTGAAAGTCAGCGTCTTGCCCGCCGCAACGACAAAGGTTTGGTTATTCCAAGCGTTCAAATCGGCGTTGAAAGTGAGGTTCGCTCCGATCACCGTGATGGGGGCTTCGTTCTTAGGCAATTTGATGCCCGAGATGGCGATGTCGGTGGCGCAACTGCCGTCCACGGTGAATGCGTTGTGCCCTTGGTAGCTGTTGTTATTAACGCTGCCGTTGACAATGCCGGAGCTGAAGAAAGCGCTGTTCCAGTTGCCCGCGACTAAGCCGGTCACCCAATTGGCGGCATTCAACCAGTTGTTGTCCGTGCCGCCACCGGTCCATGTGCCATCCTGCTGCGCAAGGGCCGATCCGACGAAACCGGCTGTCAGCGCGACCGCCAGTGTGCATGTCCGAGTGATTCCTTGACTGCTTTGTTTCATATACAGGATCTCCTTCCAATCGAGTTCTACAAGAGTATAATCATCGTGCCGGAAAACTTTCCGTTCAACACATTCAGCATACCTGTTCCGGTAAACCAGTTGGCATGCGGATACATGGCGCCGCTGCCGACTGCGCCGTGTGTTCCAGGTTGTTTTTCGTTTCCGTCGAAATACAGCCGGGAAACGGTTTGCGTCGTGCCCCCGAGGTCCAGCCAGGCGCCGAACGCGATCGACACCGTCGAGTTGGTAGACAGGCTGCCCCCGATTCCGCTGAGGGATGAGATGCCGTCAACGGCGGTGGCCGAATCGCCCCCTACCTTATCACCTGCAAAGGCCAGCGTGTGGGTTCCGGCATTGATTTTGGCGAACGCGGTAAACGTCTGGAACATCCCTTGCGAATTGAACGCGCTGGCCGGGAAGCTGCTGCTGATCACACCGTCAACCATGAGATTGAGGCCCGAGGCTGAAAAGCCCGGACGGTTGGCCGCCTTGAACGTCAGCTTGTACGTCCCTGAAGCCGCCACCGTGACCGCCTGCGAAATGACGCCGTAGTTCTGAATATAGGCGGCATAAGAGCCGTCAAGGGCAGCGCCGGTGGCCACCCAGGGCGTGCCAGGGGCGGCAATGCCGGAGGTCGTGTCGAACGTCCACGTCGCGCCGGTCGGATTGTAGCCCCAGGTCCCGTTGGCCAGGGCGTCGTGCGTCTCGAACGACGCGTTGTCAAGGGTGACCGTGCCCTCCGGCGGCGAAGGCAACTCCAGTTTCAGCGTTCCGTCGTTGACGGTGGTGGAACCGGTGTACGCGACCGGCCCGGCGAGCGTTTGCGTGCCGCTTCCCTGCTTCACCAACGAGACGGCGCCGTTGATCGCGCCCTCGAACCGGCGGTTTTGGGCATCGCCGAGGGTGAGCGTCACGCCGTTGGTGAACAGGTTGACCGCGGCGGGCGGAAGCGCTTCCAGGCTGGCGGCGAACCAGTGGAACGAGTTCCCGGGGTTAATCGGGACCATGGTGACCGTCGCCGTTTCGGCTTTCGCCTCGAACTGATAAGAGTAATACCCGACGGTCCCCGGATCGGTGTTGATCAGTTGGATGCTGTCAGGGCCATTGGCGAACGTCGCATTCTGCCAGCGGTAACCCCAGACGCCTATTTTGGTATAGAGCACGATGTCGTAGCACTTGCCGATGGTGAGGTTGTAGAACGTGAGCACGCCGGGGTTGCCTCCATAGAGGAAGTCCGACATCAGTTGATCGTACCCGCTGCCGCCATCGGCGAAGTAGGGCGCGGTCGCTCCTCCGAGCAACCAGCCCGTGCCGCTGTTGTTGCTCACGTTGTCGAACGTCACTCCGTTCACCTCTGCGCCTGCGCCATTACCGAAGTCGAGCTTTTGGATGTAGTTCTTGCCGATGGAAATCTGGGCCGCCCCGTCAGCGCCGGTGGACACAGCGCCGCTGAACGCCTCAACCGTACCGGCGCCGGAAAGGCCGGCAACGGTCTGATGGGCGCCGTCCCAGATTTTCCACGTCGCACCGGAAGCGACGTCGACCGCGCCGGCGCCGACCGCGCCGGACGCGGTTGTCGTCAAGGTGCCGGCCTTGACCGCAGTGCCGCCGGCGTAGGGGTTCGCCGCGGCGAGCGTCTGCACACCGGAGCCCTGTTTGACCAGCGAGGTGTCGCCGTCGATCAGCCCCTCGAAGCGGTAGTCATTGGCATTGCCGACGGTCAGCGGAGGCGACAGTTCCAGCGTCGCCCCGTACCAGTGATACGTGGCCGCAGTGAGAGGGGCCATGGTGACCGTCACCGTAGGGTCGGTCGCCAGGAACGCGTACGCGTAATAGCCGTTGTCCCCCGGATTGGTGTTGAGCATCTGGTGGCTGTCCGAGCCGTTGGTGAAGGTCGCATTCTGCGGGCGATAGCCCCAGCCGGGACTCGAAAAAACCACGACCTCGTACGTCCTGCCGACAATGAGGCCGTTGAACGTGAGCGTGCCCGTGCCTCCGTAATAGAAGCCTGACAGCAGCCGTCCGTAACCTGTTTGGCCGGGATCTTCGTTGAAAATATTCGCCGTGCCGGTCAGCGACCAGCCCGGACCGCTGGTGCCGACTCCGGAGAACTTAACTCCGTTGACGGTGGCGCCGCCGCCGCCGTTGGGTTCGAAGTCGAGGGCGTAGACATAGTTCTTGCTGGCGGAAATCTGGGTCGAACCGTCAGGACCGGTGGACAGTACTCCATTGCTGATGCGTGTCACGTGACCCGCACCGGCCAGCCCGCCGACGGTCTGGCGGGCTGGGCTGCGATCCCATGTCGTGCCGGCGCCGACGGTCATCGGGCCGGGGCCGATCCCGTTGGCCGTAAGGGTCTTCAAGGTGCCGCCGTTGAGGATGGTTCCGCCTGTGTAGAGGCCGGCTCTCGTCATCACGACCGTTCCTTCACCGTTCATGGTGACGCTGGAACCGGTGGCGTTGCCTTCATCCTGGTTAATCCGCGCGTTGAAGGTCAGCGTCTTGCCGGCTGCCACGACAAACGTTTGAGGACTCCACGCGTTCAAATCCGTGTTGAACGTGAGATTCGCCCCTGTCACCGTGATGGGGGCTTCGTCCTTGGGAATTTTAATTCCGCCGATCGCGATGTCCATCGGGCAACTGGCGTCCACCGTGATCGCACGGTGCCCTTGGTAGCTGTTGTTATTAACGCTGCCGTTGACAACGCCGGAGCTAAACAAAGCGCTGTTCCAGTTGCCCGCGACTACGCCGTCCACCCAGTTGGCGGCATTCAACCAGTTGTTGTCCGTGCCGCCACCGGTCCATGTGCCATCCTGCTGCGCGAGGGCCGACCCGACGAAACCGGCTGTCAGCGCGACCGCCAGTGTGCCTATCCGATTGATGCCTTGACCGATCTGTTTCATATGCAGACTCTCCTTGCAACGTGATTATACGCACTCCAAACAGGAAACACTCCTATCCATTTATTAACCACGACTATAACGCTATAGTCACTGAAAAGTCGATGCACTTTTTGACCAAACTTTTACACTTTTTGACCAGCATCTGACGGGAATATATAAATATTCTTATGTAGCGACGTTATCAGATCAATTATTATAGGGCACAAAAAAAGCAGATACTGCCTGATTTCCCCGGCAATATGACCAAAGTTTTGCCACGAACATCAGAGCATTATAAATGAACGGCCCCTCACCACGCCCGGCACAGCAACCCTTTGAGATAGAGCCCTTCGGGGAAGCACAGCCCTTCAGGGTGGTCCTCGGCCTGCTGCAGACGCGTGGTCACCTGAATGTCGCGCTTGGCGTCGACCGCCGCGTCCGCGACCACTTTGTGGAACAGCGCGGGCGTCATCAGCCCCGAGCACGAGAACGTCGCCAGCAGCCCTCCGGGCCGCAGCAGCTTGATGCCCAGCAGGTTGATGTCCTTGTAGCCGCGCGCGGCTTTCATGAGGCTGCCCTTGGACTCGGCGAACTTGGGCGGATCCAAGATCACCAGATCGAAGGAACGGCCCTCGTCACGAAACTTGCGCAGCACCTCGAAAACATTGCCTTGGATGAAACTCGACTCTTCCACATGGCAGGTGTTCAGCCCGGTGTTGGTTTTGGCCAACTCCAGCGAAGGGGCCGACAAATCCACGTGGGTCACCGAAGCCGCGGCGGCGGCCACCGCCGCGATGCCGAAACCGCCCGTATAGGAAAAGGCGTTGAGCACGTCGCAACCGTTCGCATAGCGTTTGACCAGATTGCGGTTGTCGCGCTGGTCAAGGTAGAAGCCCGTCTTGTGGCCCTCGCGCACATCCACCAGATAGCGGCAGCCGTTCTCGACGATCTCGATCCGCTCCGGCGGAGGCTCGCCCGCCAGCACGCCGGTCACCGGCGGGAGTCCCTCGTGCTCGCGCACGTCCACGTCGGAGCGCTCGTACACGCCGCGGCAAGGCGAGAAGCACTGCAAGGCCGCCACGATCTCGCGTTTCCACCTCTCTGTCCCCGCCGCCGTGAACTGACAAACGATCCATTCGCCATACCTGTCCGCGACCAGCCCCGGGACGCCGTCCGCCTCGGCGTTCACCAGGCGGAACGCGTTGGTCGCGCCCTCGGCCAAAAACACTGCCCGAGCGCCGACCGCACGTCCGATCCGGTCCGCCACAAACCCCTCGTCCACGACCGCCGACGGATCGAACGTCCACATGCGGACACGGATCTGTGAGGTCGGCGAATAGGCCCCGTAACCCAGCACCGTGCCGTCGGACGACAGCACGCGCACGGAGTCGCCCTGGGCCGGCGTGCCGTCCACCTTGGCGACGGCTCCCGAAAAGATCCACGGGTGGCGCCGCAACACGGAAAAATCGCGCTTGGGATGCAGGATAAGATCAGTCATGCACATTATTTAACCACACTTCCCCCTGCCGCAAAAGCAGGAATGAACAACGTGCGACCCACGTTTTCCGTTCAGCGGCGCGTCGGCAGGACATCGGGGAACGGCTGGCGCGACCGGAACAGGCGGGTCGCCTCGCCGGTCAGCCACAGGTAGTGGTCGGACGGCAAGGTTCCGTAACTCAGATAGGTGAAGCCATCACCCTTGGGCGGCGCGTTGTTGATCTTGAAGATCTGCGTGCCCTCGTCCACCTCGTCAAACATCGCCACATAGACGCAACCAACACCCGCACGCTTGGCGGCCGCGAACTGCGACCACAGGAACACGCCGTCGCGGCGCGGGATGCCATTGCTCGCGCCCATCAAATTGCCCCAACTGAAGCCCGGAAAGACCACCGGCATGAAGGTCAGCCCGTTCTCGCGACACCACTCCGCATCCTCGCGCCAGACCGCCTCGGCACGCTGCACGCCCGCCTCGTCGCCGAACCGCCCGACGCTCCACGAGTGGATGATGTCGGCCTTGCGCAGGACCGCGTGCAGACGCTCGTCCGCCACCGTGTCGGTTTTCAGCGAGCGCCAATAGAAAGGCACGCCCAACAGCACCGCATAGCCCTCTCCTTTGAAGAAATTGACCAGCCGTTCGCAGGCATCGAGCCCGTATTGGCGGTTGTCGTTGAACCCCATGCCCCAAAGCGCGATGATGGGCTTGCCTTTGTGACACTGCCACGCCACATCATTCGTTACGCACACCACGCCCGTTCCGACCAGATGCCGCCAGTCGGCCATCACCACCGCGTCGGCGTTGCTACCGAGGCCGGAGAGATCGTACAGCAGCGAATAGGAGCGCCCGCTCTCGGCCGCCGCCTCGCGGCAATAGCCCAGCACGCGGTCGCCCGAAGCGCGGAACGGCGCGGGCGCGAGGTCGCGGCCATAGAAGTCGGTCGGGAAGCGCTGCACGAACACGCCGTCGATCCCGTACTGCCGCATCCAGGCGAAGTGGCGGTTGACGGTGTTGCGGTTGTCGGAAGAGACGACCTCGGCGACGCCGCCATCCGCGCACGCCAGCGGCAGGCGGCAACGCTCCTCCGCTTTGACTTCGGAGACGTCGGGGAGGTAGTCGTTGACCGGCAGCCACGCGCCGCCGCGCTGGCGCAGGTAGTGGCGCCAGCCCGCCTTGGCCTGATCGTCGGGCGTGCGGAACCAGCCCTGATAGCCGCACAGCACACGCCCGTCGAGCGAGGGGTAAAGCGGAGGCGCCCCCGTCGCGGCCTGCGTTGCCGCAGTGCTGAAAACAAAGACGAGTGCTGCCCATATCGTTGTCTGAACCATAGGTGACTTTCCCGCCTAACCGGCGTGTTACTTTCAGATACTTTAGCGGATTTTCGTTACGAAGTCCGCCGGAATATAAATGAGGGCCGCCAGTCCCCCTTCAGTCAGGAAACAGGCGACCCCAAGGTCGTGATTGCGGAACAGACTCTGCCGCGAGGCAATATGATGGACTATCTGGTTATAAAAGGCCGTGCTCCCACGCTTCAGTAAACCTGAATCAACGTGCCCTTGTGGTCTTCCCACCCGTAGAGTTCGAGTTCCGTGATGTTGCCGTAGAAGTCGCCCGAATCCTTCGTCACGAAAATGTAGCGGAAGGCTTCCGAGCTGGTGGTCGACACCGTCGCGTAGACGCCAGCCACGCCGCCGCTGAAGGTGGCCAATGTCGTGTAAGGCGAGAGTGTCGCGCTGTTCGAGCCGCGCAATTCCGCGCCATTCGCGCGATATTCGAGTCCTGCGCGGGCACTGAACCTCACATGCCCGATGCAGTAGCGCTTGCCCAAGTCAACGCCGACCGAACTGTTACCAGGAGACACATCAGGGAAGGAGCTGAGGTCGCCGTCGAACATACGGTCGACTCCCAAGCCGAAATTGACAGTCCCGGCCGTGATCAGGCTCATGCCCGGCTTGACCGCAGTCCGATTGTCCCAACTCCGCTCAAGCCATTCGCAGCGGCGGTAGGAGACCGCATCCGAGAGCGGCCCCTCGCTGCCGTCACGGGAGTCGAGCGCGCACACTTTGTAGTAGTTCAGTTTGCCGACCTGTGCGCCGGTGTCGGTCCAGGTGCGACCGCTGACGCCGGACGCGACCGCGGTGTAAGGGCCGCCGGGGGAGGTGGCGCGATACACCCGGCCGACATCGAGGTTCAGCGAGGCGAACGTCCAGGTCAGGACAGGATAGTCATTTGTCAGGAGAGGATTGTAATTTGGAGAGAGCGCCGAGGTGATCGTCAGGCTGCTCGGAGCGAGCGGGGCTTCCGGAGCAAGGTCATACTCAAGTTCCCCTGCGTTGCCCCAGCCGCCAGGCGGCGAAACATAACGGACGTACCGGTAAGGTCCTACAGGAGATGCTAATGCGTATTCGGCCATGCCCGCGAAGCCGGGAGCCGAGGGAATGGTGTAAAGGGTGACGGCCCCGGTAAAGTCGGCGTTGTCTGCGGCTTCGAACCGTCCTCCGACCATACGCCCAGGCCCTCCATCCCAACCCTCCGGTATTCTTCGCGGCGTGTAACGGACGCCGGTGATGGTGCGTGGTGTGCCAAGGTCCAGCGCGGCCCAAGGCGCGTCGCCAGACCCTATGCCCCAATAGGTGTCAAGGAAAGTCTCGCAATCCGAATCGTACAACTTGTCGCTGGTGTACGGCGTATAACCCGACGCGCCAAAAGGTGTGCCGACTGCGGCGTTACGTGCGGAGGCCGTAAAGGTGTACCACTCCGAAGCGCCGACGTTGTTGAGCGCCCGCACGCGATACCTCGTGTCTGCGAGAAGCGTCTGCGTGTCGCGCCAGTTGGCGATGCCGGTGTTTTTGTAGAAGTCGGTCAAGAGCGTCGTGTACTCGGACTCGTCCGACCGTTTGCGCTGAACCTCATACGCCAGCGCATCCGCCGCGACTGTCCAGAGCAGATTGGCATGCCAGTTCGGGCTTCCCGTGAACGTCATCACCGGTGTCGTCGGCGCACTGGCCAGGGGGTCGATGCCGTAGAACTCGACCTCTCCGGCATTCCCGCCATAAGAGCCCCAAGCCGTGGCGATAAAGCGCAGGTAGGTAAAGGCCCTGAGTGCGTTTGTCGTGGTTAGCGTGACGTCAATCCAGGTGGTGCCGTTCCAACCGGGAGGCGTCACATGCGAATAGAGTGTCACCGCGTCGCTGAAATCCGCCGTGTTCGCACCCTGGAAGAGCACACCGATGAAGCGGTCGGAAACCTGTCCGTCGGGTCGGCCGATGTAACGGATGCGGGTGACGATCTTGGGGGTCTGAAGCCCGTAGCCGGCCCAGGCGTTCTGATGGACCGGCCATGTGTCATTGAAGGTAGCCGTGTCCCCGTCAAAGGGTTTGTCAGGGTTGTGCGCGGCATCAAACCCCGGTGTGCCGAGTGCGACCAGCGCACCGGAGGCGTTGGTCACCGCAAACTGGGTCAGCTTCGTGGCTGTCCAGTTCTGTGCCCGGACCGCTGTGAACGGTATCAGGCTGAAACAGGCTGCCAGCGCAGCCATAATCCGATAGTTTCTCATTTTTTGTTCCTTTTTTTCATAGGCAGTGCCCACACGGGCACTAACCAACAGGGTTCGCACGGAAGGCCGGTCACTTGGTGACGAAGCCCGCGTTACACCAGTCCGCATGGTCGCATTCAATCCCGTTTCCGGCATCGGTGACATGCAGCCTTAACCGCTTGACGCCCTCGGGAATGGCGACATCCACACCGACAGCCATTTCCGGAGACATCACGTCGGATTGGAACAGCAGGCTCTCGCCCGCAATCGCCTCCGCGGCGGCGGTTCCATCCCGGACATCGACGTAAACCTGAAAGACAACGCTGGGTTGCCTGTAATTCCGCATGCAGTCGTCAACTCCGACGTACGCGACAAACCGTTTATAATCCGGTTTGACTTCGTAGACCAGGTCCGATGCCGCATGCACGCCCATGCCTTTTTGGAACTTTGTCCCCAGCATCGAGAGCGGAGTCTTATTCCAAGCCAGATCGTTCTGGGCTATCGTGCCTGGAACGCCCACAGTCGCCTTGAGAGCCTTCAAATCCGAAAGATAAATATCGGGAAGCTGCGGGGCCGGCAAACCCGCACGGAAAGTGGCCGCCGACACGCCGCTTGCCTCACCGTTCAGGTAGACTCTGGCCCGGACCATCCCCTGCTGGTTCAGTTTAAGCGGTTCTGAATAGCGGAGAGACGTTTCAGTCGGCACCGATCCGTCCAGCGTGTAACGCACCGTGGCGTTCGTCATCCAGCCCGGCGCCCGGATCTCGACCGTCTTCTCGTTGAAGATCATGCCCTTGTCAGGGATGATGGCCGGGCTCGGCGGCAAGCACCTCACCCATTCGTTTTCAAACACGCCCTGCGGAATCAGCCGCCCTTCAGGGTCACACACCTTGAACTGAACATGCGCTGTTTCTTTCAATGACACCGGAGCCTTGAGTTCCTCGAAGTCCGTCCAAACGCCCTTTACTTTTTCTCGCTTGTAGATTTTGGCCGAGGTAAGCGCGCTCTCGACTTTCAGCGTCGCCTCTTTCAAAAAAGCTTTGGAGGCTGGCGACACCTTCGTATGGACGATGCGCACCATGGCGCAACCGTGTTTCAACGGCACGCTCACTTCCTCACCCGCTTTCAAAGGCTGCTCCCGCAGCGGCTTCCACTCGGCGTCCCCCACGTGAAGCGTCTCAACAAAACGAGCACCCTTCATCACGGTGTTTTGTGAGTTCACCGTAAGCCGGGCCTCCTGGTTTTGTCCCCCCAGCATGAGCGCAATGAGCAAGCCCCCGGGAACCTCGAAACAGTTGCCTTTCGCGCCCTTCACCTCGATCGGGAACGCCTCCAGATTCCACTTGCGGAACCGGAGGGCTTCAAACAGCAGACCGTAGTCGAGATACAACTGGTCTGCCTCGGCGTTCCCCGGCTTGATCGTATGATTGTTATAGGGCATCGGCGCGGTCATGTACGCGCCGAGGTAGAGATAACGCTGAAAGAAGTCGTGAAGGGGCACGTTTGAAGGAAGTCCCCAAGTCCAGCCCACATACGGCTTGTCCAGCGCCATGAAAGAACAAACCGAGATGCTGTGGCAATCCGACTGTCCGAACTCGTCATAAAAACCGTCGATGTTTTCGTAGAGATCCAAACGGCGATAGAGGGGATTACAGTAGATGACCTTCTCCTTCTCATGAAACAGGGGGCCGATCTTGCTCATGTATTCAACCCATCCCAAGGCCAGCGAGCCGCAGGCGGCACCCGTAACCCACGAGAGCCCGTCATCCCGTTTCCAGTTGAAGAAACGGAGATAATCGGTCCGGTCAAAGCAGACGCCGGAACTCTCCGGCAGGGCGTCCAGATGCTTCTTGGCTTGTGCGATCAGATGGTTCTGAAAGGAGGGCACCCCGATATCCATGAGCACGCCCCGCTCCCACGCCCTGTACGGCTCGGCCTGGTCCTTCGGGAAAAGAACCGCGTCGCGCAGCTTATAAAAGACAAAGTCGTTGGCGTCTTTCCACAGGTCCTCGTCGCGGGCCGCCTTCCGCGCGGGAGGCGTCGCAAAGCTCTGGATCTTCAGGCCCAGCTCGGCCGGATTCATGTAGTTCATGACATGAAGGCCACACTCCCTCATCCTCTTGGAGTAGTTCGCCAGATTACGCAGTGACGTTGGATAAGGAGGAGCCTCCGCTCCCTCAAACCGGGCATTCGTCCACGCGTAGTCGAGATCGTTGGTGTAGGGAAGGAACATTCCCATGTAGACATAGTCGTAGCTGGCCTTCCAGTTGAATTGCAGACCGGAGCGCAGCAGCTGATAGGCATCAACCTCCCCCTCGTATTCGGAGTAGGCCCCGTTTCCCGCGACTAGCCAGGTCGCGTCTGTTTTGGGCGAGAAAAATTGAACGTATCGCTTATGATACCAACCCAGCGCAGGCCTCCAGTCGGTGGCTTGCGAACGCAGGTACAGCACATATGAAAAGGGCTTCCCTTTTTCGATCCGGTGATTGAAGCGGTTGAACTGGACGGCGCCCGTCGGGTCCACCTGAGCAGACATGCTGATGATCGTTCCCTCGAGCCCGTGGGCCACCATGACCGCCCGCTTCGTGTCGGCTTCACCCACCACGAAGAGGGGGACGGAAATCGCGTCACGCTGCTCGTGGGACGTGCCGCCGAAATCAAATGTCCTCGAATTCAATTTGGCAAACTGGAGCGGGTCATCCCAGTAGTTGCGCCCGTCTCCGATGAGACTCTTAATCTCCGGATCAGAAGCGGCCGTGCCCCAGGTGGTCCAGTAGACAGACGCTGGCGACGTGGGGATAACAACCTTGGACGAAACCTCGCAGGAGAACGGCGCTCCCGCGCCTTCGACCGTCACCTCCCAACGGATCGCGTCCCCCTCCACGGAAAAACGGTCTCTGACCGCGCAGGAATCTCCACCGCCTTCACGCTTCATCAGCCGCTTAAACTGCGCAACGCCTGCTTTTGAGAGATCAGACTCGACACCGCCAGCCGTCTTCAAGCCGGACAGGTCACTGAGCCCGGAAAATACGGACTGACCCGCGCCGGACTGAAAAGTCGCCTGCCCTTGGGCGTCCATTTGAAGGACCAGGTCGCCTGACCGCAGCGTCAGCGTTGCCACGGAGGCTTGCTTAACCGGTTCGGCGGCGCCCGCTGCGAAGAGCACGCCGAACAGGACCATCGTTATGACAGGTGAAAACCGCTTGATCATCAACTACGCTCCAATCTATGAAGTGCCGCTACCATTTCTCCAACCGTTTCAGGATGTCCGGCTGTACGGCTTCCGGCGCAGCTAGACACACGTACAAACCCTCTGGTTCCATCTCGGCAATGAACGGCTCCAACTCGGCGAGCTGGAGATCCACGACAACGCCCTTGCCCGCGGCCTGTATCCGCTTGATCACCGGCAGCCACTGCATGATCGGCAGATCGTCGCCCACCCCCTGCACGAACTGAACAGCGTGTATCTCCGGCAGCGCCAGAATACTGTCCAAGTGCCGGATCATGCCTTTGCCGTCGAGATGGAACACAGTGTGGGTCATGTGCCGGACTTCCGCCTTCAGCGAAGGCAGATAAAACGCATCAAAATCCTCTGTCGACAGCATGGAGGTAAAATCGCAACTTGGGATATGCATCTTTCCCCGGCTCGGTATGCACATCCATGTGACCGAAAGCTGCCCGTGCTTTTTAAGGACAGCGTCGTACTGATCAAACACGGAGAGAAAACTCTTATCCGCCAAGGCGACGGCCTCATGAACCTTTTCAGGGCAATCAAGCAGATCCATGCAAAGCACCTGCGGGTCACGCCAGTCCGCCACACAGTCGAGGCTGCCGTGCAGGTCCGTGTACCCGACCATGAAGCGTCCCTCGCATTTGTCAAGCGCGAGGCGGGTCAGCTCCCCGATCTTTTTGAAGTAGGCGTTCTCGGCGCAGAAGGCCAGCCTGTTCAAATCGTCCCAGTCGTGGATGCAATGCCGGACCCACGAGGTCACTTCGCCGAAGTCCAGCTCCGCGCCATGAAAGGCCGCAAAAACGTTAGGTCCGAGATTTGGGGAAAACACCGGGAAGGTCTCGCCGTAAAACCGCCGTCCCTCGATGGAGGCGGCGAATTGGTCCACCTGATGCTCGGCGTCGAACCAGCGCTCTTTGAGGCTCTGCCATCTTCCGTCTGCACCGGGGCCTTGGCTATACTCCGCGTTGTGGAGGGCAAACCTCACGGGCGGACGGTCAAGCATCTCCTGGCTGAACCAGGCCTCCACACGCGCCATCGCCCGCTCGAAATCCGGTTTGTTAATGAGTTCCATAGCAATGCTCTTCCGCTCCCTCGTTCTCCGGCAAGCCGACCAACTGGATCTCGATCTCCTCCAGCGACTTCCCTTTTGTCTCGGGGATGTATTTCCAGACAAAGACCAGAATGACAAAACAGATGACCGCATAGGCGCCGAAGGCTGAGGTGATCCCGAACCTGGCCTCGATCATCGGGAACGTCTGCAGGAGAATATAGTTCGCAGCCCACAGGCAGAGGTTCGCGATAGACATGGCTACCCCGCGGATGCGGTTGGGAAAGATCTCGGAAAGAATGACCCAGGTCAGGCAGGCGATTGAACTGCAATAGGCCGCGATGTAGGCAAGCACGGCGATCAGAACCGGCAGTCCGGTGGCATGAACATGGAAAAGCCAAGTCAATGCGCACATGACAACCGCCATCACAGACACGCCGGTTATCAGCAGCGGCCGTCGCCCGACCCTCTCAACCAGCAGGATCGGAATGAAGGTGCAGATGAAGTTGATCAGACCGATCAGAGACGTCTGAAAAAGCGAATCGTGTAAGCCTGCGCCGGCCTGTGAGAAAATCTTTGGAGCATACAGGAACACGGCGTTCGCACCTGATATTTGCGAGAACACTCCCAATAAGGAGCCGATGACCACAATCCTGAGCGTCCGCGGTTTGAGGATGTCTGACAGCCTGCCTTCGCACACGTGCAGGGTTTGCCCGATCACGGCCATCTCGGCCCTCGCATACGCCTCGCCGTCGATACGCGTCAGGACACGCAGCGCTTCGGCCTCCCGCCCGCTTTTGACCAGCCAGCGCGGCGTTTCCGGGACAAGGAAGAGCAGCCCGAAAAACAGGCCAGCCGGAACAACTCCGGCAATGAACATCCACCTCCAGGCGTCATCGCCTATCCCCAGCAGAAAGTAGTTGGAATAATAGGAGGTCAAAATGCCCACGACGATCGCCAACTGATAGAAAGACACGAACCTTCCGCGGAACCTCGTGGGTGCCGTCTCGGCCACGTAGACAGGGGCCACGCCCGACGCGGCCCCGATCGCAAGCCCGCCGAGCAGACGACACAGGATAAACGCATTGAAGGAACCTGCCCATCCCGCGCCGACGGCGGAGAGGGCGAAGAGAACCGCGGTGACAACGAGGACTTTCTTGCGGCCAAACACATCGGCCAGTTTGCCGGCAAACCCGGCACCGACGATGCAGGCAAGGATGCAACTGCTGACAGCCCAGCCGAGGCCTGCGCCGCTGAGACTGAATACTTTCTCAAGAAACGGCAGCGTCCCCGAAACCACCGTCATGTCAAAACCAAACAGGAACCCGCCGAGAGCCGCTATCAGGCTGATGCCGATGATATACAACAGGCTGCCAGATTTTTCAGTAAGATTCATAGCATTCTCGATCCGTGCTGACAGGATAGCTCATCAAGGATGCCTTTAGCAATGGACACGCTTGCTTTTTGGTGGATTTTCTTGCTAAAATCATTTGATGGTGTTAACGTAATGAAATTATGAAAGCGACAAAAAAAATCACGCTTCCTTACGAAAAGGCCGGAGAGAAATGGAAGGAATATACCCGCTCGTACAAAGCGACCGTGCACCATGCTCTGAGTCTTAAGGACCGCGAACAATGGGTTCGGGCGAAAGAACTGTCTGACTTCAGGATTTTCGCCTGTGGCTGCTACACTCAGGCCTGGGGCCATTTCTGGAAGCGACGTCATCTGGAAGAGGGCGTTTACATCTATTGCGTGGCTGGGAAAGGTTACTATAAGCAGGGGAACAAAACGTGGAGCATCAGGCCGGGCGAACTTCTCTATTGCCAGCCCGGCACGCAACACGAATACGGGGCCGACGCCGCTGACCCGTGGACCCTTTACTGGCTGCACGTCTCCGGACGGCGGAGCGGCGTGTTTGAAGAGCATCTGGGGTTGACGCGAGCGAGCCCTGTCATCCAAGTCGGAATTGTTCCAGATATCGTCGAACTGTTCATGCTGCTGTTCTCCTTGTTCACCACAGCAAGCAACAACACGAACAAGCTTGCCATCCAGTCCTGTGCCGCCGCGACTCTCAGCGCGATGGCTGTCGCAGCTCAGTCAAGCCGTGCGGCTCAAGACTATACGCAGGAGGTCACCGCCGCTTTAAAGTTCATGGAAGACTCGGTTTCCTTGCCTTTGGACGTTGCGGCAATGGCCCGTCACGCCGGCGTTTCCACGTTTCACTTCTGCCGTATTTTTAAGAAGGCCACCGGCCAGTCTCCCATGAAGCATTTTAACCATCTCAAGGTTCGCAGGGCCTGCGGCCTTCTTGCAGGCTCGCCACTGAAAATCAAAGAGATCGCCTTTCAGCTTGGGTTTGAGGACACGCACTACTTTTCCAGGTTCTTCAAAAAAATCATGGGGTTCCCCCCTGAACAATATAGGCCACAAACAATCCCGAAGCCCCCAAGTAGTTTAGGGGGACGGGGTCGGGACATGCGGTTGCGCTGAGAAAGCCGGCGGGCGTTGCAAAAATCAGAGATGCCTTCCCCACAGCCGCCACACGCACAGGCCTGCCGCCAGGCAAACCAAGCCCGGACGGGCACCTTCGAATATTCCGGTGCCGGGCCTTTAGCTTGCGGTTGACACCACACCTGTTTTTCACTAACGTTCAAAGCAAACAACCCTTTTCGTCAAGTCATGTTTCAGACACATATCCCAGTTGATTACTTGCGGGACGAATCGCGCACATCCGGCACGGCGGTGGCCATCACCTTCCCGCAGACCGTTGCCGAACTGGCCGACAGCCTGCGCGAGGCTGCCGTGCGGGAACTGCCGGTTACCGTTCAAGGCGCGCGCACAGGCATCTCGGCCGGGTCTGTTCCCGATGGCGGCGTGATCGTCAGCCTGACGAAAATGGATCGCCTCCTCGGCACACGCACCGGAAGTGACGGCTCCTGTTTCATCCGCGTCCAACCCGGCCTGCCGCTCGCCGCCCTCCGCCGCCATCTCTCCTCCGACCTCCGGCCTCCGACCTCTGGCCTCTTCTTCCCCCCCGACCCAACCGAATCCTCGGCCAGTGTGGGCGGCATGGCAGCCTGCAACGCCTCGGGCGCGTGCTCCTTCGCTTACGGCCCCACGCGCGACCACATTGAAGGCCTGACCGTGGTGCTCGCCGACGGCGACACGCTCACGCTTCGGCGCGGACAGGCGCGTGCGGAAGGACTCCGTTTCTCGCTGGTCACCGACAGCGGCCGCCTACTCACGGGCCTGCTGCCAGACTACCGGATGCCCCGGGTCAAGAACGCGGCCGGATACTGGGTCAAGCCAGACATGGATCTTCTCGACCTGTTTATCGGCAGCGAGGGCACTCTGGGCGTCATCGCGGAACTCGAGTTGCGGTTGCGCAAGAAACCAGCAGCGACGCTGGGCGTCCTCTGCTATCTCGCCGACGAAGCGCGCGCCTTGACGCTTGTGGAAAGGCTGCGTGCCGAGGCCCCGTCCTGCACGCCCCACCTTCTCGCCGCGCTCGAGTATTTCGACGAAGGCTCCCTGCGCCTGATCCGCTCCGGCGCGCCTCAGTCGGGGTTGTTGCTGCCTCCCGCCCGACCGCACTGGAACGTCGCGCTCTACGTCGAATGTGCCCTTCAGCCGGACAACGCGGACAAGCCGCTGAGCCTGCTGTGTTCGCTGCTTGACGTGTGCGGCGGTCAGGCCGACGACACCTGGGTGGCGACTGACGCGCCGGCTCTGGAAAAAATGCGGGGCTTCCGCCACGCGGTGCCGGAACAAGTGAACGCGACCATCGCCGAGCGCAAACTCAGAAACCCGCAGCTCACCAAACTCGGCACCGACCTCTCGGTGCCGGACGACCGGCTGAGGTCCGTCATGCGGTTTTATCGTGCGGATCTGGAGGCCACCCGGTTGGAGCACGTGATTTTCGGTCATATCGGCAACAACCATGTCCACGTCAACATCCTGCCCCGCGACATGGACGAGTACGCCGCAGGCAAGCTCCTTTACCGGAAATGGGCCGAACAGGTGGTCGCCTGGGGAGGCAGCATCTCGGCCGAACACGGCGTCGGCAGACTCAAGAAAGAGCTGCTCGCCATCCTGTATGGACCGGAAGGCATCGTTTCCATGCGCCGCCTGAAAGCCCTTTTCGACCCCGCCTGCCGGCTCAATCCCGACCGCTTGTTCCAAGCGGAACCGTCCGCCGAGTGTATACACGACCACACAATCCGGACCTGACAGCCGAACGCTGGAACACACCCCCGGCACAATTATCGGTAACCGCGCAATAACCGATCCTGTCTGCCGTTCTTACGCAAGTGAAACCACAACCAAATACCCTCTTATCCTTAGGCACAAAACCTGCTATTCTAACGCGCGTGAAACACATATTTTTTCTTCTGTCGGGGGGACTTCTCTTTTTGTGCGGTTCGCTATGTGCCGCCGAGGTTCCGCAAGACTGGACCAACCGCGTCGAGGTGGCGGACCGTAACATGCTGGCCGCGATGAGCCTGAAGCCCGATAACGGCGAGCTGCGCATCCGCCTTCTGAACCCCGAAAACAACAGTCAGGCGGAACTGACGCTGAACACGGGCAGCACCCGCTGCCGGCTGCTCCCGTCCGCCTGCTTCCCGAAAGAGTATTCGAAGCAGCTCACGTCGCGTCCTTGCCCGGCCCTGACCAACGACCTCTGCCTGTTCACCCTCAAGCGCACCGAGGACGCCTGGCTCGCGTATGTCGACGACCAGCCGGTCCTGCGTTTGCCGGAACTCTGGTCCGGTAAGCTCGAACTCCAGCACGCCCCCGTTTCCCTGCCTGCCGGAGCCGCCAAAGACGACTACACGCAACGCCTCGGCGCGTTCAAGTTCGAGGACAATTTTCTTGTGCCCGCAGGCTCGGAGTTCCCTCCCACGTGGGAAATCATGAGCGGCATCTGGAAACTGCACTCCGTGACCGGCTCCTTGAGCGGCGCGTCGGGCGGCTACCAGCTCGCGCGCCAGCCCAAACCCGAAAAGAGCCCGAACTTCTATTCACTCGAAGGCTACGGCACCAACGCCGTCGTGCTCACGGGCGAACCGTTTTACAGCCGCTACTCCTACCGTGCCGCGGTCCAGCACAACAGCGGCACCAACGGCATCGTCTTTCTGGCGGGCGAGCATGGCGGGTACTTCGCCTTCACGGCACGCACCGATCCGGCCTCGGACCGCCTGATCCTGGAGCTGTGGCAGCAGCCCGCCGCGACGAACGCGCCGCGCCTTCCGATCGACGCGGTGCAGACCGAGCTGCCTGCAGGCCAGTGGCTCCTGCTCGAAGTCCAAACCTTCGATGACCGCATCATTTGCCGCGCGGACAACATCGAAGTCATCCGCCGCCGCATGGGACTCCCTCCCGGCGGACGTTTCGGCTTCTATGCGAACGTGCCGGCCGGCGAGGCTACGCGTTTCGACGACGTGTCGGCGGGGTCCCACGAGGACCGCCTTTTCGAATCGCCCGAAGACCTCGCCTTCGCGACGCGCAGCCAGACTCCCGGCGTGCAGTCGCTGCTGCGCAAAGGGACGGCCTGGACCTACTTCCCGCCGTGCGGCTCCGGCACCAACCGCTGGGAGTTCGGCGCGCAGGACTCCGGCCCGCTGCGGCAGGAGATTCAAGTGGTCGCCACCTCCGAGGCTTTCCTCTGCGGGCTCACCACCGGCGCCGCCACCTCCAATGCGCCCTCCTACCGCTTCTCCTGCGCCCAATCAAAAGACGGGCGCTCTTACACGCTGGAACAGGTCGGCGCCACCAACACGGTCACGCTCGACGCCTTCACGACCCCGAGCGGCAGCAACCGCGTCACCCTCGCCCTCGACGCGCTGCGCCCCAATGAGCTGCGCTGTTTTGCGGATGGCCGCATGGTCTGCTTCCACCGTCCCGAGAAACAGCCGGGCGGCCTCCAAAGTGTCTTCGCGGCCAACCCTTCGGATCTCTTTTTCACCGCGCCTGTCGTCACCTCGAAAGACGCCACCATGAGCGAGCGTTTCGAAAAAAACCCGCTCTATGTGAATGATCCCTTCATGCGCCACTGGGCCTCGCCAGAAGGCCAGTGGGTGACCTTTAAGGACGGCATGACCTGGTTCAAAGGCGACATCACCGGGCCGATCAAAGTGCGTCTGCCGGTGGTCAACGGCATGGAGCTGCACCTCTGTGTCGAGGAGGGGTCCACCAACGGTTTCTGCCGTGTCGCGGTCAAAGACGATCAGATCAGCGTTTTCACGCCGGACTCCGGAACAAACGCCGCCTTCACGGTGCCCGCCGCGCAAGTCCCCGAAATCGCGTTCGACAAAACTCAGGTGCGCCTCTACACGCTTGGCATCGAAGGCTCCCTCGTGTGGCTGGGCGGAGACGATATCCTGCTGGCCAAAGCCCACGTGTCCGCTCCCTTGCGCGGCCGCAGAATGCGCATCATGGGCATGACACTCGAAAACCTCGGACGCACCCTCGTCAAACGCGACAACGTCTTCGACACGCTCTTCACCGAATCCCTCTATAACTGGACCATCAACGGCGGCCGCTGGGAAGTCATCAACCGCTTCTTCTGTGAGCCCACCTGGTCGCACATGAACGGAGAAAGCTCCGACTCGCTCGCCGCGCTCTGGTCCAACTATATTTTCAGCGGCGACTTCAGCATCGAGTTTTACGCGGGCATGCGCATGGGCTGGTACGAACGCCCCGGCGACCTGAACTTGACGGTCATGAGCCGTTCAAACGCCACCGGCGACGGCTATACCGCCATTGCCACAGGTTGGGATCCGGATCATTCGCAGCTCTATTCGCGCCTGCTCCGCAACGGCGAGCTCATGGACATCTCCACCAAGTACCTGGTGCCGCGCGCCCGCGCCGGTAATGCCCGCCAAGGCTATCAGCCGCTGGTCGCCGCCGGGCGCGACATCCACGGCGCCTGGTACGGCATGCAGCTCCGCCGCGTCGGCAACCGGCTCCATTACATCTACGACAACGAAGAGGTTTTCGACGTCGAGGACAAAGACCCGCTGCAAAACGGCTCGCTCGGCATCTGGACCTTCTGCAATTCGATGATGGTCGCACGCATCAAGATCGCGGCCGAGTCGATCAAGCCGCGCCCCTTCGCCTTCAAGACCATCCCCGCCGGCGTTCCGGCCGCACCCGAACCGCCTCCCGTCGCCGACTCCGGCGTCCGCATCAACGGGCGCGTGGCCCAGCCCCTCGCTCCCGATTACTGGCAGGCCTTCGACACCGTGAGCCATCCGAGTATCCGCTTCCGCCATCTCGACACGGCCCACCCCGAAATGCGCGTCACCTCCATTCTCGGCGGCGGCACCTTCCTCGTGCGCTGCGACCTGCCGCCCGCCCAGCCTGACAAACTGCTCGGCTGGCGCTTCGAGATCGCGCGTCATCCCAAAGGCCTCGTCAATTTCGAGTTTTCCACGGTCAAAGACGACGGCAAAGGCGGCTTCATTCCGCTCCAAGGCTGGACCTACGTGCTGTCCGGTTCGGGTGAAACGCGCGGCCCGCGCAAGATCGCCGGCACCCTCGAAGCCTTCCCGCCTTCTGATCCTGAAGGCACCAACACCGTCTGGACGCCGGTCGAGGTCTGGGTGCCCTCCGAAATCATCCGCGCCAACCAGTCCGTGCAGATCGAAGGTTTCGGCAACCTTCAGCCCAGCGACGTACAGCAGGGCCTCAAAGGCAACCCGCCCCACGCGTGGTACGCGATCCGGAACTTCCGCGAGATCCACCGCGGCGTTCCGGTGCTCACGGCCCCGCCGGAAAAACGCAACGAGATCGCGGCTCTCGCGCAGATCGTCAACAGCCTGCGCCCCGGCGAGCTGCAAATGGTCGAAACGCCCGAGAACCTGGATCCGCGCAAGCCCGTCATCGAATGGGCCGTGCCCGAGCTCGCCAACTTCGGTCTGCGCGCGCAGGCCGACTCCTCGATCCCCGGCTCGATCCTCGTCACGCCCACCCACCCCTGGCCCTCGCCGGTGCTGCCGCCCAACCGCGTGCTCACCGACGCGCAGCCCGCGCCGTTCGTCACCGAGGGCAACAGCATCCGCGTGTTGGTGCCCTTCGAGATTCTCCAGCCCGGGCGCATGACCCTCGCGCTCGAACTTTCCGACGGACGCTTCTTCCGCCAGGTCGTCTCCATGCGCCCGCTCGAAGAGGCGAACCACCCGCCGGTCTTGCTCAAGCTCGAAATGCCCGAAGGCGGCATCCAGACCTTCGAGGCCCGCCCCGGCGACGCCGCCCCCTATCAGACGGGCGCAAAGGCCTCCATCGATTATTCCGACCCGGTGCATGGCGGCGTGCTGAAATTCGAGAACGGCGGCGTCTACGGCCGCCGACTCGACGGCCTGCTCTGCAAACAGTTCAACCCCACGGCCACCCCGCTCATTCAGTTCCGCTACAAAGGCGACCCCATGTCCGTCGTCTCCCTCGCCTTCGGCACGTACGGCTTCACGTTCTCCGAGGTCTTCAACACCCACGTGCGTTTCGGCGGAGGCGTGGCCGCGCCCATGGACAATACGTGGCACATCTGGACCGGCATCCCCTTCGACAGCGTCGGCACGATGCCTCTGACCCAGCGCACGACCATACCTCCGGGCGACCTCCGTTTCGCCTCGCGCAGCGACCGCGACCAGACCGGCCTGCACAGCACCCTGCGCATCGATGATGTCGCCTGCGGCCCCGCCGTCGGCCCCAACCGCACCTTCGCCTTCAAAGCCGACTACACAGACCCCGACGGCATCGCCGAAGTGGCCTATGCGATTATCCAAGGTCCGGTCGCCTTCGACAACCGCACCGAAGCGGAGAAGCAGAAGGTCGTCTGGGTGCCCGCCAAAAACAGCGAGGTCATGCAGCCTGATCTCGCGGCCGTTCCCGATGGCATCCACCACCTCATCGTCCGCGCCCGCGACAAGCGCAACCTCTGGTCCCTGCCGGCGGACATGCCCTTTATGCTCGACCGCGTCGCGCCCGTCGTCACCCACACCGTCAACGCCGTCGAGAAGTTCAACGGCAGCAGCCTCACGCTCACCATCGCCGATCCCGTCTCGCCTCCGGTGATCAACACGATCCGCTTCACCTGCCTCGGCGCGCCGCTCAACCTGGCCACCGACAACGGCTCTTGCGCGATCGGCCAAGGCACCGTCACCTATGAACTGGACTGGGTCTGGCTGCTGCGCAACCAGCTCAAAGCCGCCAAAAACGGCGACGTGCTGCCGCTCACGGTCGATGGCGTCACCGACGCCGCAGGCAACGCGATCCCGGCGATGAAGATCGACCTGTCCCTCAACCTCGAGGCCGACAAGCGCCCGCCCACCGTGCTGCCGCTGGGCAAGACCGACAACGTGCTCGTGTCCGAGCTCTCGCTCCCCGCGCTCGCGCCGTTCTTCACGGAATCGAAGAACGTCGCGGCCGCGCCGGTGGCGACTCCGGAAGGCAACGTCGTCGAAATCACACCCAACGGCGAAGGCAACGCCTTCATCCAGCACGCCTTCGCGCCTGCCTGGGATCCGGATAAGTACCCCTATCTGGCCCTCTCGTTCCGCACCATGGACGCCGCCGGCGGAGTCAAGCCGTTCACGCTGGCCTTTAACACCGGACCGCGCCGTCCCCGCGGCATCAAGGACGCCCACACAATGAATTTCACCGACACCAATCACCTCGCCTTTGTGACCGGCGAAACCTCCCGCACGCCCGGAGAGTGGAACGACGTGATCATCAACGTGCGCGACTTCCTTCGCGCCGAGACCGAGGAGCACAAGGACACCCCCGACCTGACCTTCCTTTCCCTCTTCTTCTCGCCCAAGGCCAAAGGAAACAAGATCCAAATCCGTTCCCTCGCCATCCTCGCGCCGTGGAACTCCGACCACCTGATCCCCATCAAAGCCTATGACCTCAGCAGCATCAAGAGTCTCGTCTGGCAAGGCGGCGAGTCCGAGAACACCGGCCTGCGCCCGGCCAATCTGGCGTTGCCCGCAAATGATCCGAACTGGTTCCGCTTCCGCATCAGCGACCGCCGCGGCAACCTCACCGACACCTGGATGCTTCCCATTCCTCCCGGCTCCTCGAAAACCAAAGCCAACCTGCCCGCCTTTGAACCCGTAACCTTTTAACCTCTTATGACACGCATCACCATCCCCCAACTGGACGCCAACCTGGTCGACGTCACCGTCACCCGTTGGCGTAAAGCCATCGGCGACACCGTCGCCGCAGGCGAAATACTGGCGGAGCTTACCACCGACAAGGCGGTGTATGAACTCGAAGCGCCCGCGGCTGGCTTGCTGCTCGCCGTCTACGCCGCCGAAAAGAGCGTCGTGCCCACCGGCTTCATCGTCGGACTCATCGGCACGCCCGGCGAAGACGACCCGGAGGCCGAAGCCGCGAACGCGGATCTGATGCTCGCCTACCGCGGGCCTGCCGCCGCGCCGGCTCCTTCACGTGACCGCGGCGCACGCGTACGGGCCACGCCCCGGGCGCGCCGCCTCGCGCAAGACAAGGGCATCGACCTCGCCAAGGTCCAGTCCGAGACCGGCGCTGAGGTCATCGACGAGGCCGTCCTTTCCGCCTATCTTAAATAGCAAACATGTTCCAGTTAACTATGACACCCATCCTCGTTCAGTCTGAGAATAACAAAATAGCGGTGAGCTCCCTAAGCCACCCTGCCGTAGTCGGCCAAGTGCTGGCAGAACTCCACCTTCGCGCGAAAAAGCAAGGCTATTCCACTATTATTATTGACTGTTCAGAAGCCGTGAGCGCGTTTCCGAATGTCGTTGTTCCCATCTCGGCCGTTCTGGAGTTCTACCGTAGACAACAGCGCACGGATATCGAAGTTGTTGGATTGTCCAACTACGTTCAAATGACGCGGTTCAATGCACCCTTAACTGTCGCCGACGTTTCCACGCAGAATTCATTTCTCGACCGCGTATGGGCCTTCTCGGATTTTGAGCAGGTCGGACAACTGGTAAACGGAATTGTGCATGACCTCGAGGCGCGGACTCAATTCCATGACGGCGTATTAGGGGGCATCGAATGGTGCCTCAACGAAGTTATGGACAACGTCCTCCAGCACTCAAGCCCTGGGCGTCCCCCTTTAGGCCATGTCATGGCGCAGGTGCATAGTAACCGCGTTGCCATCTGCATCAGCGATTGTGGACACGGTCTGCTCAAATCGCTCTCGACATTCGCGCGTAGTCCCAGCACCGATGAGGCCGCAATCGTTCTTGCCGTACAAGAAGGAGTGACGCGCGACTCAGCCATCGGGCAGGGCAATGGACTGTGGGGCTTGCACAACATTGTGCATAATAACGGAGGGCGTTTGGTGATCACCTCCGGCTCCAGCACTGTGACTTGGAGCCAAGATGACTGTGAAAAGCATGGAAGCCAACTCTTTGTGGACCACGAGAGCAAAGGGGTCACAGTCGATTTTCAGCTCAATGCAAAAAAACGCATCTCCCTGCGTGAAGCCTTGAACGGCCATCAGCCCTTCCGTTGCAGCCTGATCACGCGGGAGGATGAACATGGATGCCAGCGGTTCCCCATCAAAGACCAACCCGGCAAAACGAGCACGCGTCTGGCGGGACAACATTTGTTCAACCGCATCCTCAACACCTGTCTCGACACAGACCAACGCATCATTTTGGATTATTCCGGTGTTTCGTTGGTTTCCTCATCCTATGCGGACGAAACCGTCGGAAAATTGGTGGTCAAATTCGGCTTTGCCGATTTCACGCAGCGTATTTTGCTGCGAAACATGACCGAAACCGTCGAAGTCATTATCAACCAAGCAGTTGAAAAGCGCATCGCAGAAGCCCTGCGTGTACGGGGCGTGAAAGTATGAAAACCGCCCTCGTCACAGGTGCCGCCAAAGGCATCGGCCGCGCCATCGCGTTAGCGCTGGCACGCGACGGCTTCCGCGTCGCGGTCCACTACCGCGCCTCACAGGATGCCGCAGCGGCGACCGTCGCCGCGATCCGTGCTGCGGGCGGCGAAGCCGAGGCGTTCCACGCCGACCTTGCTGATTCCGCTCAGGTCGACGCGCTCGTGAAAACGGTTGAACAGGGACTGGGCCCGATCCATACGCTCGTCAGCAACGCCGGGATCATCAAGAACCAGCTCATCGCCTTTACAAAGTTCGAAGACTGGCGCGAAGTCATGAGCGCCAACCTCGACGCCGCTTTTCTGCTCACCAAAGCCGTGTCGCGCCCTATGGCCCGCCAGAAGGCTGGGCGCATCATCTACATTTCATCCGATGCGGGCCTGCTCGGCGACCTCATGCGGGCGGCCTACAGCGCCTCCAAGGCGGGTCTCTTCGGCCTTGCCAAAACCGCCGCCCGTGAACTCGCCGCCTCGGGCGTCACCGTCAACTGCGTCGCGCCCGGCATCATCGCCACCGACATGACCGCCGACATTCCGGAAACGCGCCGCGTCAAACAGCTCGCGGCCATTCCCATGGCCCGCTTCGGCACCCCGGAAGAGGTCGCCGGAGCCGTCCGGTTCCTCGCCTCCGGCGACGCCGCCTGGATCACCGGACAGACCCTCTGCGTCGACGGCGGCCTCTGCATGCACGGCTAGTCCACTTGCTTTGGCAGACGGATAGGGACACCCCTCTGAGTCGCCACTTTTACTGGCCCGCCTGGCTGATAGTCTATCTCCACTCTTCCCGCATTCGAAGAATACAACGCGGCGCACAACGGCTTGTCCATGGGCCATGCAGGCAGCACGACGATGCCGTCATCCACATCCCTGCAAATCATCTCGTATAGATGGCAGATATTTGCGCCCATGCCTTGCATGCTCGGATAGAGCGGCAGCGAAGGTTGTTCGGCGAATGTAGGAAGGTGCCGGTCAAAGACTTCGGCAGGCAGGAACACAGACTCTTCAGGTGGACACGAACGGTCAACGACCGGCCCCTTATCCGAGCATGTCCATCTATCTTTTGGAACCGATGGCAGCGCTCGCAGAGTCTCTGTAGCCATTTGTTCGAGCTCCTTGTCCTTGAACTCCCGCGCGATTAGAATCGTGCGCGGCAAAACCGCCTGCAGTGCGAATATCCAACTGGCCGGATTCTTAACGTCATACCAGGTCTCTCCGGAGGATGCCGGATCGAGTGTGATGACGCCGTTTTCAACCGGGTAATGGTGCCGAAAGCGTGAGGCTGGGCAGGTTGCACCCCAGACGTTGGCGAACTTAGAACAGCCAACAGCAACAGGGCACGTACAGGATGCATACGCATATTACATGGATAAGAAATCGCCCGTCGGTCGGCACCGGCACTCACATGCCGGAATCATGCCTGAACCCACAGGAAGCACCGACTTCATGGCGGGTAACTTGCCAGATGCGGGAAATGATGTCAAGCAAACCGCCCGAAAGGCGTGATGTCCCGCACGCGCACCTGACCCTCACCGGCTGAGGATTGACATCGTTCTCGTTTTTCTTCTTTGTGCCTTTGTGTCTTCGTGTTAAAGTTTCGCATCACTTATCACAAACCATTAACCGCCAACTTCTGTTCTACTATGAATCGAGTGATCGCTATCGACGGGCCGTCCGGGGCAGGCAAATCCTCTGTTTCCAAACGCGTGGGCACGATGCTGGGCTTCCTGCACGTCGATTCCGGCGCGCTCTACCGCATCATGACGTGGCAGTGCCTGCTGAACCGCATCGATACCGCCAACCCAGCGGCCGTGGCCGCCTTCGCCCAGACGGTGAACGTCGAGTGCGTGCCGCGCAACGGCGCGATCGCCTACTTCGTGAAGGGCCAAGAACCGGGCGACGCCATCCGCACACCCGAGATCAACAAGCACGCCAGTCCCGTGGCGACCGTCAAAGAGGTGCGCGACCGCGTCACCGCCTGGCTGCGCGGCATGACGCGCTTCGGCGACCTGATCGTCGAAGGCCGCGACATCACCACCGCCGTCTTTCCCGAATCTCCCGCACGTTTCTACCTCGTGGCCAGCGCCGAGGCGCGCGCCGAGCGCCGCCGCAAGGAAGAGGTCGAGAAGGGCATCGCCAACCAGTCCGCCGAAGAGGTCAAACGCTCGCTGCTCGCACGCGACGCCATCGACACTACGCGCAAACACGCCCCGCTGAGAAAAGCCGACGGGGCTTTGGAAATCGACAGCACAGACCTGACCCTCGACGAAGTGGTGCAGACCGTCATCGAGGCCCTGCCTGCCGAATGGAGAAGAACATGATCATGCAAGACCCCATCGACGACGGCAAGATCGCCCAAATCGACGCTGAACTCATCCGGATTTTTCTTGCCGGAATGGATGACGCGCTGGCCCGCAAGCGCGACACCCTCGTCGCCAAAAGGGAAGAGTCGGAAGCGCTTTTCTACGATTCACTTGAAGCCGCGACCACGGAGGAGGAGTGGAACCTGCTCACGCAGGCGATGGATGAGGATCCGGGCAACGTGGATGTTCTCTTGTCCCTGCTGGACTTTCTTGTGGTCACGCTCGACGAGGAGATCCTGGCTTTACGTAAAATCGTGGCCTTGGGCGAACGGCGTCTGGGCAAGAAGGGCTTTAAGGATTACGCCGGACATTTCTGGGGATCCCTCGAAACGCGGCCCTACATGCGGGCACGGGCATGGCTGGCCGATGCGCTGTATGAGGCGGGCAAGACCGACGAGGCGCTCGCCGAGCGGGAGGCGCTGTTGCTCCTGAATCCGGGCGACAACCAAGGCATACGGCACCTCCTGTTGCCGACCTATCTGGAACGGCGGCAGATGGACGACGCCGCCCGACTTCTCGACGCGTACAAAGACGAGTGCGAGTGTTGTGCGACGTTCGCTTGGTGCCGCGTGCTGGAGAGGTTTCTGTCGGGTGACGAACCCGGCGCCGCGCAGGCGCTGACCGTGGCCCGCAAGCAGAACGGCTTCACCGAGGCCCATTTGTTAGGCCACAGGAAGCAGTCCAAATATCTGCCCGAATCTTATGCGTCGGGCAGCAAGGAAGAGGCCGACTGTTTCGCGGAGTCCCTGAACAAGGCCTGGGGCGCGCACCCTGCGGCACTGAAATGGTTGGCCGCCCAGCCCAAGCCCCGCAGCCGCTAAACGAGATAGGTAGCGGCAGCGGCGGTTTTGGAAAAACCGCCCGACCCCGCAAACACAGGCCGCTTCAGTCTGCCAACTTCCGCTCGTGGAACTTTTTCCACTCGTCCCCGAGGTCCTGCACGCTCTTGCCGGTCCAGGTTTTCCAGAGCGCCTCGTCATAGCGCCCCTCGCGTGCGGCGGCATTGAGCTTATGTAAAAGGTCCTTGTCGTATTTCTGCGTCACCCAGTTCAGGAAGTTGCCGGTGATGCGGTAACTGCCATCATATTTCGCCCCGGCGAGGTTATGCTTGGTGATCTCCGCGCCATGGGTCTGCGGCTCGTAGAGGAACCAGCGGACGTAATCCGCAATCCCTTCGACCACCCATCCCGGCGTGGGCGCGGGCTTAGGATTCGTGCGGTTCGCGCGGCCATAGTTCTGAACCACATGCACCATCTCATGCACCACCGACCCGAGCGCCTCGCGCTTCAGCTCGGCCCGGAACCAAGCGGCGTTGAGGTTGATGCCGCCCCCGCCGGCCGATGCGGGCGTACCGCCCATGTCGTTCTGAAAGCGCAACATGATTTCAGCGGGAGCGCTGTAGCCGTCGCTCGACAAGAGTGCGACGAGCTTGGGATACCACGTCTGGGCCACCGGCTTCAACTCCTTCTCAGCCCACTCCGCCAAATCCGGCGCGTCGGTCGAATCGATGATGAAACTGTATTTGCCGTTTCCGGCTTCAAACGTCGTCTGAATCGCTTTGACAGCCACAACACCCGACGTGGGGGCTGGGCCTTTAGCGTCGATCACGTCGATCTCGCTGTAGAACGTGTTGCCGAACGCGTCGCGGCTCTCCGTCTGCGAAACGTCGAACAGAAGATAGCGGAAGGTCCCGATCACCCCGCTGTCGGACGTGATGGCTACGCCGTGCTGGCCGCCACCGTCGTCGTCTTTCACCCGCGTATCGACCCGGGCGATCAACGCCCAGCCGCAGGACGAAGGATCAACGCCCCGCTTCGGATCGGGCTTAAAATTTTTCGCCTGTCCGTCCGCGGCATACAGCGCATACACCTGCGGCCCACGCGCACCCGCATGCCACGAGTAGCTACCGACCTGTTTCACGGAAACCTCACGGCCCAGATCGACCTGGATCCGCCCGCCGTCCGAGCCGGGCCGAAAGAAGAAATTCTTTGCCGGCTGGTCAGCCCCGGACGGCACGAGCCCATCGTGAAGCACGTCCACACTGCCGCCATTGCGGTCGCCCTCACCGTCCACAACAGTGAAGCGCGCCGCGGTCGCGGCATCGTTGTTCGCGGGCAGGGGCACCTTCTTGAAAACGAAATCCGTCCCCATCGCGCGATGCCCCGTGGCGACGTTGATCTTCGCCTGGGCACTGACAGCCAGCCCTGCAACGACATATACCAACAGAGAGCGTCTCATGTCACTCCTTTGCCTGACTGAGTGCGGGACAGAGATCCGGACGCTGTTTCCGGATCTCCTCTACGATCCCCGTGATCCCCGCAAAGTGCCAGCCATCTAACGTGTGGCGCTCACCCGATTTGACCTTGAGCGCCACAATCCCCTTCTCGTCCCACTTGGCCCAGTCGATCCGCACAAGGTCGCCATAAGGAATCGTCTGTCCGCCAAAGCCGCTGCCGCGCAAGCCCGCTTCGTCAGCGCAGTAACGCTTGCGTGACTTCAGCCCGACCGTGAGAAACGCCAACGCGCCCAGGGCCAGTGTGATCGCCGCCTGAACAAACTGCGTCTGCAAGTCGTGCGGGCCATAGACCGGACCCTCGAATATCTTTTGCACCCGTTTCGCCTGCATCTCGTAGAGCATCGTCTTGTCCGTAGCCGACGGGGAGATCTTCAGCTCGCCCAACTTCTTGATCAGCTTGGACGGCACGGTCAAACCTTTTTCGACAAATACAGTCTTGAGGGGGGAGCCGCCGTCATCACCGCGCGCCACCCAGGCTTCGGCCGTCATATGGGTCGCCAGCAGAGCCGGACGCACCTGCTCCAAGTTCCGGTTGAGCCGAGGCCATGCGACCATGCCGTCGTACAGCGACCACACGCACATGCCGAGCATCATCGCTCCGACGCCCAAGATCCGGAGCGCATACTCACGATTCAGTTTCGCTTCAACCATCCTTCCGCCCTCCCCTTACCAAAAACCGTATTGTCTCGAAAGAATCACATAGACGCCAAGCAGAAAGTTCGTCACACCGTGCGCAATCGCCGCGGCCCAGATATCGCCCGTCCGGACCGTCAACCACCCGTAAACCACACCCGCAACCATCCCCGCGAACCAGCGGTCATGCTCAAGTCCGAACACCGCCACCACGGTCCAAAACGCCTGCGTGTCGAACGTGGTCAGCGGCACCGTCCAGAACGCGCCTTTCCTCAGCCACCGGTAGAAGAACCCGCGGAAAAAAAACTCCTCGATCACCGCGATCACGCACGCCGACCCCGCAAGCTTCAGCAGCGTCAGCGGCCACCCCGCCTCCTCCGGCGAATAGGCCAGCGACCGGTGTCCAGGCGGCAGCGCGGGAAAGAAATCGGCATCGAAATAATCGGGCAGCGTGCCCGGCATCATGATCAGCCAGCGGTTATAGAAATCCTGAAGCCCGGGCGCGACGCGTCCCGCCCACGGCGTTTCCGGCAAAATCCACACAACCGCCATCGCCACGCCCAAGCCGGTCGCCAACGGCAGGTGTCGCATCGCGAGCGGCACATACACGCTCCAAGGCCTGAACCACAGGAAGAGCCCGGCGCACGCCACCGACTTGACCGCGTAGCTCCAGGGGATGAGCAGACGGGGACAGAGCGACGCGGATTCCAGCGCCTGCAAAAGCAAGATCACGCCCACCCACACCGCGAACGGCGCGACGTGTCCCGCCAGCACTTTTCTATCCGTTTCCATCGTCATGCCTCATCGCGCTCATGAGTCGGGTCACTTGGCTTTCTTCCACTCGTCCAACTGCTCCTGCGTCGGCGCGGAAACCACCTCGAACAGATGCCACTCGCCGAACTCCTCAGCATACAACAACCGCTCGGCGCCCCCCGCATAAATGTCGGGGTGCTTCCAGAAGACGCTTTCTGCGCGTACGGTCCCTGCGGGTCGCGGAACCAGCACATAGAGGTTCTGGCCTTTGTAGGCCCGCCGCAGCGATCCGACATGCAGGTCCATATTCGGCATCAGCCGCTCGCCCGCATAGCCGCGCAACAGATCCATTCCAGCATACCCGAGCACAAAGACCCGGCCGTAGGGCGTGCGCGCGTTCACATAGGCCTCGACCTCGCCGCAGATTTTTCCGGGCGCCGCCGTGGCAGCGGGCGGCTGCACTTGACCGCCGAACCAGGAGGCGCTCAGCCAGACGAAAAGGCCCAGCGACAAGGCCAGCCGGTACAGCGGCTGACGCAACCGCGCCAACGCGATCATCAGCACAGCCAGGGCGCAGACATTCAGTGTGACGGTGTTCCATCCGAGCCCGAAGAAGCCGAGCACTTTGGCGCAAGCGCTCAGCACGCACGCAAACGAGACCAAGAGCGCCGTGGCCGCCACCGGCCCCGAGCCCGGCTTATCCGCACGCGCATCACACATCCAGGTCACAATCAAAGCGGGCGCCAGCAGAAGCCCAGGGGCAAAGACCGACGCAAGAAACAGAGACGGGTTCGGCACCAGATACCCCAGCGAACGCAAGAAGAAGAAGGCGTCCCCCAGAATCAAACGGTTCAAAAGCAGCCACACGCCCACCGTGTACACCAGCGGCAAACCGCCCAGCAGCAACCACGCCTGAAAGCGCACGCGCGTCTCGCGGTCACCGCACGCCGCGAACGGCAGGAGCATGACCGCCAATCCAGCAGGGCCGAACACGGGAAACCCGCACAGCATCAGGAACGCGCCCGACGCACCCGCCGTCACCACGTCGCGCAGCCGACGATAGGCCGCCCAGTCCGCCACCGCCGCGGCCGCCAACAGCATCAGCCCCGCCGTCAAGGCCGTGGCGATCTGCAACGCCTGCGGCTGACGCGACACCGCCATCATGCCCGCGATCGCCGACTGTGCCAACACGATGCGCCAGCCCGAATGCCCCGCGGCCTTCACCGCCTCGCGCACCGCCCAGAACACAAACAGCCAAGCCACAAAGAAAGCCGACCACCCCGCACACGGCTCGGGCAACAGCCAGGCGAACGGCAAATAAAACAGCACGGGCAGCGGCGCCACCCAGCAGGAGCCGAACAGCGCCTGCCGCCCCTCGGTCGTGCCCGCGATCAGCTCGCGGCAGATGCCTGCTGTCTGCGCGCCGGGCTCCCACGCGCCGTCGTGCAGACGCGCGAAAACCAGCAGCGCCGCAGCCAGGACCACCGGCGTCACGCCTCCGGTCAACAGCCGCACCAGCCTATATGCTTTCCGATCCTGATCCATCCCGAAACCCCTTGCCTGTAACCTGTAGCGCTTAGCCCTTTTTAACCAATCCGTGCTGGGTCTTCTCCCACACGAACGGGTCGCGGAAGAATTGGATGACGGCCCGCCACCCGCTGTAGCTCATCATCATCCAGTACACCGGCGTCAGAAGCGCCCACCACATCAGACTGTCGTTCTTGCGCTTGCAGCAGCCGAGCAGGTTGATGTAGATAAACACGAAGTTGCCGAGAAAGAGACAGACCGCGCCCGCCGCGAACACCGGCCCGGGAAACATCTGCGCCGCACCCTCGGGACGGAACACGAACCACACCAGCGCCATGGCCCAGAAAACCGGATTCACCAGCACGGAGAAGGTCACCCCTCCGATCAATAACTGGTAGTGCAGAAAGTTGACGAACCCCAACTCCTTCACCAGTTTGAGCGGCTGCCGCATGTGTACGAACCACGTCTGGATATACCCCTTCTGCCAGCGCGTGCGCTGCTTGATCCAGAATTGGAAAACGCTGCACGCCTCTTCCCACGTCGTGGTCTCGAGCATCCGCGTGGTATAGCCCGCGCGCCCCAGCCGCACGCCCAGGTCGCAGTCTTCCGTCACGTTGTAGGCGTCCCAGCCCATCAGCTCCTGAAGAATCCGGGTCTTGAAGTGATTCGAGGTGCCGCCCAGCGGGATCACCGCACCCAGCGCGGCCAGCCCCGGCAACTGCAGGTCGAACCAAGCCGAGTACTCCGCGGTGAACCAGCGCGTCAGCACGTTCTGCCGCGGGTTGTAATAGTTCAGGCGCGACTGCACGCACGCCACGTTGGCGGGTGACGCCTCGAAGGCCATCACCGCCTTCTTGAGCTGGTCCTTCTCCGGCAAATCCTCGGCGTCGTAGATCACCAGATACTCGCCTGTGGCCAGATGCAGCCCGATGTTGCACGCCTTGGGCTTGGTGCGCGGGAACGACTCCGGAATCTCGGTCACGCGGAAGCCCGGCGGCATCGTCAGCGCGCGTGCGGCGGCCAGCGTCACAGAGTCGTCCGCCTCCAGCAGGATCTGCACGTCTTTCTTGTCCGCCGGGTAGTCCATCGCCGCGAGCGAAGCCACCATCTGCTTCACGGTCTCGGGCTCTTTGTACATCGGCACCAGAAGCGAGAAGAGCGGCCACGCGCGCGGCTCCTGCGCGGCGATCTCGCTGGCGGAGAATTTCAAAATGGCGGAGGGCGAGAGCGACGCGCGGATCACCACGAACTTGTAAAGGGTCATGACCACATAGAACAGCGTGCAGACCGCGATCAGGCCCTGTGCGGTCTTCAGCGGCCAAACAACAAACGCGGCCGCCAGCGCCGCCGCCAGCGACACCATGACGATCTTTTGCGTACGCGTCAGCGGCTGCGACGCGCTCCAGTCGGGGCGCCGGCGCGACAGCTCCAACGGGTCGGCCGAAGCCGCCGTTCGCTGAGAAGCCCCCTGCTGTTCGGTCACGTCACTCATTCGCTGTCCATCCCTCTCGATCCCCATGTTTTAAATTGCTGCAACTATACCATAACTCCCTGTGCCTGACAAATGACGCCTCGCGCCAATTTTGATCACTGTGTTTTCACGGAGCTACGATTCATCTGATTGATTTGCACGTGTAGTGATCTTGAACAGCCCCCCTAATGTGGCGTATACTCTACCCCGATTGTGAAAGGACGTCATCTCTGTGCTAGCATCAGGACACTTATGAAACAACGTGATACGATTACAGGTTTAAGTGTAAGCGGTTTCAAGTCGATTGCCGATGAGCAACATCTCGACATCCGTCCCTTGACCATTTTGGCTGGCGCGAACAGTTCTGGAAAGTCTAGTTTCATGCAGCCTCTTTTGCTGCTGAAACAGACGCTGGAGGCTCCCGGCGACCCAGGCGCGTTGTGGCTTGGCGGACCAAACGTGAAGTTTACGTCTGCAGAGCAATTTCTGACACGGTTTTCGCGAGATGGTGGCGAGTTTTCGGTTGGCCTTTTTATGGGTGAAAACGACCACATAGAAATGACGTATGCTTATTCTAAGGATTCAGGATTTTCCGCCAAACAACTTGTGGTGTCTCTTGACGGAGACTCTTTTACAATAAAAACTGACATGTCTCATGACGATATTGTTGAAATCCTACCATCGGCAATTGATGATAAGCGAAAACACATCGAGAAACAGTCGAAAGGAAGCGTCAGATGGACCGTCAATCGTGATCGTTGCTTTCTGGAACTCGAATTGGAACAATCAAATCGCCCTCTTTATTGGTTTGGACCGGACGAAGTCATACCACTACGGTCATATTACTCGCTGATTCAAAATGTGATTCATCTTCCGGGGTTGCGTGGCAACCCTCAGCGCGATTATGCTAGGCAGGCCGTGGGACGGCGATTCCCCGGCACATTCGACACCTATGTTGCAAGCGTAATTGAACAATGGCAAAAGAGTAAATCAGAAAACTTAAAATCTTTGGGTGCCGCCCTAGAAAACATGGGGCTCACGTGGAAAGTAAAAGCTGCCCCGCTGAATGACACCATGATGGAGCTAAAAGTGGGACGTCTTCCCCACAGTAAACGAGGTGGTGCGAGTGATCTTGTGAGTATCGCCGATGTTGGGTTCGGTGTCTCACAATCGTTGCCAGTTATCGTTGCCCTGCTAGCGGCTAAAAGAGGGCAATTGCTCTATCTGGAGCAACCAGAGATTCATTTGCATCCGCTGGCGCAGCGAAAACTGGCTCAAGAACTTGCGAGTGCTGCTAAACGTGGTGTCATTGTTATAGTGGAGACCCATAGTGCATTGTTGTTGCGAGAAATCCAGACCCTAGTGGCTAAGAATGAATTACCGTCTAAGGAAGTTGCACTTCACTGGTTCAGCCGTAATGTGGACGGCGCGACGACAATTCAGTCGGCAGAACTGGACAAAAACGGTGCATTTGGGACATGGCCTGTGGATTTTGATGAGACCGACATGGCATCCGAAGATGCCTACTTGAACGCGGTCGAGGCACGGAGGGCGTTCCATGCCGAGTAAAATACCCTCTCGGCAACTTGTGGTGGATGCGAACGTCATGCGATCTTCAGGAGAGACCGAGCATCCCATTTCTTCGAGATGCCGACAAACGTTGAACGACATTCTTGCCATTTGCCATCATGCGATTGTTGACGCACGCTTGCAAAGCGAGTGGGGGCGTCACGCATCGCATCGTGCCACAAAATGGCTAGGCACAATGACGCGGCGAGGCAAGATCGATCAAGCATCAGGCTATGTTGCTGACATTAAGTTCACGAAAGTTCGTTCAGACGACCGCGCCATCATCGAAAAAGACCGGATGTTGGTGGATATCGCCTATGGTTCAGATAAAATCATCATTTCCATGGATGACAAAATTCGACAGGCTCTGGAACGCACTGGCAACGGGAAATTAACGAGCGAAATTCGCTGGTTCAACCCATGTACAGCCCCTGCAAACTATCTCGAAAACTTATAGTTTGATCGGAATATTTCTGGTTCGTCATCATGAACATACGGAACGACATAATACAATCTGCGCGGACAATCCGGATCAAGCCAAATGAGGCGATGCTACCGATCAAAGTGCCTAACGCCACACCTGAAATCCTACTTGCAAATGCTTTTGATGATGAACAGGCGCTTTTGGCAAAAGTCCGCTATAACCGGCTGATCGACCTTTTCCTCGGCATTACGACGCATTCTCTACAGAATCATCTGCGCACAACGGTTAAGGGTATCGGACAAGTCGAAATCGACGAGCTTTATGTTGGTTTGAACCGTCGGGGAAGTCAGTTCATTGTTCCGGTTCAAGCAAAGGTCGGCAAAAACCAGCTGGGCCCTGTGCAAACGCAACACGCCATCTCCCTTTGTGCAAAACGCTATCCTGAATTGATATGCCGCCCGGTCTCTGTTCATGCGCTGAGTGGCGACCGGATCGCTCTGTTTGAACTGACGTTGAGCGAGGGCGAAATACGAATCGTCGATCAAAAGCACTATATGTTGGTGCCGGCCTCTGACATCACGGCGGACGATCTGCGCCGATACGGAATGGGAAGTTGACGCCTCACATCACATTTCCGCCCGAGCTTCCGATCACCGCACACGCCGATGCCATCGCGGCGGCGCTGCGCAACCACCAGGTCGTCATCGTCTGCGGCGACACCGGCTCGGGCAAGACCACGCAGCTTCCCAAGATCGCGCTCAAAGCGGGCCGCGGCCGCCGCGGCCTGATCGGCTGCACCCAGCCTCGCCGCCTCGCCGCCCTCGCCATGGCGCGCCGCGTGTCCGAGGAGTTCGGCCAGGAGCCCGGCGGCTTCGTCGGCTACCAGCACCGCTTCGACAAAAAGCTCTCTCCCGAAACCGTGGTCAAGTTCATGACCGACGGCATCCTGCTCGCCGAGACGCGCCGAGACCGCCTCTTCCGCGCCTACGACACGCTCATCATCGACGAGGCCCACGAGCGCTCGCTCAACATCGACTTTCTTCTCGGCATCCTCAAACGCGTGCTGCCCCGCCGCCTGGACCTCAAGCTCATCATCAGCTCAGCAACCCTCGATGTGGAGCGCTTCTCCGCCTTCTTTGACCGCGCCCCCATCGTCTCCGTGCCCGGCCGGCTCCACCCCATCGAAACGCGCTGGCGTCCCGCCGAGGAGGACGACGACCCCGACCTGCCGCGCCAGATCGCCAACGCCTGCGACGAACTCATCTCCGAAGGCCCCGGCGACATCCTCGTCTTCCTGCCCGGCGAGCGCGACATCCGCGACGCCACCGAAACCCTCACCGGCCGCCGCCTGCCACACACCGAAATCATTCCCCTGCTCGCCTCGCTGCCCGCAGGCGAACAACAGCGCGCCTTCAAGCTCTCCTCCAACCGACGCATCATCCTTTCCACCAACGTCGCAGAAACCTCGGTTACCCTGCCCGGCATCCGCTACGTGATCGATTCCGGCCTCGTGCGGCTCAGCCGCTACAACCCGCGCACGCAGGTGCAGCGCCTCCAGATCGAGCCGGTCTCGCAGGCCAGCGCCAACCAGCGTAAAGGCCGCTGCGGCCGCATCGCGCCCGGCATCTGCATCCGGCTCTACGGCGAGGACGACTTCAAGAAGCGCGACGACTATACGCCACCCGAGATCCTGCGCGCCAGCCTCGCGGGCGTGATCCTGACCATGCTCGACCTCAAGCTCGGCGAGATCGAAACCTTCCCCTTCATCGACCCGCCCTCCTCGACCATGATCCGCGAGGGCTACCGCGAGCTCGACATGATCGGCGCGATCGAAATGGGACACCCGACGCTCGACACTCGACGCTCGGAGACGGATGCATCCCGCGAGTCGAGCGTCGAAGGTCGACCCTCCCTCACCCACCTCGGCCGCCAGCTCGCGCGCCTGCCGCTCGAGCCCGCGCTGGCCCGCATCCTCTTCGCCGCGCATCACGAGAAATCCCTTGCCGACACGCTCATCGTCGTGGCCGCGCTGGAGTGCGACGACCCGCGCCGCCGCCCAATCGAGAAACAGGCCGAGGCCGATAAGCTGCACGCCCGCTTTCTCTCTCCCGTCTCCGACTTCGCCGCGATCATCCGCCTCTGGCGCTGGTACCGCGACCAGACCGCAAAAGCCTCGCAGTCGGCCCTGCGCCGCCTCTGCAAGGACAACTTCCTCTCCTATCCGCGCATCCGCGACTGGACCGACCTGCGCGACCAGCTCGAACGCCTCTGCAAGGAACTTCAGCTCGATGTCACATCCGCCGCAGGCGGCGACGCGGGCCTTCACCGCGCACTGCTCACCGGCCTGCTCGGCAACATCGGCAAACGCGACCCCGAGACCAGCGAATACCGCGGCGCACGCGGCATCCGCTTCGCGCTCTTCCCCGGCTCCGGCCTCGCCAAACTCAAAGAGCAGAAGCCTGACCCCGCCGCGCCGCGCCATGGCCAAAAGACGATCTCGCGAGAATGGATCATGACCGGTGAGCTGGTCGAGACCTCCCGTCTCTTCGCCCGTACCGCCGCCTGCATCGACCCCGAGTGGATCGAGCCCGCCGCCAAACGCCTCTGCAAATACAGCTACCACTCGGCCTGGTGGGACCCCGACCGCGGCTTTGTGCGCGTGAAAGAAAAGGTCACGCTCTTCGGACTCGTGCTGGTCGAGGCCCGCACGCGCGACTACAGCCGCATCAACCCCGTCGAGGCGCGCGCCATCTTCATCCGCGAAGGCCTTGTCGCGGGAGCCTTCCCAGCGCCCCAGCCGCCCTTCCTGTGTGCGAACCTGACGCGCATCCGCGCCTTGCTCGATGCCGAAGAGAAGACGCGGCAGCACGGCATGCTCTTCGATCCGGAAACAGCCAGCGCCTTCTACGACACGCGTTTGCCGCAGACGGTCAGCAACGCTTCTGACTTGCGCGAGTGGCTCAAGGGGGCGGAAGTCAGAAGTCAGAAGTCAGAGGTCGGCGATCGGCAATCCGCAATCGCTGCGAATCATCCGTCCTCTGACCTCTCGCTCTTCATGGTGGACGCCGATTTGCCGCCCGTGCGCGATCTGGCGCAGGATTTCCCGGACGCGATCACGCTCAGCGGCAACCGCCTCGCCCTCACCTATCGTCACGCACAAGGCGAGCCGGACGACGGCGTCACCTGCACGGTTCCCGCGCCGCTCTTGCCGCTTGCCGCGGCCTGGCGCAGCGACTGGCTCGTGCCCGGCATGCTGGACGAGAAACTGCGCTGGATGGTCAACGTGCTGCCGACCAAGTTCCGCCGCCTGCTCCAACCGATCGACGAAACCCTCGCGATGTGCCGCTCCAAAATGACGCCCGGACGCGGCGTACTCACCGACGCCTTCTCAGACGCGCTCTACTCCGTTCGTGGCGTGCGCGTGCCGCCGGAGACGTGGAAAGAAGAGGCCTACCCCGACCATCTGCGCATGCGTTTCGCCGCCGTGAACGAGGACGGACGTGAGCTGGGCAGCGGACGCAACATCGCGCCGCTGGTCAAGATTTTAGCCGCATGCGTCGCGGCGGCAGCCGCCTCCGAACGCGCCGCCAGTCCGTACCACAAGGACGGCCTCACGCGCTGGGACTTCGGCCCGCTGCCTCCGCAGGTGGATGTGGGCAAGGCGGGCTGGCCGATCATCAACTATCCCGCGCTCGTCGACGCCAAGACCTCGGTGTCGCTGCGCCTCTTTACCGACGCTTCCGCGGCGGCCGCCTCGCACGAGAAGGGGGTCTGCCGACTCTTCGCGCTGGCCCTCGGCAAGGATTGGAAGCGCTGCGTGCAGCCGCCCTCCCTGCCGCGCAACGTGGCGCTTCACGTCAAACAGCTTGAGATGACCGCCGAAGCGCTGGGAGAGGAAATCGGCGCGGCCACGCTGCGTGAAACCTTCACCGATGACAAACCCGTCATCCGCGATGAGAAGAGTTTTCAAGAACGGTTGGTTTCCGAACGCATCCGCATCAACAGTGTCCACACCGACCGCACGCGACTGGTGGTCGCGGTCCTGCATGCGGCGAGCGAACTGGAGCGCCTCTTGCTGAGCACGCCCCTGCCGCAACCGACGGTCGATGACCTGTCCGAGCAGCTCGCGTGGATGATCTTCCCCGGCTTCGCCGAAGCGGTGACGACGATTCAGCTCCAGCATATCCCGCGCTATTTGGAGGCCTGCCGCATCCGCATCCAGCGTGCCCAGACCAATCCGGCGGGCGACCTGCGCAAGCTCGCCGAACTCCAGCCGCTGTGGCAGCGCTACGTGCTGCACACCGCACTGGCCGAACCGCCGCGCCACGACAAGGCGCTCCTTGCCCAGTACCGGTGGCTGATGGAAGAGTATCGCGTCTCGCTCTTCGCGCAAGAGCTGCGCACGCCCGCGCCGGTCTCCGCCAAGCGCCTCGACGCCCTGTGGTCACAGATCTTCTCCCCTGCGAACCACGCCCGTTGACGCGATTGCCTTCAGGGAGCTAAGCGTTCGTTCAGGCCAGTTGCGCGAGCAGCGCGTCCGTCTGCTCTTCTGTGCCGATCGTGATGCGGAGGTATTCGCCCGTGGCCGGACCCGGAAAGTAGCGCACGAAGATTTTGGCCGCCTTCAGCGCATCGAACACCCGTTTCGCATTCCCGTCCGGCGGACGCGCGAAGAGAAAGTTCGTCTGTGAAACGCAGACCGTCCAGCCGCGCCGCCGCAGTTCAGTGGTCAGCCGTTCGCGCGTCGCGCGGATCTTGCGCACGTTCTCGCGCATATACGGCAGGTCGCTGAGCGCCGCCAAACCCACCACCTGAGCGAGCATGTCCATGTTGTAGGAGTCTTTGATCTTATAGAGCGCGCCGATCAGGTCCTCGGGGCCGATCACATAGCCGAACCGCATGCCCGCCAGCGAGAACGATTTCGAGAAGGTGCGCATCACCAGTGTGTTCGCGTTACCCGACGCCAAGGCGAGATCCATGCAGTTCGAGTCCGCGAAATCGCCGTAGGCCTCGTCGATCAGCACCACGCCGTCGAACGCCGTGCAGAACGCCGTGACCACCGCCTTGTCGTGCATCATGCTGGTCGGCGCGTTCGGATTGGTCATGAAGAAGAGCGAAGCGCAATAATCTTCCGGCATGCGCCAGGTGAAATCCGCGTTGAGCTTCACCGGGCGCAGTTCGACACCGCGGCTCTCAGTCAGCACCGGATAGAGCGAATAGGAAGGCAGGAAATAGCCGACGCTGCCGTCGTTCTCCACAAACGCCCGCGTGCAGAGCGCAAGGATTTCATCCGAGCCGTTGCCGATGAAGATCTGCTGGACCGGGCACCCGTGGATCTCAGCGATGCGCTGGCGCAAGGCCATAAAGACAGGATCGGGATAGAGACGCAGCCGCGCGTAGTCGAACGTCTTCAGCGCCTCGGCCACCTTCGGGCTCGGCGGATAAGGGTTCTCGTTGGTGTTGAGTTTGATGATGCCCGGATCTTTCGGCTGCTCGCCGGGCGTGTAGGCTTCAAGTGCTTGAACGTTTTTGCAGATGTACATAGCGCGTGAACTATATCACACCGCGGCGTGTTTAGCACCCCGCCGCGTGCCTTTTTTAAAAAACTTGTTTTGTCCCCTTGCCAGACCGTGATCCGGTTTGCTATTGTGTGGCTCACTTTTTCGCGCCCATCGTCTATCGGTTAGGACACAAGGTTTTCATCCTTGGAAGCGGAGTTCGACTCTCCGTGGGCGCGCCAGTCCGACACCCGCAAGCCGTTTCTGTCTTGCGGATTTTTTGTTTCGGGATCAGTCTGCGGGGCCGACTATGAAAATCCTGCTGATCACGCCGCCGCTCGTCCAACTCAACACGCCCTATCCGGCGATGCCCACGTTGGCCGGCTTCCTGCGCGACCAAGGCGTGGAGGTGGCGCAGGCGGACCTTTCGCTTGAACTTGTCCTGCGGCTCTTCTCCCGCGACGGGCTCCGCCAAGTCGCCGAAGCCTGCCGCGCGCGAGCCAAGCCGACACCGCATGTCCGCTTCTTCCTCGACCACCTGGATTCCTATCTGAACACGGTCGAAACCGCCGTCGGCTTTCTCCAAGGCCGCGACGAGGCCGCCGGCTGGCTCATCGCCCGTCGCGGGCTCCTGCCTGAAGGCCCTCGCTTCTCCGCGCTCTCGCCCGACGGCACTGGCGGCGACGAGGAGGCGACACTCGCGGAACTCTTCGGGACCTTGGGCGTCACCGACCGCGCCAAACATCTCGCCTCGCTCTATCTCGACGACCTCGCCGACATCATTCGCGAGGGGGCCGATCCCGACTTCGGCTTCGCGCGTTACGCCGAGCGGATCGCCGTCGCCGCGCCGATCTTCGACCCGCTCCTGCAACGGCTCGCCGCGCCGCCCACGCTGATCGACCGCCTCATCGACAACCTCACGGAAGAGACGCTGCGGCGGCACGCGCCCGAGATCGTCGGCCTCACTCTCCCTTTTCCAGGGACCGTCTACGCCACGTTCCGGATCGCCGCGGCGGTGCGCCGCCTCGCGCCTGCCACACGCATCGTCATGGGCGGCGGCTACGTCAACACCGAGCTGCGCAGCCTGACCGACCCGCGCGTGTTCGACCTCGCCGACTTCCTCTGTTTCGATGAGGGCTTCGCCCCTTGGCTCGGGATCGTCGGCAAAGCACCCTTCACCCGCACGATGACCGTCGACCTTCGTCTCCCGCTCGTCTGTACGGGCGACCGGCCGGTCGCCCCTACCCCCTCTTATACGGGCCTCGACCTCTCGCGCTACATCAGCCTGGTCGAGATGGCCAACCCCATGCACCGCATCTGGTCGGACGGCAAGTGGATCAAGCTGCAGCTGGCCAACGGCTGCTACTGGCACAAGTGCGCCTTCTGCGACGTGGCCTTGGACTACATCGGACGATACGAGGCTCCGGACGCGAAGTCGCTCGCAGACAAGCTGGCACGCCTGAAACGCGAGACCGGCCAAACCGGCTTCCACTTCACAGACGAGGCGCTGGCTCCCGCGCTGATCCGACAACTCTGCGAGGAACTTCTGGCGCGCGGCGAAACGCTCACCTGGTGGGGCAATGTCCGTTTCGACAAACACGTCACACCGGCCCTCGCCCGCCTCATGGCGCAAGCCGGCTGCATCGCCGTCACGGGCGGGCTCGAGTGCGCCCATGACCGGCTGCTGAAGCTGATGAACAAGGGCATCACGCTGGCCAGCGCGGCCCAGGCGTGCCAAGCCTTCTCCGACGCGGGCATCCTCGTCCACGCGTACCTCATGTACGGCTTCCCCACGCAGACCGAAGCAGAGACGCTCGACGCGCTGGAGTACGTGCGGCAACGCTTTGAGGCAGGCCACATCCAGTCCGCCTACTGGCACCGTTTCGCGCTCACCGCACACAGCCCCATCGCAAAGCACCCGGAGACCTTCGGCATCCGGTTGACACCGCCGGCCGAACCGCCGCGGCGCTTCGCGCTCAATGAAATCCCCTATGCGGAACCCGGCGCACCTGATCACGACCGACTGGGCGAAGGCCTCCGTCGCGCGCTTTACAACTACATGCTTGGGCTCGGCCTTGACCTCCCTGTCCGAAAGTGGTTTGTCCTGCCCAAGCGGAATGTAATTAACGGTTGAAGCAAGCCACCCATTTAGGCTATTTTAAAAAGTCAAAGGTAAGCGTTTTCTAAAAGTATGAACTGGCGCGGAAAAATGATAGGCGGCAGCATAGGCTCGTTCCTCGGGCCGTGGGGCGCACTGGCCGGTGCGGCCGCCGGCCATGTCTTTGTCGACCGCAAGGAAGCCGCGACCGCCGAGAAGCAATCCTTGCGTCTCTTGGCCGTCACGGCGGGCGCTCTGTATGAGCTGGCAGGCGCTGACGGGCGCTACACGGTCACCGAGGACAAGGTGATCCGTTCGATCCTGGCGGAGATCAACCGGAACGTGGGAACCGCGCTCGCGCCGCACGAACTCGCCTATCTGATCGACGACGCCGCGCGCATCGACCGCAGCCTGGCGCGCCTCGCGACGACCGTGCGCGGCAATCCGCATCTTGCCCGCGCCGCCGTCTCCTGGCTCTGGCGCGTGGCCGTGAGCGACAGTGACGAAAACAGCCGGGAAGCCGCCTGCATTGGCTCCTTTGCGCAGCACGTCGGCCTCTCGGAAGAAGAGCTGCGCCACTCGGCGCTCCTCTACACGCGCTCCGCCGCGTCGGCCTCGGACAAAGACCGTCACGAGGCCTGTTCCGTGCTCGGCGTTCTCTACCATGCCGACGCTGCCCTGATCAAGACCGCCTACCGGGGCCTGAGCCAGAAATACCATCCCGATAAACACGCCGGCCTTGACCCCGACATCCGGGCGTTGACCGCAGAAAAATTCGCTCAGGTCAAAGCCGCGTACGACACGTTGACTGTCGAAACGGCGCATGCCTGGTTCGCGAAACAGGCGGACTCTGGAAGGCTCGCGCCTGCGGCAGCCGAGTCGGCCGTGTGCTGTTTCGCCTGCGGCCAAAAGAGCCGTCTGCCGTCACTCGAACGCATCGTCTCGGCGCGGTGCCCGACCTGCCAGACGCTGCTCGCGTTCGAACGCGACCTTGCCGAAGCCCTGTGGACGTGACCGCGACACGCGCGCTTGAACGGCTTCATCCAACATCCGCGACCGCTGGAAGGCTGTTCTTTTCATGCGCCCGCCGGATCTGACGCCACAGCAGCAGCAAGATCAAGGCGTCAACGCAGGCCGCCACGGCCGCCACCGGCGGATTGCTCAAGCGCAAAAGAACGGACACACCCGCGTTTTGCAGATACCATCCGACGCCAAAGCACAAGAAAGCCGGAAGCGACAGCCAGCCGAACCGTTTCAGCAGCCAGCCGTATAAACAGATAACCCCGGCAAGGGCGATAAAATAGAGAAGCGGACTGGCCTTGGCTCCGGCGATCGTCGAGAGCAGCGTAAAGGGAAGAAGAATGCTCATCCCGAAAAACATCGGCTTGAGCGAGGGGACGCCGACGTTTGTCAGCAAGCCCCCTTTGAAAAGAAATCCCAAGCTGAAAAGGGCGGCCATCATCGAGAGGATGAGCGCATGCTGCAGCGGCGTGCCTTTAACGCCTTTCTCTGATGCGCCTAGAAACACAAGGCTCGCAAACAGGATGACAAAAAAACCGAGAGCCGTCGCGACCTTGGCTTTGAGCCACGGTTTATGGGCCGCTTGAGGAAAGAAATAATGGGTCAGAGAGACGGGAAAGACAACCGATGCAAAGGCGTGCCAGACGCCAATCCCCGCAGCCCAGGGAAAACTGATTCCCAGCCAGCAGCCGTAGTCGTCATATTGGTTGACCGGCAAGGCGCTGTGGATGATGACGGTCTTCGCGAGCAGACCCTCGTTCAACAGGCTATAGGCCACCCCGAAAAAGATCAGTCCGCTCAACCCGATGCTGTGGCGGACCGCCAGTTCCCGGATCAAGAGAATCGCCAGCCCATATCCCAGGCTGAGGAACAGAACCAGGCCCAAGTTCAGAAAACCCGTCAACGGCGTGCTTCCGGTGAACAGTTCGGGAAGGACGGTCGCAAACAGAAAGAGCGTGAGTATGGGTAAACCTCGCATACGGTGATGAGATTATTGCATTTACTTCACCTTCTGCCTACCCTGAACCGACACTTGATTTGAAAAGGTACCTGTTTTAGGGGTTTCAGGGAATCACCTTGCATAGATGTACCGGTGGTGCTACCTTGTCCATAATTAGTTAATACTTTTATTAAAAAGGTGTTTACTTATGCAACGTGTGATAATGATCGGAAAAGCAGCCCCTTGAAACGGACTGCCCTCTGTTTGGTGGCGTGTGCAGCCGTGGTTTGCGGCTTGGGGTTTTCCGCGCACGCCGAGCTGATCGGCCACTGGGTCGCGGGCGCGCCGAGCCGCAGCGAATCTTCCGGATATCGTCCTGCTGGCACGCATGACGGCTTGGTGATTGGCAATGCCGAGGCGCTCTCCTACGTGGGCAGGAAGGCCTACACGCTTGAAGTGATTAACGCCGACAGCGGCGGGTGGGGCTGGATGACCATGGATAACGTTGGTGCCGGGTCCTTTGCCGGCAAAGGCACCGCAGCCTTGAAGAAATCCGCATTCAGCGCCTCCGCCCAAAGCCTCGCGGCCTTGATTTCGCCGGCTTTATTGAGGTGGACTTTGTCTGTCGTATCCTCCTCGGCCAGGGTGTCGTAGTCCGCGCCGGGGAAGCAGTGAGGGTACTCTTTGACCATGCGCTCCTGCACCCGGCGGATCTGGCCGAAGCCATCCGGGGGCGACTGGCGGTTGACCACCACCGCCAGGCCAGGGAAGCCGACGTCTTTGCGGGCCTGTTCGATCCAAGCCTTGTAGTTCGCGATAATCTTGTCCTCGTCCTTCTCGGGCCAATCGTTCTGGCCCTGGTCGGCGAGGATCGCGCGCAGACCCGTGACCGCGCAATACTTCGTCAGCGCGTGTTCAAGTTGGATGTAAGGCATTCGGATCGACGAAATCACGAACGGGTGCTCGAACGGTTCTCCGCGCGCGGATTTGGCCCAGTGTTCCAGGCTGGTGCCGCCAAAGGCCGCATTCAGCAGCAGCACCGGCACGTTCTGCGCCTTGGCGACGTGCTCCGCGAAGGCCGCCCAGAAGTACGTGCCTCGCCCGACTGGAGCAGGCTGGACGTTGGCCTCAAAATGCGTTCCGACCGCCTCCGGCAAATAACGCGGGTCGCCGGTAAATTTGTATCGGCGCTGCGCTTCCATATCGCCCGCAGGAAGCGCGATGGTGCTGACGCGGTCATCCTCCGCACCGGGAAGATTGATCTGTCCGCCGTGCGCGACCGAATGGCCCACAACCACAAATACCTCGCCGACGCCGAAGCGCTCGACCGCGGCGGCGGCCGAAGTTCCCTCTCCACGGGCGCGAACCTCCAGCGCGTACCAGCCCGCCGCGACCGTGAGCTTGCCTCGGTATCCGTAATCCGGCTGCACCGTTCCCAGCGAGGTCCACTCGCCGGCCTTGCCCGTGGCGGCGTCAACGATCCGCGCCTCGACCGGCGCTCCCGGCCACGCGCAGCTTCCGGCGACATGAATCGTCGCGTCTCCGGTCTGGCCGCGCTGAAAAACCAGCCGGTTCGCGGGCGCGGCGACTGAGAGCGCCACTCGCGCCGTCGCGCCGCCGGTCGGCCGCAGGCGGATCAGCGCAAGGGCCGGAGCCTTCAGCGTCAGGCGCAGCGCGGCGCTCTTGCCCGTGACCGGCTCGCTCCGCGCATTCGCGAAATCGCTTCCGGCATCGACGGTGCGGATCTCCGCCGTCACGCCGCCGGTCCAGGCGAAGCCTTTCCAGCTCAGCGCGATCTCCGAGCGCGCGTCGTCGAAGTTGCTCACCAGAATGGATGCCTCGCGCCCGTCGGCACTCAAGCCGGCGCAGCAAGCCAATTTTCCGGCCACGGCGCCGCGGGTTGTGACGCGCCGCGGCGTTTCCGCGAGACCCTGGAACGCGCGCAGGGCCTGGTAGGCCTTCAGCGGCGCGCCCTGCTCGGTGAAAATGCCGAATCCGCCCAGTTCGCCGTGGTAGAAATTGCAGACGTCAACCGGCGCATCCTGCAGTTCCAACAGCGAAGCCGCGACGAACGCGGCTCCCGGCGCGCCGGCCATTTGATCGTAGCAGCGCTGGCGCGTGGCCGGGGCACTCGAGCGATCGAGCGCTGCCCAGGAGTTGCCGGGAAGATAGTTCCACTCGTTGAGATGGCTCTCGGTCTCGGTGAAGCCCTTGGAGTCCAGCAGCCGCCGGATCGCCCGGGAGCGCGCGGAAAGTTCGGCGGGGTCAGCCGTGTAGCAGTGCCAGGAGAAGAAATTCAGCGGCACGTTGTCTTTCCGGCACATGGCCAAAAAGTTCGCGGCAAAGTCCGTCGGACGAAATTCGCCATCGACAAAACTGCCGCTGGCGCCGAGCGCCGGTCCGCCGACCTTCAGGGCGGGGAACTGCTTTTTGATGGCTGTCGCGGCGGTGCGGTAGAGCCGCAGGTAGTCGTCGTCCGTCCCGCTCCACATGGCCGGGCGGTTCTCGGGCTCATTCCAAATTTCCCAGTAACGGATGTTGTGATGGAATCCGTTCGCCCATCCTTCGTTGTAATGACGGATAATGCCGAGGCAGACCGCCGACCACTTTTCCATGTCGGCAGGCGGATGGGCATATCGCTTGACACGCGTGTGCTCGATGCTCTCGCCCAGGCGGTAGATCGGTTCCGCGCCGGTCTTGCGCACCGCCTCGATGTATTCGTCGGTGAGCCTGAAATCATAGCTCTCCGGCAGTGCGGGATCGGCGTTCGGGTTGGGGAAAACCGCATGGTGATCGACGACATAAGGATTAGGCCAGCCGCAGTCGTGCAGGCGCGTGAACGGAATCCCCAGTTCTTTCTGCTCCTTGATCACGTCGAAGATTCCTCCCGGCGACAGCGGCCCCTTGTTGATGCCGTGGAGCGGGCGGATGGCGCCGGTGTGAACCGAGAAGTCTGCGCTCAGAACAGCCTCCTCGGCTCTGAGCGGAGAGGAGGAGAGGAAGACGGCGGTGAACCCCAGAAAACACAGGGTCGAAATCGAGCGGTGAGTATTCATAGGTGTCATCGTTTAGTCATGTGTTGAAAACTATTTTGCGTCCTTCTCGGTGGGGCTCGGGGCGACGGCTTTTTGCACGGTTACGTCGGCGTTCCGGTAAAGTCTCCCCTCCCACCAAGCCTCGCTGGCTTTCCATCCGCGTTGCATGATCCAGACCTCCTGCACGGATTTCGCACGATTGGCCATGGCGTAGAAGGGAATCGCGACAAACCCTTTTCCCTCGGCATCGTCGCCGGTTACGACCCGGACGCCACCGAGCAGATCGGGCCGGGCCTCAACCCGAAGCTGCGGTTGCTCCCCCAGTTCGATCGCTGCCTTTCCGCCGTTGTCGACGCCCTCGAATCCATAGACCAGCGGACCGCGCTGAAGGGCCACCTTGCCCACGCAGTCCTTGATCATCGGGTGGGCCTCGATGCGCTGCACCGGCATTTCCATAACGAACCCGATGACATCGTTATCGCGCCACTCGCGCTCCAAGCGGATGTAGCCGCGGTCGGTCTTGGTCAGGGGATTGACCGCCGAACCGTTGATCGCGAGCGTCGCGCGCTCGCACCAGCCCGGCCAGCGCAGATTGATAGCGAAGCGGGACACGTTACCGGGCGTCACGCTGATGTCCACCCGTCCTTCCCACGGATACTCCGTCTTGATTTTCAGTCCGACCGGGCCGCCCTCCATCGGCAGCTGCACGGTTCCGGCCACGAATAAATTCAGGTACGCATCCCGGCCGCCAGAAGCATAGGCGTAACGCCCGACCTGAAAAAGGGTGCGTGACAGATTCGGAGGGCAACAAACCCACGAATTGTAGCGCTCGCGATTCATGTCGCTAAGGGGGTTTTGATAGTAGGAATGGGTGCCGTCCAGCGAGATGCCGTGCAAGACCGCATTGTATAGAACGCGCTCAAGCACATCGCCGGAATCGGACCCGCCTTCCAGAAGGAACATCCGCTGCGCGAAATCCGCCAGTCCGCAGGCCCCGCACGACTCGTAATAGCCGTTGTTGGGAAGCTCGTAATCCTCTCCCAACGCCTCATGCTCATGGCGAGGCCCGGTGCTGCCCGTGATCGTCATTCGCCGCAGCGTGACACTGTCCCAGAACCGGTTCGCCGCGAGACGATAGTCCGGCTCGCCGGCGGCCAAGGCCAAGTCCGCCACCCCGGTCGCAAAGAACGTGGACCGGACAGCGTGCCCGTCCAGATTCCGCTGCTGGCGAAGCGGAACCGAATCTTGAAAATAGGACCGAGGGGTTGCACCGTAGGGCCGCACCACCCCTCGCCCGCGCCACTCGACGAACGCGCGGGACAGCTCGACATACCGCGTGCGCCCGGTGGCGCGCGCCAATTCCACCAGCGCCATTTCCAGTTCAGCATGTCCGCAAAAACCGGGCACGCCCTTTGGCCCCAGAAAATGCTCGCACGCCTCGTCAGCCGCTTTGCAGGCAATGTCGAGAAAAGCGCGTTTGCCCGTGTTCGCATGATACTCGAGGGCGGCCTCGATCATGTGGCCCAGCACATAACCGTCGTGGGAGCCGTCGAGAAAGGCGGGGTCCCACTCCGGCTTGCCCTCATTGATGATAAAGACATGGGCATATCCGTTCGCGCGTTGCGCCCGCCCGAGCAGGTCCACGATCTCGTCCACCTTCTGCTCCAGCGCGGCATCCGGAAACATCCCGAGGGAGTGGGCGATGGTTTCGAGGAGCTTATACAGGTTCGCCTCGTCCCAGGTGCCGTTGAACGGGCCGTCTATTTTTTCACCCGCCGCTTTGCGCAGCGCGCGCAGGTTGCCATCCATGTATTGCCACGAATGGGGGATGGAACGCTCTTGGTAAACCCGAATTTTCGGCCCCCAAAAACCGCCTTCCAAGCGCACGTTGCGCACCGGCACAGGCGAGATCTTCCCCTCTCTCCCCGCCCAATGGCCCGCGCCTTCCGGAACACCCGGCACCCCCGCCGCCGTGGCTAAACAGCCTCCGCCCGCACAGGCCATAAGGAACAGAGCGAAACGTTTGAACATCTTCATAAGCGCAGATTCCTAGTCAAAAACGCCGTTCATTTGGGTGATGCCGAGAGTCCGTATTTCGGGGTGCTCTTGCTGAAGACGCGGAGCATCGGCCACTGGCGATGCATCTTCACGTCGCGCTCCTGACCGGGTGCGATTTTCAACCTTACGTTCCACTCGGGAGTGTCGGCAAAGGGCCAGACAAGGAAGATCATCACCAGGTCGCCGCCGTTGTCCCATTTGAAACAGAGCGGCTGTTTTTTTTCGGCCTTTTCGAGAATGTCGCGGCGCTCGTTACCCACAGGGCTCACCCACGATTTGCCGGCGTCCAAGCTGTACTCCACAACGCTGCGAGGCATGGTGAGGAACCTTTCGTACTGTTTGAGGCGATACTCGGCCAACTTGGTATAGGCGAGGTTGTAGCGCGGCTCGCGGGGGTAAAGCGGCCCCTTGGGCACGACGCCCTCACCGCCATCGCTCGGAGCCCCCAGCACCAGCGGCGCCTTGGCCGGGCCGTCCGAGTCGGGTTCCCAGATGTACGGCCCCATCCCATAATCATCGGGACGCCTGCTGCGGTCGCTGCCTTCCGGGCCGTTGTCATGCCACCAGTGAAACCCGTCGCCAAACAGGTGGCCGATGTAGGTCGCGGTCATCACCCACCAGGGGGCGGGCACGATGCGGTTGTAATAGCCGAGCCACCCGCCTTCCATGCGGATGTACTGGCGGTAGGGCAGATCGTTGTCCGTGCCGAACCAAGCGAAACCGAGAATGGTGGAGTCAGCCGGGGTGATGAGCTTCGCGTTGATGGTGTCGAACAGATTGCAGTAGATCTGATAGATCGCGGTGCGGCGACGATCCGGAAAGATATTCGATTTGAGATACCAGTCGATGGTGTAAACCCGGCAGACCTCGCGCATCGAATGCCGGGTGCCGTCGCGGTAGGTGAACGACCGGAAGGCGGGTCCGGTGTTCTTCTCGGGGTCTTCGGTCTGTTCAATGAACTGCGGACGCAGCGGATAAGCCTCGCCCTGGTCATAGAACGAGTTGTTCCATTTAAGGGCACGGTAGTAGTCGCCGCTCTTCCGGGCGGGATTCAACCGGTTCATTTCGGAAATGAAATCGTAATAATTCTGGAGCACCTTTTCGTCCGGCAGATCGATGCTCCAGTACGTCGGGGTGTTATGCCAGCCGGGCTGCTTTTCCCAGTCGGTGAGATAAAAAGCGAGCGGCGGGACCTTCGACGCGTAGCTGGCGAGTTCCTCCTTGCTCAGCGCGGCGAAACCCTGTTCGCCCATGGCATCGAGAGGGTCGCCGACCGTCAACAGCATGTTTTCGTGTCCGCCCGGGCCCACGCCGCTGGCGGTGTGGCTTGCGCCGTGCCGGAGGATATCCTCCCACGTCTGATCTGCGTTATATCGATAGGAGGGCGAGGTTTTGCCCAGAATCGGCGCAAAAGGCGGGATGGCCTTAAGCTCCTGATCGCGCCAGTCCTCGGTATCGATGGCAAAGGTCGGAGGAATGAACAACTCGCCCTCCACGCCGAGCGGACCGGGCTTGATCACCCACTCCATGGCCGTTTCCGCGTCCTTCAAGTCCCACATGTCTTTGCCCTCCCGCCAGCGTTTGCACTGGATCTGACAGATGCCGCCACGCTCCGGCAGAGGATATCCCTTCTCGAGCGAGGGCCCGATGTTCTCCATGTCCACGTAGTAGGCGCGGCGCGGACGGGAGTCCTTGTAGTCGGCATTCTTGATTCTGTCACGGACGAAGCAGCGCCCGCCTTCCCGATAAATCTCGATGTCCATGAAGCCCGGAAAAGCCTTCGAATAGATGACCTTCGCCTCGACGTTCCAGGCCGGAATCTTGGTGTTCATCGGCTCGGGCGGCACGCCCCCGGCTTTAACCATTGTTTCTGCGGCGGTGGCTACGTTCGACACAAAGATGAGAATAATGATCGAGCGGATAGCTAAGTTAATCATGGGCGTCTCTTTGATTGGAGTTAATACGGGTTGCGGACTTATCCTTCTTCTAAACGCGCGGTTCCGCCCGTTGCGCCGCACGGTAGTCGCGCGGCGAGAGTCCCGTTTTCTTCTTGAAGACCGTCGAGAAATGCGCGGCAGACGGAAAGCCGGTCTGTTCGGCGACCTTTGACAACGACGCAGTGGATGCCTCGAGGCTGCGGCAGGCGGCGGCCAAACGACGGGTGATCCGGTACTGCGCCGGACTGGTGCCGACCTGCGCCTTGAAGGCATGCCGGAACGCGGAGTAACTCATGCCCAAGCCGCACGCCACCGTTTCAAGATCCGGGCTCTCGTTCAGCGGTGCCGCATCCAACAGCGCCCGCGCCCGCTTGATCTTTTCCATGGTCTGAGCAGCCCCGTCCTTCTCCCTGAGCTGAGCATGACATGCGCGTTGCGCGGCATCGACGAGCGCGCGCAGCTCGGGATAGGCGGCGCCCAAGGTGTCCAGCGGCAAGCGGCTCGACGGCCCCGTGAACCAGATGCCGGCAACCGGCACTCCTGCGGGATCGAACACCGGCACGGCCAGGCAGTGGCACCCCTCTACCTCCTCGGCCCGGTCCAGCGCATAGCCGCACGCCCGGATCGCGGCCAACTCTTTGCGGAACGCCTGCCGCGTCGTCAGCGTGTTCTTTGTGAAACGCCGGAACACCATCCGCTTGAAGAGCGCCTCGACCCGCTCACGGGGAAGAAACGCCAGCATCGCTTTCGCCGGCGCGCCGGTGTGGAGCGGAAAACGGTGCCCCGCACACAGGGTGAAACCGAAACGCCCCGTCTCCTGAACCGCCGCGACGATCACCCCGACCGCTGCCGGCTCGTCCAATACCGCCAGTCCGACCGTCTCGTGGAAACGCTCGCGGATCTTCTTCAGGCAAGGCAACATCATGTCCGACCAATCAATTTTCATGCCCCAGTATAAACCCATCGGAAACCGACGTAAACAAACCTTTGCCAAAAAACGAAACTTTTTTGCAAAAATGCCAGAAGAGGGATTTTATTCCGCACAGGGAACGTGCATACTAATAACAACTCAGGGGAACAGGTTATGAAATGCAGCGTGCGAGGGATTCTTCTAGGTACACTATGGGTATGCGCGTCGACGTTCGGCGCGTCGGAGTGGCTCTCACCGGCAGCGCCGGGCGCAGCCTATCCCGACGGCGAGGCCGACCGCCAGTGGGCCTTCCTCGCATACGACCTGACGCAGAAGCCGCGCTTCGCGAGCTTCGCTGGCGAGACCTGCTGCGCCGACGCTCTGGTCAACGACGCCGACCGCGATCCGCTCGATGTCCTGCTCCGCCGCACCGCGGCGTTGCTGGCCGATGTGCGCGCCCTGCCCGGCACGCGCGCCCTCGCAGCGGAACAGCGCGACCTCGACACCCTGCAAGCCGAGTCCGCCGCCGTCGCCACCGATAACGCTGCCGCACGCCGCGCCCTCTTCAACCGCCTGCTCGTTGTGCGCCGCCGGGTCGCCTTCGCCAATCCCCTGCTCGACTTCAACGGTTTGCTCTTCATCAAGCGCGAGGTGCGCGGCGTGATGGAGCACTGCTGCGACCAGTTTTACGGACAGCAGCAGCGATCAGGCGGCGGCCTGTTCGTGCTCTCCGACCCCTTTGGCGCAAAGCCCGGACTGCGTGACCTGCTGGCGGACGCGCGCGTGGCCAACGGGCGCATGAAAGACCAGCCGCTCACGTTCGGCACCCGTGCGACACAGGGCAAAGACGGCGGTTCGCTGCTCTCGCCCGCGGTTTCGTATGACGGCAAAGCCATCGCCTTCGCCTACGTCGAAGGTGTCGGTTCGCGTCGCCACATCAGTCACCTGAACCACGCGCAGGACGGACACTGGGAACAAGGTTTCTGCTACCACCTCTTTTCGGTCGGCGCGGACGGCAAACAACTCACGATGCTGACGGACGGAACGTGGAACGACTTCCAGCCCTGTTTCACGCCGGCGGGCCGCCTCGCCTTCATCTCCGAACGGCGCGGCGGGTACCTGAGATGCGGACGCGCCTGCCCGACCTTTACGCTTTTCGACATGCTTCCCGACGGTTCGGACATCCGCTGCCTGAGCTTCCACGAGACCAACGAGTGGTCGCCCGCCGTAACGCACGACGGCATGTTGCTCTGGACGCGCTGGGACTACGTGGACCGCCACGGCTGCACGGCACACCACCCGTGGACGACCACCCCCGACGGACGCAACCCGCGCCCGGTCCACGGCAACTATTCGTTCCGCTACAAGCGCGCCGACATGGAACTCGACTCCCGCGCGATCCCCGACTCGCATCGCTTCGTCGCTACGGGCGCGCCGCACCACGGACAGGCGTTCGGATCGCTGGTCGTGATCGACCCGCGCGTGGCTGACGACGACGCCATGGCGCCGGTGCGGCGACTCACCCCCGACGCAGGCTTTCCTGAGAGCCAGGGCGGGGCGCAGACGTACGGGACCGCTTGGCCGCTGAGCGAAAAGTACTTCCTGTGCGCGTACGAACCGGCCGAGGTCCAAGGCGTGGCGCAGCAGCATGTGTTCGGCCTCTACCTGCTGGACAAGTTCGGCAACAAAGAGCTGATCTACCGCGATCCCGGCATCGCGTGCCTGAGTCCCATGCCGCTGCGCGCGACGCCCGTTCCGCCGGTGATTCCTGAACAGCGCAAGCCGCTCAAAGCCGGCGGGCGCGGCGAAGCCACCGTGACCGTCGCGGACGTCTACAAGAGCCAGCAGCCTTGGCCTGCGGGGACCACCATCACCGCCTTGCGTGTGTGGCAGATCTTTCCCCTCTCCGTGGCCTCCGAAGAGGTCCCGCACAATATCGGCCTCCAGCTACCCGAAGGCTTCGACTCGATCAACCTCGCACGCGTGGTGCTCGGCACGGTCCCCGTCGAGAAGGACGGCAGCGCGTATTTCAAGGTGCCTGCGGGCGTGGAGGTCTTCTTTCAGGCGCTCGATGCCAATGGCTGCGCCGTCCAGTCCATGCGGTCCTCCACCGCCTTCATGCCGGGCGAGCAGATGTCCTGTCAGGGCTGCCATGAGTCCAAAACCGGCGCGCCTGAGCCGACTCCGGCCGCCACGCCTCTGGCCATGAAGCGCGCGCCGTCGATCCTGCGGCCCGGACCCGAAGGCTCCAACCCCTTCAGTTACCCGCGCCTGGTGCAGCCGGTTCTGGACGCGCGCTGCGTGACCTGCCACGCGGAGAAGATCAAGGCCGCACAGGCCGGGCAGAAGCTGCCGCCGCGGCTGGACCGGGAACAGATGGAGCTGCCGGTGCAGGGGTGGATGAATAAAACATCTTTATATTATGCCTCTTTTTTGAGTCTCGCCCAGCCCTACGGCTTCACCACCTACGGCTCGAACCGCGACTGGAACTCGCCGAAGTTCTACCGCACCACGCCCGGCGAGTTCGGCGCCCGAGCCTCCAAGCTCTACGCGCTGCTCAAAAAGGGGCACCACGACGTCAAGCTGACCGAGGATGAAATGAACCGTATTGTCACCTGGCTTGACTCGGTCTGCCAGTTCTACGGCGTTTATGAAAAAGCGGGCGGCGTGGCCCAACTCGCAGGCGAACTCGCCCAGCCCACGCTGCAATAACAATTGGACAAAAAGTAAATGAAGGGTAGGGACGGTTCCCCGAACCGTCCGCGGACGCCTCGGGGAGGCGTCCCTACCAGAAAGACCTGTTCCTATTTGGGGAGAATGATGAATGCAACTGAACGCATGTGTGCCGCGATCCGGCGTGAGACGCCCGACCGGATTCCGACGTTTGAGTGGTTTATCGATGTCCGTGTCGGCCAGGCGCTGACCGGCTCCGATGATCCGCTGGACGTGGTGGAGCGTCTGGACATCGACGGCATCAACATCCGGCCCGACTACGCGAAACGTTTCATCGACGTCCAGACCTTCGAGGACGAATGGGGCAACCGCCGCCAGCTCACCGGCGACTGCATCCCCGCCGTCATCGCGCAACCGCTCTCGGACGTCACCCGCCACGCGGAGTTCACGTTTCCAGACCCGTGCGCGGACCACCGTCTCGCCACGCTGCGGCGTGCCGTCGAGCGTTTCGGCGACACGCGTGCGGTGGTGCTCAACCTGCGCGACGGGTTCTCTGACCTGCGCGACCTGCTGGGCTACGAAGAGGCGCTGATGGCCCCGCTGGTCGAGCCTGAGGCCTGCGCCGAGTTCCTCGACCGGATCGTCACCTACAACCTGGCGATCGCCGGGCATGCGGTCCGCACCTTCGGCGTGAGGATCATCGCCACCACCGACGACGTCGCCATGACTGCGGGTCCCCTCTTCTCTCCCGATGTTTACCGTGAACAGCTTCTGCCCTCGTTCCGCCGGGCGATCCAAGGCTTTAAGGCGCTGGGCTGCCTGACCGTGAAGCACTGCGACGGCAACGTGCTCCCGCTGGTGGATCAATGGATCGAAGCCGGTATCGACTGCCTCGACCCGATCGATCCGGGCGCCGGGCTGACCATGTCCGATATGAAGGCTAAGTACGGCAGCCGGATCGCGCTCAAGGGCAACATCGACTGCGTACACACCCTGTGTGCCGGCACGCCCGACGAGGTGCGCGAAGAGGTGCGCCGCTGCATCGCCGACGCCGGTCCCGGCGGGTTGATCGTCTCGTCCAGCAACACGATTCACCGCGGCGTGAGACCCGCGAACTACCGCGCCATGCTGGAGGCGCTGCGGAGGTACGGTGCGTAGAACAAGGGCCTTTGGTTTCCGTTTGTAGTGTGCCCGTAAGGGCATTCCGTCGGCTCGTGAGACACGCCTTACGGCGTCACTACAAACGAAAGGAACGCTCTTTCAGACAGAATAACACGGAGGCGAAAGATGACGACTGGATTGATGCTGATTGTACTGGGCGCGTTGTGTGGCGGATCCTTCGGTCTGCCCAGTAAATTCGTGCGTAAGGGGACGCCGTGGGAAACGCTCTGGGGTCCCTTCTTTTTCTTCGCCACGATCCTTCTGCCGCTGCTGGCGGGGCCCGCGCTGGTAAAGGATTTGTTCGGCCTTTGCGGTTCGCTCACGCCCAGCCAGTGGATCGGTCCGGTGGTTTTCGGCTTCCTGTGGGGACTGGGGTCGATGACGCTGGGACTCAGCTTCGCTTTCGTGGGACTCTCGCTGGCCTACGCGATCAACTACGGCGTGCAGATCGCCTTCGGCATGATCGTTCCGGCGCTGATCTTTACCCCGAGCGTCTTCGGCACGGCCAAAGGCGCGATGATGCTGGGAGGCGCGGCGGTCTGCATTTTGGGCGTCGTGGCGTCCGGCAAGGCAGCGCTTCTCAAAGAGCTGAGCGGCAGCGCAGCCCAAGCGCCGCGCAAGCTCGGCAAGGGGATTGCCGTGGCCGTGATCTCCGGCGTGCTCTGCGCCTGTTACGCGCTGGCCTTCGGCTTCGGCGGCGACGTCATGAAACAGGCCTCCGCCGCGCCGTTCGACAATCCGGGGTGGCGGGCGAGCTTCGCGGTGACCGCGCTGGCGCTCTGGGGCGGGTCGCTCTCCGCCTGCGGCTACTGCGCCCAGCAACTGACCGCGAACAAGACCTGGTGTACGCTGGTGGGTCCGGGCGTGCTGCCGGTCTACGCCATCGCCTTCGCGATGGCCCTGCTGCACGACGGCGCCATCGCCTGCTTCGGCGTCGGCTCGCCGATGCTGGGCGCGCTCGGCGTCTCGGTCGGCTACGCCATCTTCATGTCGCTCGCGATTTTCACGGGGACCGTCAACGGCTTTCTGACCGGCGAGTGGCGCGGTGCCGACACCCGCGCCGTACACGGCATCCGGCTCGCCTTGGCGATTCTGGTGGTCGGCGTCTGCATCCTGGCCTGCGCCAATGCGATGTAACGACAGGCTTGCCGTCGGGGTGGAAACTGTCGTATATTTCTATCGCTCGGCATGAGTACAATCAGATCCATAGACTTTTTCCTGCGCGGCAAAGTGTCCGGCGTCGATTTGACGCCGCGCACAATTGGTTTGTCCCAGTTTAACGAGTTTAACCAACAGGTGGAGGCTTTCCTTGCCGGTTCTCAGAAGGGAAAACAGAACGAGACGCATGTAGAGATCGGGGAAGGCTCCTACAAGCTACGGGTCATCCTTACCGCCGCGACCTCTTTGGCATTGGAGACTGACCTTGCCGTGCTGACCCGGGAAGATTCTTTGGGAGAGATTGATCCAAAACGAGCGGAAGTGGTTGCCAAGTGGCAGGCGAACGCCCGCAAGGACGGCGGGTTGGAATACGACATCAAGCCCGACCGGGAAGATTTGCCCACCGTGCGACTGACACACTCTTCAGACTTCCGTGTGGGAGCCGTCGTTCCTTGGGTGACGGTAGAGAAGTATTTGTTCGGCATAATCGAGAACATGGGCGGAGCTCAAAAGGCCAATGTTCACTTGCGGTTGCGGGATACAGGGCAGACGGTCATCGTCAATACGTCTCAGGACTACATCCGTGATGAACCTCAAAACCGCGTGTACCGCGACGCACTTTTGCGGGTGCGTGCTGAACAACACTTTCGGACAGGCCAGTTGCGGAACGTGCATTTGATCGCTTTCGAGGACTACGAGCCTACCTACGATGAGGAGGCACTCAATCGATTTACCGAGCAGGGCGCGGAAGCATGGCGCGACGTCCCGGACGCCGTGGCGTGGGTTCGCGAACAACGGGGAGGAACGTGATGGGCGCCGGTATCGTACTCGACACGTCTTTTCTCATCACGTTGGCTGACCCGGCTCGAAACCACCACGAGATCGCCCTTCGTTATTGGAGACATTTCATAGAAGATCGTATACCCGTGTTCCTGCCGACTATCGTAGTCAGTGAATTCTGTGTCCGGCAACCGATCCCGCCCGAAATCCTTAGATCTTGCATTGTTCTACCCTTCAACTGGGATGATGCCATCAAAACGGCGGAGTTGGATTTTAAGCCGTTCAAGGCAGATGGCGAGAGTAGTCCGGCGATCAAAGATGACATGAAGATCATCGCGCAAGCCGCTATTTGCGATGCGCGGCATGTCATTTCTGAAGACGCTGATACGCCCTTACGCTATGTGATGCAACTCAACGAGACCGGCAAGATCCGCGTACAGGCGATCTGCCTGCGGGACGGCTTCGACAGGTCTTTTTCCGACGTGAACGGCCAATGCGATTTCCACGACGCGCTCGATGCGGCTGACGCCGATGCGGAGTAGCTGCAGGCTTGGCGAATCGACACGCCTAGCAGCACGATCATAGATCGGGTTAACCTCAACTCCCGTCTGCACTGTGATTCATAGCCGTATGGGTCAGTATATGACGCGATCTCTGAGGCGATCTGGTGCGTCAGGAGTCCACCAGAAGCCCTTCAGTGTCAGTTCTACGGTCATAGTTTAGAAACTTCCACGATGGCGATCTCTTCGGGGGTGAGCGCGTAGAGCTGATAGACCAGCGCGTCGATCTGGCGGTCCGTCGCGTGAAGCTGACGCTGGACCGCCTCTTTCTCGTCTGGAGATCGAGCGGCGTTTACCCGCGCGTGCAAGGCAGTCATCCTTTCCGCTGCCTGCCGCAATACGACCGCCACCTCTTCGCCTGGAAGCGCGACCGGAAGCTGCTCGATATACTGGCGGTTGAGGGCGATATACCCGCCGCGGAACGGCGTGCTGGTCGCCCGCAGATACCGGCTGATCAGTGTCGAGTTGAGAATCCCGAGGAGGCTTCCGTAACCGATCGCGGCCGGCTCCCGGAGAATGACGCCGTACCCGCCACCGCCCCCGCCGCCACTGCCGACAAAGGTGTACATTCCATCAAGGTCGGGCGCAAAGCAGCTCCCCGTCGCAAGGGAGGGGACAAGCAGCTTGGGAAGCGCCATCCGGGTGTGGTTTTTCTTGTAAACATAACCGTGCCAGTCCGCGCCCATCCGCCCCTTGTTGCGCGCCGACAGGCGGGGCTGGCATTCGCTGAGATAAGCCCACGTCAGGGGAAAACGCGCCGCGTATTCGGCGGGCGGAATCAGAACGGATTTCCCGTCGCGCATCTCATACGGGAAGACCAGAAGCTTGGAAACGTCGGAAAAGTGATAGCGCCGGATATTGAGCGAACCTTTGAGGAAAGGCTTCAGGTGCTCGGCCTCCAACCAGTGCTCGCGGCCCGTATGCCGGGAGCGGCAGAGTACCCGGTTCTTCGTCCGCCGGGCTTCCTCCAGGATATAGACGTCGTCGGCGTCCGTCTGGATGCCGACGAACAAATCGGCGATGTCGCCCAGCTTCAGCGGCCATTTGCCGAGACGCTCGAACAGCCCCGCATCGGGGCCGACCGCGAAATTCCATTCGTCTGCGGTGATGCTCCGGGCTGGGACGATTCCCTCGGTTTGCAGAGCATCGCGCGTCTGCCTCCTGACCCGATAGACGGCAGCAGCCTCACTAACTGACACCGCTTCCGCTCCGACATCACCGGTGTCATCGGATTGCGACAATTTGCGCAGCCAAGCCTGTAAGTCATGTACCTTGATGAAACGGCACGCATCGGCTCCTGCCTTGTCGAGAAACATCAGGCATGTGTAGGTTGTCGCTTGCGCGAAAACCTGCTGATCACCGAAATGCACGACGTGGGAAAGGTGCCGCCCCTTGGCGATGATCTCGCGCAAAGCAGAGCCGTATTGCGCGTTAAAGAACTTGTGCGGCAGGATAAATCCGGTCCGTCCGGTTGGATTCAACAGGCCGAGGGCCTTTTCCACAAAGATCACGTAGATGTCATAATTACCCGAAGCCGCCGAGCGGTAAAGCGTCTTGTAGAGTTCTACTTCGATCGGTGACCCTTCCTTCAGAACCTGGATGCGGATATACGGCGGGTTGCCGATGACGCAATCGAAACCGCCGCGTTTCATGATGGAGGGGAAGCCCTTGCTCCAGTCGAAGACGTTGATGCGGTACTGGGTGTCATCGTCGAGCAGGAGCATCTGCTCTTGCGCGTAGAAGTCGGGACCGATGAGGGAGTTGCCG
>JANYBJ010000270.1 GCA_025360845.1 bacterium
AGCGCGCCGGTCGGACTCGGGGCCAGCCGCCCCCTGACAGATAGACCCTTCTCAAGCATGGTTTCATCATACCTTTGCCCCCTCTCCAACGGAAGCCTAAAATACAGACAGCCGATTTCCTTGTAAATCAAGGACTTACGCGAAACCACAAAATATTGTGGACAACAGAAACAACAACCACTATATATAGACGCAAGCAACGGATCACTGGTGTGACCGTTCTGTCTTTCCCCCATTTTTCTACTCGCTCCCGAATCCAGGACCCGTCATGAGCATTGAATCATTGAAGAACTACGTTTTCACCTCAAAATACAGCCGTTACATCCCCGAAAAAATGCGCCGCGAGACCTTCGAGGAGGCGGTCGAGCGGGTGATCGACATGCACCGCCGGCACTTCGCGGCCCGCGGCATCGACGTCGAAGACCTGTTGGCGATCTGTGAGACGGCCATGAAAAAGCGCATGGTGCTGGGCAGCCAGCGCGCCATGCAGTTCGGCGGCGAGCCGATCCTGCGCAAGCACGCGCGCGTCTACAACTGCACCACCTCCTATTGCGACCGCCCGCGCTTCTTCCAAGAGGCGCTCTGGCTGTTGCTCTGCGGCTGCGGCGTGGGCTTCTCGGTGCAGACCCACCACATCGCGAAACTGCCCGGCATCGCCAAACCGTCCGGGGCAGTCGAGACGTTTGTGATCCCCGACACCATCGAGGGGTGGTCGGACGCGCTGGGCGCGTTGCTCTCCACCTATTTTGTCTCTGACCAGCCCTTCCCGCAGTATGCCGGCAAGGTGATTCATTTCGATTACACCCTCATCCGGCCCAAAGGCCGCCCCATCTCCTCCGGCATGGGCCGCGCGCCGGGTCCCGAGCCGCTGCGCCGCAGCCTCGACGTGATCCGCAGCCTGCTCGACAAGCGTGTCGCCGAAGGCCGCACGCGCATGCGCTCGGTCGACGCCTACGACATCCTCATGCACGCCTCCGACGCCGTGCTCTCGGGCGGCGTGCGCCGCAGCGCCACGATCTGCCTCTTCTCGCCGGACGACGAACTCATGGCCACGGCCAAGACCGGCAACTGGTTCACCGAAAACCCGCAGCGCGCGCGGTCGAACAACTCCGCCATCCTGCTGCGCAACCAGACCACGCGCGAGCAGTTCAGCAAGCTCATGAAATCCGTCAAGGAGTTCGGCGAGCCTGGGTTCGTCTGGACTGACCATCTCGACATGACCTTCAACCCGTGCGGCGAGATCGGCCTCTACCCGCAGATCGACGGCGTGTCGGGCTTCGCCTTCTGCAACCTCTGCGAGATCAACATGGGGATCGTCGACAATGCGGAGATCTTCCGGACGGCGTGTCAGGCCGCCGCGATCCTCGGCACCCTGCAGGCGGACTACACCGACTTCGGCTACCTCGGCGAGGTGAGCACGCGCATCGCGCGGCGCGAGGCGTTGCTCGGCATCTCGATGACCGGCATGATGGAACACCCGGCGGTCTCGTTCGACCCCGCGCTCCAGCGGGAGATGGCCAAATACATTCTCGAAGTCAACACGGAAGTGGCCAAGCGGATCGGCGTGAACCCCGCCGCGCGCGCCACCTGCGTCAAGCCCGCGGGCACCACCAGCAGCATCCTGGGCACATCGTCCGGCATCCACCCCCACCACGCCAAGCGCTACTTCCGCCGCGCGCAGGCCAACGAGGACGAGCTGCTCGTCGACTTCTTCCAGGCGCAGAACCCCAAGGCGGTCGAGAAATCGGTCTGGAACCCCAACGGCACCGACGTGGTGCTGACCTTCTGCGTGGAGGCCAGCCCCGACTCGCTCACCAAGCGCGACGTGGATGCCGTCGAACTGCTGCAGAAGGTCAAGCTGACCAAGGAGAACTGGATCGACGCCGGCAAGCGCCCCGAGCTGTGCGCCCAGCCCTGGCTCAGCCACAACGTCTCCAACACGATCTCCGTGAAGGACGGCGAATGGAACGCGGTCGAAGCGTTTATCTACGACCACCGCCACGCCTTCGCCGGCATCTCGCTGCTGCCCGACGGCGGCGACCTCGACTACCCGCAGGCGCCCTTCTGCGAAGTGCTCGCCGCCGACGAGATCGTCGAGACCTACGGGGTCGGGGCGTTGCTCGCGTCGGGCCTCATCGTGGACGGCCTGCACGCCTTTGACGACAACCTCTGGGGCGCCTGCGACTGCGCCCTCGGCCGCGGCGAGAATCTGGAGACCCAGACGCCCAAGATCTATCCCAAACGCGTCTACGAGGCCATCGAGGTGGTCCGGCAGTCCAAACAGGACTGGATCAGGCGCGCCCACAAGTTCGCCCAGAACTACTTCGGCAACGACGTGCTGAAGATGACCCGCTGCCTCAAGCGCGTCAACGCCTGCAAACAGTGGGAGGACCTCACGCGGACCTACGCGCCGGTCGACTACACGTTGCTGATTGAGCGGCAGGACTTCACCACGGTCTCACAGACCGTGGCCTGCTCAGGCGGCAAGTGCGAAATCCTCTGATTTTTCGAGGACGCTTACGCTACGAAATCGCGGAGCGAAACCGGACAGGGGCGCCTCCGCGAGGCGTCCTGCTCCACCCAACGCTCGACCAACCCGACAATCGTCTCAAGCGCGGCGGCCTCAGGGATCACGCTGACCTGCTCGCCGCGCACATACAGAGCGAACGAGCCGTTGCCGCCCGCGACCGCGATGTCCGCGCCCTTGGCCTCTCCGGGTCCGTTGACCACACACCCCATCACCGCCACATGCGGACGCGCCGCGCCGGGATGCGTGCGGTAGAACCGTTCCAGCCGCTCCTCCACTCGCGCCGCCAAGCCCGCCACGTCTACCCGTGTCCGCCCGCAGGTCGGGCATGAGGTCACCGCGGCGCCCGGCGCCCGCAGCCCGACGCTCCGCAAAAGCTCGACCCCCACGCGGACCTCTTTGGCGGGCGTGTCGGTGAGCGAGACGCGGATCGTGTCGCCGATCCCGTCCAGCAGCAGCGCGCCCAACGCCACGCACGACCGGACCGTACCCGGAATGAAAGTGCCGGCCTCGGTGACGCCCAGGTGCAGCGGATAGACCGTCTGTTCGGAAAGCAACCGGTAGGCCGCCAGCGTGCGCGGCACGTCAGACGCCTTGACGGAGATCTTGATCTCGCGATAGTCCTCGGACTCCAGCAACGCCACATGGCGCAGCGCGCTCTCGACCAGCGCCTCGGCTGTGACGGACCCGTGTTTCGCGAGGATGTCCTTCTCCAGCGAGCCGCCGTTCACGCCGATGCGGATCGGGATTTTGCGCACGCGCGCAGCGGCGACCACAGCCCGGACGCACTCGGGACCGCCGATGTTTCCAGGGTTGATGCGCAAGCCGTCGGCGCCGGACTCGATGGCCGCCAGCGCGAGCCGGTAATCGAAATGGATGTCCGCCACCAGCGGCAACGGCGAGCGCGCACGCACCTGCTTGAACACTGCGGCCGCCTGCGGGTCCGGCACCGTCAGACGCACGATGTCGCACCCGAGTTCCGCCGCCTCGGAGATCTGCCGCGCCAACGCCTCCGCATCATGAGGATGCGCATTGGCCATCGTCTGCACGCTGACCGGAGCGCCGCCCCCTAGGGGTACCCCGCCGAGCGTAATGCGACGTGTTTCTGTACGAGGACGAAGCATGATACGCACTCTTTTTACGGCCTTGCGGGCGCATTGGTCTCCGCCGTCTTGTCCACCTCTGCCGCGGCCGCCTCGCGCTCCATGGCATGCAGCGCTTTGTTGAACTTCACCCGTTTGGCAATGTCGCTGTAAACCAGCAAAGCCATCAGCCCGATCAACAGCATCGCGCAGCCATTGACCAAGACCGCGACGACTTTGGGATGCGGCTTGCGGCGCGTGATGATTTCAACGAGGGCGAAAAGAATATGGCCGCCATCCAAGACCGGAAGCGGCAACAGGTTCAGGATCGCAAGGTTCACGCAGATCATGCGTAAAAAGCCGAGCCCGCCCATCACATCATAGCGCACCGTATCATACAGGCCCAACACGATGGCCACCGGGCCGCCGACATTTTTCGCGACCGCCTTGAACTCCTTCGGCGTGCCCAAGGCCTGCAGCACACGCACGACGGACATCGAGTCCCACTTTAACTGCTTCCAGGGATCGCGATACATCATCCACGCCTTCACGTGCTCCATGCCGTCGCCCGGCACAATGCCGATCAGATAACGTTTGAGCGACTCGTCGTAACGCGGCGTCACAGAAAGCTTCAACTGTTCAGCGCCCCGCTTGACGGTCAACTCCGTCGGCACCCCGCCGTTCCGCTTGATCAGCGACGAGAAGTGACGCGAACCCAGCACCTGCACCTCATCCACAGCCTGGATCTCATCGTTGATCCAGAGCCCGCAAAGCGCCGCCGGCGAATTGGTCGTTATTTCAGAAACGACACAGGTGGCCACGGGATAGACTCCCGAAAGAAACCGCAGCTCGAACACGTTATTGGTCTGGAACGAGAGTTCCAACTCGCGCGAAACCTTGTCGCGTACCAAGCCGAAGGTGGCATGGCCGGACTCTCCCGCCAACTGGTACTCCACCTGCAAATCGGTCCAGTTGCCGATCTTCTTGCCGTTGACCGTCTGGATCTGGTCACCGGGGCGCAAACCGG
>JANYBJ010000317.1 GCA_025360845.1 bacterium
GTTTAATAGGAGAGTTAACGCGCTCTGAGGGATGAGTGTGGGAGAATCCGAACGCGGCTTGCGCCCTTCTACAGAGTTCATGAAACATTCGGTCTCAAGATAGTCGGCATCGACCAATGTCGAAAACAGCATTCGCACGTCGAGCATGTCCGATGCATATTTGAAAGTTCTAGCGTAAAAGGATTTTGCAAGCGCCGGCAGTTCAAGTTGATCTTCCGTCAGGCGCTCTAATAGGGGCATGACAGATGAATCGGACAACTTGGTTCCTTCTGTGGGTTGACAACGACAAATACCGTCGAAATTTGCTTTTTTGTTGTCAATTTGTAATCCAATGTGATGCCCTTGTATTATTAAGGCCAAGCACCTGCCAGTGGAACTTCCGAATTTCGAAAGCACAGCCCAAGCACCTGCTGTCCAGTGATCAATGTGACGTTCGGTTCCACATAGCCGTTTTTGGAATAATTCTCCGTATTTGCCGAGGTCGTGCAGAATGCCGGCGATGAAGGCTTCCGAACCGGCACCGAAGACGGCTGCGAACTGCTCGGCACGCCGAGCGACCAATAACAAATGCGTCTTGAGAAGTTCCCAATCCGATTTCCTCGGTGCGGTATGTGCAAAGTAGTTGCCCATAAACTTCTCTGGTGCTCCCCCGGGGCACATCATCATCAGCATCAAATTCACTGTACGGAGAGAGAATAGCGCGGATAGCCAGGATAAGTCAACAGGTAAAAAAATGAATTTATGTATGACACAAAATGGACACGAAAGCATGTGTACACTGTTTCTACAGCAAGAAACGCTCGCTGAGCGCGAACAGGTCGCGCGTCCAGGCTTCGCCGTAGTAGCTGTGGCCGGCGTGTGCGATGGTGTGCGACGAGTGCGGAATGCTATGTTTATGGCAATAGGCGGCATAGGCGCGGCTGGAGCCGGGCGCGTCGGGATCGGACCCGCCGAAAACGAGCAGGACCGGGTTGCGGTAGGTGCGGAACACCTTGAGCACGCCGTCTTCCCACACGGCCTCGTCGGCGCTGCGGGTCTCGTGCTTCACGAGCGCTTTCGTGACCAGTCCGGTCTGAACCTGGCCGCTCAGGATCTTCTTCCAGGTCTCGGGCCGCACGAGTTTGCGCGCGTAGGTGGTGAGCGCGCTGAACGTCTTGCGGAGTCCGGTGGACGAACTGCGCAGCGCCCCCATCGACTCGGGCGACCAGAGCAGGAGTTTCGCGACGTCTTGATTTTTCGAGGCCAGAGCAAGGGCGACTTTGCAGCCTGAACAGATGGCCGCCACCACGACCGGTGCGCCGGACGGCAGCCGTTGACGAAGTTCCTCCAGAGCGGACTGCGCGTTCTCCGTCATGCGCCTGATCGAGGCCTCCGAGGCTTCGCCGTCGCTCAGGCCGCGCCCGATGAAATCGGGCCGCAAACAGAGGAAGCCGCGCTCGGTACAGCGGCGCGCGAACCGTGTGAAGAGCCGGTGCGGCCCCGTGCGGTCGCCCGACCAGCCGTGCAGGAAGAGGATGCCGCCCCGCGGCGTGGCGGCTGGCGTGTCGAAGATGCCGCGGACCGTGGGCGAGGCTGTCAGGGAAACAAGTTCTCCGAATGGTGCGGTGGTGCAAGGGCTGAGGCATGCGGTAGGGGTGGGTTTTGCAGCGGAGAAACGCGCAACGAGCCAGTTGACGGTTTCGCTGATCAGCGCGGTGAGATCGACATGCCCGACCGTGTTCCAGAAAGGCGGATAGCGCAGCTCGGCGCGTGTCGCCGCGGGCGCGGGCGGCGCGCAGGCGGCGGCGGTCTTCTCATCGTGTCCGCCGGAGACGATCAGCACGGGCACAGTGACCGGCTGCGGTGTGAGGGTTTGAGCCCAGGCGTAGAAGGAGCCAGAGACCGGGTAGCCGTCAAGATCGACGGACTCACCAGCCCGCAGCCGCGCGTCGAGTGCGGCCCTGCTCTCCCGCGCTTTGCCGTAGGCGACCATGTCGTTCACCATGCGGCGCTGCAGGAGCTGGCGGATGAAGTCGGGACCGGTCACAGGCGACCACTGCACGAGCGCGGCAAGGTCGGGATGCCGCGCGGCGAGCTGTGAGGCGTGTACCGCGCCGGTGCGTACGCCCAGCACTGCGTGCGGCGCGTCCGGGAACGACCGGGCCAGCCAGGCCAGGGCGGCTTCGCAGTCCTCATCAAAGGCCGCGGACGGCGCGGTTTCGAAGGTGCCCTGCGAATCGCCGCAGCCGGAGAAGTCGAACAGCAGCGAGGCGATGTTGTTTGCCGCCAGCGCGCGTGCGGTCTGGACGAGGACGGGCAGCGCGCCTTTACGCTCTTCGACAAAAGGAGGCAACAGGAGAACGGCGCCTGTGGCCGTTGCAGGCACGAAACAGGTTGCGGCCAATGCGCGGCCCTTGGAATCCAGAAAAAATGAATACGGTGTACAGGCGTGAAAGGAAAACATAGTGTGAGTATAGTCGATGGCGGGGCAGATTACGAATAGGAAATGCGCGGCGTTTCTTGTATAATCAAGGGCCATTTGGAGGTTGCCGGATATGCCGCTGTATGAATTTTACTGTGAGTCCTGCCACACGATATTCACGTTCCGCTCCCCGCGTGTCGACACGGTGACCGTACCCGCGTGTCCGCAGTGCGGGAGGAAGCTTAAACGCGAGGTCTCTTCCTTCGCACATGCCGTGCGCGGCAAGGCGCAAGAGAACCCGGGGGCGGGTGGCACCGATGAGGACGCGGCCGAGCGCATGGATCACGTGCTGTCGCAGATGGGCGATCGCATGCAGGCGCTGGAGGATGACGATGCCGATCCGCGCGAGGCGGTGAGGGTGATGAAGGAACTGGCAGCGGCAGGCGGCATGCGCTTCAACAAAGAGGTGCAGGAGGCGATGGCGAGGATCGAGGCCGGCGAGGATCCGGAAAAAATCGACGAGGAGTTCAGCGAGGTGTTCGACGCCGAGAATCCGTTTGCGGACGGTGATGTCGATGCGGGCAAGGCCGGTGTGGGCTGGCTGCGGCGGTTGCGCGGCCCCGCGCATGATCCCCAATGGCATGACTTGACGTGAGAGCTGACGGTGCGACGGAGGAGCCGCTGGGATGAGTATATTAGAAAATCCGGTATTGTGGGCGGTCGCTTGCGCGGTGTTCGCGCTGAACCTGCCGTTCGGCTTTTGGCGTGCGGGCGTTCTTAGGTTTTCCCGTGCGTGGTTCCTTGCGGTACACCTGCCGGTGCCCGGTGTCGTGGCGCTGCGTTTGGCGTGCCGTCTCGGCTGGAAGCCGCTGACCTTTGCGGTGTTGATCACCGCCTTCTTTCTGGGACAGCTTTTCGGCGGATATGTGCGGCTTTTCCTGACGCGGTTGGCGTCACCCAAATAGAAGGGTCGGCGTGGCCGGACTTTTCTTGTAAATCAACACCGGTTTTTTCTATACTGTGCGCGTTTTTTCAAGAACTCACAACAGGTTTGAAGGAGTACACATGAGCAAGCAAGTGAAGAAGGTTGGCATTTTGACAGCAGGCGGCCTCGCGCCGTGCCTGAGTTCGGCGATCGGTTACCTCGTTGACGAGTATTCCCGCGTGGCGCCGGACGTGGAGATCATCGGCTACATCAACGGTTACATGGGCTTGCTCAAGGGACAGAGCGTCAAGGTCACGCCCGAAATGCGCAAGAACGCGCTTTTTCTGACCGAGCACGGCGGCAGCCCGATCGGCAACAGCCGCGTGAAGTTGACGAATGTCAAAGACTGCGTCAAGCGCGGACTGGTGAAAGAAGGCGAGGACCCGCAGAAGGTGGCCGCCGACCAGCTTGTGAAGGACGGTGTGGACGTGCTGCACACCATCGGCGGCGACGACACCAACACGGCGGCCGCGGATCTGGCGGCCTATCTCGCGCGGAACAACTACGGGCTCACCGTGGTCGGCCTGCCCAAGACCATCGACAATGACGTCTACCCGATCCGCCAGAGCCTGGGCGCGTGGACGGCGGCCGAAGAGGGCGCGAAGTTTTTCGCCAACGTCGTGAAAGAGAACACCGCCAACCCGCGCATGCTGATCATTCACGAAGTGATGGGGCGCAACTGCGGCTGGCTCACGGCGGCGACGGCGGCGGCTTACCGCAAGCTGATGGACGGGTTCAACTACCTGCCGGCGTTCGGCCTGACGCGCGAGCGTGAGGAGGTCCACGCCGTGTATGTGCCCGAGATGGCGTTCGACGCGAAGGCGGAGGCGGCGCGGCTGCGTGAGGTCATGGACAAGAATGACTGCGTCAACATTTTCGTCTCCGAGGGCGCGTGCGTCGAGGCGATCATCGCCGAGCTGGAAGCCAAGGGCGAAGAGGTTCCGCGCGATGCGTTCGGCCATCCGCGTCTGGACAAGGTGAACGTGGGCGGCTGGTTCGCGAAGCAATTCGGCGACATGCTCGGGGCCGAGAAGACCATGGTGCAGAAGAGCGGCTACTACAGCCGTGCGGCGGCGCCGATCACGAAGGATAAAGAACTGATCCACGCCTGCGCCAAGAAGGCGGTCGAGTGCGCGCTGGCGGGTGTCGGCGGCGTGGTGGGGGAGGACGAGAACAAGAACGGCGAACTGCGCGCCTGCGAGTTCCCGCGCATCAAGGGCGGCAAGCCCTTCGACATCGAGACGCCGTGGTTCACCGCGCTGCTCGCGGCCATCGGCCAGCCCAAGGGCGCCCGGGTCAACGTGAAACACTAGTCTGGCCTTAAAGGGAGGGTCGGGCTCCGTCCCGACCTTCCTTGACCGTCGGGTTGGACTGTTTCGGCCAGGAGTAGCCGCAGGTCGTGCCCGGCGAGACGAGGTCGCGATCGGCCAAGTCCCGCGGGTCGATCGGGAAGGTGCAGCAGTTCGGCAGGCGGTAGACGGAGTAGAGTCGGCATGTCGATTGCCCGTCGTTGTGGAGGTGGAGCGCGCAGCACTTATTGGCCACCAAATGGCAACACACGCCGCACCGTTTGCATTCGCCTGAGCGGCGTGCCAAGCTTTCTCGAACATACTTGCGGCGGAACAGGTTCAGAAAGAACCGCCGGGTCACGCCGCGGATCAGGGTCAGACGCTCGCGGAGCGTCGCACGTTCGCAAAATGCCGTTGTTGCCTCGATACTCATAAATCAATTCGTTCCTGTGCAGTGCCGTTGGGGGTCTGCACAATTGTTTAGAGTATCGCGGTAAGCGACTGGCGGCAAGCTGATTTCAGAAGAAAATCAAGGCGTCAGCTTACTGTCGAGCGGCAGCAGTTCAAAGCGGCGCGCAATCATCTCGGCCGCTTCGGTCTGGATGCAGACGCGGCCTTCGCGCGGGGAGACCTCAAACGCCTCGTTCACCAGTTCCCCATTGAAGAGATAGCGCAGCGTGTCGCCCTTGGCGATGATCTCCAGCCGGTTCCACTCGCCGACCGGTTTGTCGAGGTCGCCCTTGCCGCGGAACCCGATGCGGTCCACCCAGTCTTCGTCGCGCTTCGCCCAGTTCACGCGTCCGCCTGTGACGGTCTGGCGCGGCGCGCCACGCTTCCAGCGCAGCTCCTTGTCGCGGTCCAGCTCGATCTCGCAGGTGACGCTGGGCGCCAGCACGGTGCCGTCGGGCAGCTTGGAGCTGATGACGATGATGTCCCCCATGCCGCCTTCGATAATGTTCGCCTCGATACTGGTGATCCAGGTGCCGTCGCACGCGCCATGAGGTCCGAAGGCATGCACGAGGATGCCGTTGTCGCGCGCGCTGTCTTTGCGGCTGCCCCAAGTGTGCTCGCCCCATTTGAACTCGACGATGAGATGATAGTCGCTGAACGCCTGTTTCGTGGCCATGTAGCCGTACCCGCGTCCGCTGATATGCAACTGTCCGTCTTCCAGTTGAAAGATGTTGGTGGCAGGATCACACATGTCGGCCTTTGCGCTGAGGTTGTATTCGACCTGACCGGTCCGCACGAGGTTAAGCACGTTAACCCGGTTGGTGACCGGAGCGGCGCGGCATGAGACGGCTCCACAGACCGCAAGAAGAAAGAGCCCGGCCAGGCTCGCACGAGGTGCGGGCCTGTACGCATGTGACGCTGTTAATGCAAAAGTAAACAAATTGCGCATAACACGAATTCCTCCCAACAATTTACCCCTTTTGTGACACACTGATAAAATACGCTTACTGCCGCGCGTTCCGCAAGAGGGAACGTCGGAAATCGATACACAGACTGTTACGCGCCAAAGGCAAAATCAAGATAACGGGGACGGTGCCTGATCGAGCGCGTCGCGTACGGTCTGCAAGAGCAGTGCGACCGGGTAGGGCTTGGGCAGAAAGTGGTAGCACTCTTGTTCAATCAGCTTCCAGCGCACGCGATCGTCCGCGTAGCCGCTGCACAGCAAGACGGGCAGTCCGGGGTGCAGCGCGCGCAAATCATTCGCCAGCTCGAGGCCGTTTTGGCCGGGCAGGACGACATCGCTGAAAAGCAAGTCGAAACGGCCCCCTTCGCGCTTGAAGGCGGCATGGGCCGCCAGAGCGTTTTCGCAAGCCATGACGCGATAGCCGGCGTCTTGAAGCAAGAGGGTGGCCAGTCTGCGCACGCCCGGCTCGTCCTCGACCAGCAGGATGCTCTTGCCGAGCCCCTGCAGGGCGACGGGGTCTTCTTCGGCAACGGGGGGCGGTTCCTGTTCCTTGCCCTTGTCGTGCGCAGGCAAGAAGACCTTGAAGGTTGAGCCTTGGCCCTCTTGGCTGTCAACATTGATCCAGCCCCCGTTCTGCTTGACGATACCGTAGATGACCGCCAGTCCCAGTCCGGTGCCTTTGCCCTGGACCTTGGTGGTGAAGAAGGGTTCAAAGATTCGCGGAAGCATGTCCTGCGGTATGCCGGTGCCGGTATCAGAGACGGAGAGGCAGACGAAGGTGCCGGGGTGAGATTCGGGAATGCCAAGCGTGTCGATCGCCTGCAGGGTGATGTTGACGGTTCTGAAGGTCATGCGTCCGCCTTGGGGCATGGCGTCGCGGGCGTTGACCGCGAGGTTCATAATGACCTGCTCGATCTGGCTCGGGTCGGCAGAGACGGTTTTGAGATCCGGGGCCAGTACCCGGTCGAGGGTGACGTCCTCGCCCATCAGCCGCCGGAGCATGGACTCCATCGCGGTGACGAGTTGATTGATGTCGATCACTTGGGGCTCGATCCGCTGTTTCCTGCTGAACGCGAGGAGCTGGCGGGTCAGATCCGCCGCGCGTTTGGCGGCCCGTTCAATCTGTTTCAGGTCGTTGTAGTGACTGTCTATTTCGCCGGTGTCCGCGAGAAGGATTTCGGTGAACCCCAGAATGGCTTGGAGCAGATTGTTGAAATCGTGAGCCACGCCGCCCGCGAGGCGTCCGATGGCATCCATCTTCGAGGCCTGCTGGAGCTGAAGTTGCAATTCGATCTCCTGCGTGATATCGCGGGAAATGCCCACCAGGCCGATCACGCACCCCGACTTGTCGCGGATCGGCGCCTTGGAGGCCGAGACCCATTTGACCTTGCCGTCGGGCGTTTGAAATTGCTCCACTTGGGCGAGCAGGGGCTGACCGGTCGCGATGATCTGTTTCTCCGTAGCCAACGCACGCGCGGCATGGTCGTCCGGCTTGAAATCGGCATCGCGTTTGCCGATGGCGTCTGCGGGATTGACCAAGCCTAAAGCGGCCGCATGCGCCTTGCTGATCTTGATGAAACGGGACTCGATGTCCTTAAAGTAGATGCGGTCGGGAAGATTATCCATCAGCGCGTAGAGCAGGTTGCGTTCGTGAATCAGCGCCTCGTCGGCCCGCTTCTGGTCTTCCACGGCGCGGAGCAGCACGATCTTCGCGTGCTCGGCCTCCGCGAGCAGGCGCTTGGTCTCGTCGGCGGCAGATTTCGCCTCCGCTTCGGCCCGATACCATGCGGTGACATCGTGAAGCGCGACGACGACATGCTGGCAATTGTTGAAAATGACCGGTTCGACGCTGAACCGCAACCAGACGGCTTCGTTAGCGCCGTAGCGGTCGAGCAGGACCTCGATATCCTGTTCGTGGACACTCGGGCACCGGTCGAACACCTGACGGATGGATGTCCGCAGGACACAATCGGAGCAGAGCGGGCCGTAGCCGCAACCGCGCGAATCCACATGGCGCTGGGCGCACCTCACAAAGTCTCCGAACGCGCGACTCAATAAGTCGGGAAGGGCGGTGTTAAACAGCCGTTCCGCGGCCAGATTGGCATCGACGATCCGGGTCTCTGAATCGACGACCAGCATCGCCACCGGCGCGGCGTTCAAAACAGCGCGAACGTTGTCATGAATTGTCCGCAGGTCCGTGGTGCGGTTCTGGACCTCTCGTTCCAGCGCGGTGCGCCGGTTGTTGATCAGCGCGATGAACGCCGTGAGCAACACGGTCACAAGGATTCCGGCGACGGCTGCGGCCCGGCCCTCGTGCAGGGGATGCTCGGCAAGCCATTCCGATGTCGTATGGATGACGATCGCATAGGTTCTGCCGAAACAGAAGATGGGGAAGCGGATACGGAGGTTGGCGTCTGTGGCAGACCAGCAGTTGGGTTCCTCCTCGTGCGCGATGTGATCCGAAGACGCGATGACAACAGGCGCTTGCCCGGAAACCAGATGAAAGAGTTCTGTCGTGAGGCCGCTCGTCTGGAGGCCCGCCTTGTACATCGGCGTCTGAATGAGGGACTCCAAGTGGATGGTCAATGCGAAGAGGCCCGTTTGGTGTACAGAGGCGACCGGCTGAAACACACAGAGGCCGAAGGGCGTGTTTGTGACGGCGTAAAGCGTGACCGGGTCCGAGGCGGTGGCGAGGCCGCTACGCTGCGCATCCTCGATCGCCTGCCGCCGCACCGGTTCGGAGCCCAGATCGAAGCCTAGGCTTCCCTCGCGTTCGGCGAGAGGTTCGATGTAAAGCGCCGGATAGAACGTGTCGCGGCCGGCGGCGGGAACCGGCTGCCCTTGCTCGGAGAACTGCCAGACGGTGAATTTCTCGCCTACCTGCTGGCGGATTTCGTCCTCGAATTGAGTGACCTGTTGAGCCGGTACGGCGGGTAACCACACGCACCCCTGTGTGGCGCCGTCTCGTATGAGGCGTTCAGTGAAAATGTGGAACTCGCAGCGGTCAACAAAGTCGCTGGCTTGGAAGAAACTCCGCACCGTGTCGAACTCTTCTCCGATATCCCACAGCTCTTTGGCAATGCCCGACGCCTGTGAGTAGGCCAGCGATGAAAAAGAGGCCAGCCGGGCCTGGCGCTCGGCGGCGTTGATATACCATGTCGCGGCGGCGGTCAGGGTGAGCATGACCAAGGCGCATAAGAGGGCCTCCGCATAATGCATTCGCCACTGCATATGTGTTTGCAGCCGCTTGTGGATATTCAGGATCATATGGCTGAGGAGAAGGGCCGACAACAGCGCCAGCGTACTGATCAGAGGAACCTGGCGCGCATGCGTGATCCGCTTCCGCCAGGTGTCTGAATCGACGTCGAGACCGACAATGGCGAGCACCTCGCCAGAGCGTGGCTCAAGGACGGGCACAAAGGCCGATGCGAAAGTTCCGTGCTCATCCGTATAGAGCCCCGTCGTCCTCGGCAGCCGCGAAGAGAAGGCGTCAGCCACCTCGGGAGGGAATTGACGGTACCGCGTGCCGGGCGGGGAGGCGCTGGGGCTGTTCGCAGGAAGACTTTCCGGTCCGAAGTAAAAGCACCCGTCCCTGTGTGTGATGGTGTAGAGGGCGTCCAACCCCATGTGTTCGGCCGCGGTAACCATCTGGGAGCGCAGCCGCTGAAAAACGGGAGACGCCTGATCCTCAGCGGTAAACGACAGGCGGGTGATCTGCTCTGGCGAGAGGGTGTTTGCGATCGCCGAGGCCTTCACCAGGAGCGCCTCGCGCTGGCTCAGGTCTGCGTCACGCCCCAACTTATACGTCTGCCAAAGTCCGAAGCCCAACACCAAAGAAGAGGTGACGGTCAGAAGGTTCAGATAAATCTTTGCCTTGCGCGTATGGTTGTATTCTGTCATGCGGGGTATAAGCTTTCGCGTGTGTTGACCCGTTTCTTCAGGCCGGCTCCAACGTGCCGTCCGGCATCTGCCGCCAAGGTGTCCAGCACAGGCCCACGGTTCCAACCGAGATGTCCGACTTACGCGGATGGATCGGGCGCTTTTGGATGTCGAGCAGCGAGGGTGCGATCTCCGTCTGCAAGGCGGCGGCTTCCTGGTTGAACTGTTCCTGCAAGGCGTTCACTCGCTGCTGCACCACCTCGACATCCTCCTCTGCGCGGTCGACATCGGCGTTTTCTTTTCCGATCTTGCCGGCCGTGCGCATCGCGGTCGTGGCTCTTCCGACGGTGCCGACTTTGGCGAAACCGCGTCCAAAGAGGGCGCCGAGCAGCGTTGCGCCGACCGCGAGCACGGTGTTGAATTTCTGCTCGCCGACCTGGGCCATTTCGCGCTCCACGCGTTCGGTCGCACGGCGCAGTTGGTCAGTCAGCACCTGTAATTTAGGCGCATACTTCGCCTTCAGTTTGATGACTTCCTGATCGCGCTTCTCGCGCAGGGCCTGTGTAACGCGGACGCGAAAGTCGCCTTCACTCTCGTCCGGTGCGGCGGCCAGCTTTAAAGCGGCACAGGTCAACAGATCGAGGGAGACGTTCTGATAAAGCAGGGCTTCCAGCGTCTGACGCCAGACCGCGTAATTCTTGGGGTTGGACGCGCCGGCGGGCAGGGCGGTGAAGGAGGCGGAGGGCAGAGGCTGGCGGTCGAGTTGGTCAGCCACTTCTCCGCGTTGCTCAGCCTCCTCCCAGAGCGCGTCTCGTCCATCCGCCGAGAAGGGCGCGAGATGCGTGTGCCCGACCCAGGTGTCCAGAGCCGCTTTGGCATCCACGAAATGCAGCTTGCTGAGGCCGATGACCATCGGTTTGTAGACGAGCGGGCCCGCCGGCTTTCTGGGGCGCAGGTAGAAGGCGGGGACGTCCGGCGGCAACACCGGCCGGGCCGCTGTGTCTGTCGCAGGTGACGGGCGTGTCTCAGTGGCGGCGGGTGCGGCCGAGTTCATGCCCGCACGAGCGAGAGACGAGATCTGCGGCAGCGTGAGAGGGCCTCGCAGATAGCTCATCGTCCAGCGTGTCTGGAATACGACGGGCGTATCCTCGTGAACGTTGCGCATCAGGAAGACGCGGTTGCCGAGCCCCGCCAGCAAGCGCTCCATCTGCGGGCGGTCGAAGGCGCCCCCGCTACTGGCCGCGGCGCCTTCGAGGCCTTCGATCACGCGCAGCTTGTCGCGTTCGGTCTGCAGGCGTCCGATGAACCAGGTTCCGCAGTTTGAGAGACCCTTGTAGTCGAGATCGACGGGGTTCTGCGTGGCGAGAACAATGCCCAAGCCGTAGGCGCGCGCCTGTTTGAGCAAGGTGAGCATGGGCACCTTGGAGGGAGGGTTCGCGCTCGGCGGAAAATACCCGAAGATCTCGTCCATGTAGAGCAGCGCGCGCAGGCTGCCCGTACCCGGCTGTGTACGCATCCAGGCGAGCACTTCGTTGAGCAGGATCGTCACAAAGAACATCCGCTCGGTGTCCGACAGGTGGGCGAGGTAGAGCACGGAGATGCGGGGTTTGCCGGCAGGCGTGTAAAGCAGCCGCTGCACATCGATGGGGTCACCCTCCATCCACGCCGCAAAACCGGGAGAGGCGATAAGGTTGTTGAGCGACATCGCGAGTCCGAAACGCTCCTTCGCCGGATAGAAAGACTCGAGGTCGAATACGCCGACCTTTTCGAACGAGGGTTTTTGGATCTCTTGGATGAGGCCTGCGATATCGAGGTCGCGTCCCTCCCGCCAGGCGCGATCAAGAAGGTTCGACAGCAGGATGTGGTTGCGACTCTGGATGGGATCGGCATCTAACCCCAACAGCCCCAGCAGGCCGGAGACGGCGGAGAGCACGCGGTCGCGCAGCGCCGAGGAGTCCTGAACGAGGTCGGGAGGGGGCGCGGCAAACGAGCGGAGAAGCTGCAGGGGACGGCCCGAGGTGTTGCCTGGCGTGTAAACAGTCAGTTCGGCGGCATCCCTCAGCCGCTGGATGCGGGCGCCGTCCTGACCCCATTCGGCGAGTCCGGTCTTCCAGCCCTCGGCGGTCTTCGCGGCGTAAGTGTCCGGACTCAGGCCCTTACGTGCGGCCTCAGACTCGTCCACCCACGGACGGAAATCGGCAGACTGCAGGGCCGGGAACTGCAGCAGAATGTTTCCGAGATCACCTTTGGGGTCGATCAGCAGGGCGGGGATGCCGTCGATGGCCGCCTCTTCCAGCAGGGCGATGGCGAGTCCGGTTTTGCCGCTGCCGGTCATGCCGACCATCATCGCATGGGTGGTCAGGTCCTTGGCGTCGTACAAAATCAGGTTGTCGTTCGTCGCACCTTTCGAAAGGTCGAATTCCTTCCCGAGATAAAAAACGCCCAGCTTCTCAAAGTCTTGCATACATCCCTCCGGAACCTCACAAAAAGGAAAATCCCGATCGTTGAAGGTCTCCCTCTGCCGCAGCAACCGGACACAAACTTAGAATGTAAACAGAATGCGGCAAAGAGGCCATAAAGTCAATGCGTAAGCAGCGCAGCTCCTCCCGCGACGCCGCTTTAAACGCAGGGCCCGAAAAGCGGTGCCGCCCGTTGGTTGTCACCGCAATCCAAAATTGACACCGATGGACACGTTCACTTGCGGCGGATGTTGCGGTGGAAGTTTCGGACAAATGAAGAGACCGCATTTATGAGGTCCGATCGAAGACGAGTCGCCCACGGCCGCGGCCCAGATCCCGGAAAGCCTCTCTTTCCTGGAGCGCGTCAGCTTTTAGCAGCCAGGGGCGGGATAATCACGCGCAGAAGTTCAGTCAACCGACGTCACCGTGAAGGTGTGGGTGGCGGTTCCGATCATGAAGTCGAAGATGTTCCCCACGGTTTTACCCAACAAGGCCTGGCCCAAGGGCGCGCGGGCGGTGATGATGACGATCTCTTCCCCGTCCGAGATGATTTTTTCTCCGCCTGCTGCGGGCCCGAAGAACAGGGTCCTTTTTTTCCCGTCGCCCGCCTCCAGCCGTACGAGGGCGCTGAGCTGAATGGGGGAGGTGCCGCGAAACGCTTTCAGCGGAAGCGCCTGCAGCCGCGCCAGCGCGTGTGTCAGTTCCTCGATCCGTGCGGCTTGACCTCTTGCAAGGTAGGAGGACTCGAGGCTGAAGGTGTCGTATTTACTCTCCGCGCGATGAGCCTCGTTGGTGGCCATAGAGGCGGAATTTTTGGCTGCCGCGGTAAGGGACTCCAATTCATTGGACAGCAGGTTGATAAAGTTCCGGTGGATGTCTTCTTTGGTCATGCTTGGTTCATCAGGGTAACGTGTTGTACGTCTGCCGCATGGCGTCGGCGGGTTCGCTCCCATAGACCCGGCCGCCGAGGCCATTGATGATGTGGGTGATCTCGCTGTCCGCCTTGCCGTTGAGCCAGACCGTCGTCATGTTGTGGAACCGGACGCCCGGGGCCGACGGGGCCTCGATGGCGCTGTGGAGCTTGACGGGCGCGTCGCGGAAGAAGCAGTACACGCCCAGGCCCCAGGCCTCATGCGTGGTCACCTTGTCGGCGACCTTGTAGGAGGCGTAGCCGTTCACCGTGCCGTTCATCCAGGACGCCTGGTCGGGCACGTCGTAGGGGATCTCCGACTGGTAGAAGTATACGCGGCCGCCGTTGCCGTTCCACAGCGTCTGATAACCCTCGTGGTGCTCGTTGAACAGGCCGTAGATGGTCACATCGCCGCCGTTGACCACCAGGCCGTTCTTTGTGGGGTTGGTGGCCCACGCCGCACCCGCGCCATGGTCCGCGCGCCAGAGCCAGATCTGGTCCGCCACCACGTGGCTGCTGTTGATCGTGATGCCCGCGTCGTTCTTGCCCGGCTTCGCCCCGCCGGTACGCACCGTCAGATCATAGAGGAAAGTGGGGTTAGCGGCATGATCGGCGTTGCTGTCCGCAGGCCCCACCTCGAGGAGGCTGGGAGCGTTCACCGCGCCGGCCTCCAGGATCAGGCCCGCGAGCGTCACGCCATCGACGTCCGCCACCGTGATGACCGGTTTTCCAGAGGTCCCGATCAGCGAGGGGACGCCCAGGCCGAGGACGAGGGTGCCGGGCTTGGAGATCTTCAGCGTGTCATCGAGGGTGTAGACGCCCGGGGTGAACAGGAGGTGCTTGCCTGCGGTTAGCGCCGCGTTGAGGGAGGCGGCTTTCGCCGTCGCCGGTTGGGCGACATAGAAACGGTCGATAGGGATGGAAGTGCCCTGTGTAGGGCCGGCGGACCAGCTTGCGCCCCGGGTGTTCTTCTGCAGGTCCGGAACGAAGACGGCGTACCGTCCGCCTTCGGTGAGGTGGAGGTAGGGCTTCTCGCGGATGAGGGGCGTCTGTTCGACCACCGTATAGGGCGGATTGGGGAACGCGCCCTGCGGGGCGTTGACCACGCCTACGAAGACCATGTTCCAGACGCCATTCGACCATTTGGACCAGGAGCAGTTGCGTGACAGCCATTGCTGCTGCGAGGCCGGAACGACCTCGCCATCCACGACCGAGTCGGCAAGGAATCCGCCGCTGGCCCAGCCGGCGTTCCATTTGTCGTCGAAATCGAACAGGTGGAGCGCGCCCTTGACGTGCAGGCGCCGCAGAGGCGCGGCCTGGGAGACGGCGATGCGCGTGACGCCTTTGGTGGACGACGGGGTGACGGCGAAATTCTCAAGCGACCGCCAGAAATTGCAGGTGGCGTTGGCATTGGGCTTCCACTTGGCGTTGACGTTCACACCGCCCTTGATGTGTACGTCGTCGGGGTTCCGCCCCAACCCCGCGACCTGGGTGTAGAAGCCGACATTGAAGGTGATGCCATATTCGCCCGGTTTGAAGAGCAGGGCATAGCGCTCAGAGCTGAACTCGCCGGATTCCATCTTGGTGAAGATGCGGTCAGCGGCACCTTGGACGTCCGCTGCCGGCATGCCCGGATCGAAGACATAGACATTCGGGCCGAAGAGGGTGGTGTTCGCCTCGGCCACGGTGCTGGCGCAGCAGACGGTAGAAGAGAGCAGGCAGAGTCCGACAATGACCGCCGAAGCCGGGCCTGACGACCGTCTCTGGCCGATGATCTGATAGGGGTGGATGCGCTTCATACTTTCAATCCTCCTGAGTCGAAAAATACCAAAACACCTCCGGAAAGGATAGTGGCATTTCCAGAAGTGTTGCGCGGGTTAACAGTGATTCCTCCGTTTGTTCATGGAGTCCCATGTGACCGGTCTGACATTCGTTATTGTCATAGCCCGCCATTTTTAGCATCATACGCCGCCGTGATTGAATTCCGCAACATAGGCGTGCGTTACGGCACGCAAGAAGTGCTGGGCGACGTCAACTTCCGCGTCAACAAGGGCGAGCGCATCGGTATCGTCGGGCCCAACGGCTCAGGCAAATCCACGCTTTTCCGCCTGATTCTCGGCGAGGCTTTCGCCGACTCCGGGGACGTCTTCATCGAAGAATCGCCCCGCATCGGGCACATCCGCCAGCACCTGAAAGCCGAGTCGGACGACGAAACGCTGCTCGAATACGCCTTGCGCGGCATTCCCGGTCTCGCCGAAATGGAACATGAGATCCACACCCTCGAACATACGCTTTCAGCAACGCAGGACGGGGCAGAACGCGCCCGCCTGCTGGCGCGTATCGGCGATGTCCAGACCGAGTTCGAACACCTCGGCGGTTATCTGATCGAAGCCCGCGTCAAAGTTTCGCTGGGCGGCCTCGGCTTTCCGATCGAGGCGTTCGACAAGCCCTTTAAGAGTTTCAGCGGCGGTTGGCAGATGCGCGCGGAACTCTCGCGGGTGCTCGCGTCCCATCCCGATCTGCTGCTGCTCGATGAGCCGTCCAACTATCTCGACCTGCCCGCTGTCGAGTGGCTTCAGCGCTTCCTCAAAGTTTACGACGGCACGCTGATCCTCATCTCGCATGACCGCTATCTGCTGCGCACGCTGACAAGCACCACGGTTGAAGTGGACGCCAACACCGCCACGCGCTACAACGGCAACCTCGATTTTTATCTGCGCGAGCGCGAGATCCGTCATACCAACCTGGCTGCCGCCAAGGCCAATCAGGACCGCCGGATCGAACAGCTCGAGCGCTTCGTCGACCGCTTCAAGGCCACCGCATCCAAGGCCACCCAGGCGCAGAGCCGCATGAAGATGATCGAGAAGATCGAGGCGGACGCGATCAAGATGCCCAAGCGCAGTCTGTCCGCCGGCTGCCTGCGCCTCGCTCCTGCGCCGCACTCGGGAGCGGAGATCGTCCGCATCGAAAATCTGGATTTCTCTTACGACGGCGTCAGGAACGTGCTCCATGAGGTGAACCTCAGCATCGCACGCGGCGACAAAGTCGCGATCGTCGGGTTCAACGGCATGGGCAAAACCACGCTGCTGCGCATCATGGCGGGCACGCGCCAGCCCACCCAGGGCACGTGTACGCTGGGACACAAGGTCGTGCCCGGCTACCTCTCGCAGGAGTTCGCCGAAACCATCCCCACCGAAGCGTCGGTGTTCGAGTGTGCCAAGCGCTGCGCGCCCGGCGCCACCGAGAAGGTGTTGCGCGCGCAGCTCGGCGCGTTCGGCTTCTCGTCGGACGACATCGGCAAGCCCTCGGGCGTGCTGAGCGGCGGCGAGAAAATCCGTCTCGCTTTTCTGCGGCTCTTCCTTGCGCCTCCCAATTTCATGCTGCTCGACGAGCCGACGACGCACTTGGACCTCGAAGGCCGCGCCACGCTGGAAGCGGCCATCAACAAATATGACGGCACGGTCTGCCTGGTCAGCCACGACATCGAGTTCGTGCGCAACACCGTGACGTCGATCATCGAGGTCTCGCCTTCGGGCGTGCGCCGTTTCCCCGGCGGCTATGACTACTACCGCGAGAAGGTTTCGGGCGAGAGCCGCGAGCCCGACGCGGCGCCTTCCGTAGCCGTGCCGGGACCGGGACCCGACGGGGTGAGTCCGACGGTCAACGCCAAAGATATGCGCCGTGCCCGCGCGCAAGCGCGTTCGAAGCACCAGCCGGTCATCCGGGCACTGAAAGACAAGGTGACCAAGGCCGAGGCGCGAATCGCCGAGCTGGAGGCCGAGCTGGAAAAACTTTCTGGCGTGCTCTTTAACCCCACGCCGGAAACCGACTTCGCCGCCACCAACAAGCGGCTCAGGCACGTTCAGGATCAGCTCGAAATGATCACCTCGGAGTGGGAGCGGGATGCGGGCGAGCTTGATCGGCTTCAGCGCGAGCAGGACGAGGCGCAAGACGCCCTCGCCTGAGCGCTTCGCCGAGCGAGATAGTTCCGCGAGGTGTTTGCAACGGGCGTCACTTTTGGGTAAACTGAAACCATTGTCAACGTCAATAAGGGAGCTGATATATGGCGGGAATTTTTAAAGCGTACGACATTCGCGGCATTTACGGTAACGACCTGACCGAAGAGATCGCCTACAAGATCGGCAAGGCTTTCGTGACCTTCGTGGGCTGCAAGAAGGTGGTTGTGGCACGCGACATCCGCCCGCACTCGGAGCCGCTCTTCGCGGCGCTGGCCAAGGGCATCACCGAGCTGGGTGCCGACGTGATCGATCTGGGCTTCGGTTCTACGCCCATGTCGTACTTCGCGAACGGGACGCTGGGAGCGGACGGCGGGGTGATGATCACCGCCTCGCATAACACTGCCGAGTGGAACGGCTTCAAGCTCTGCCGTGCGCAAGCGGTGCCGATCAGCGGCGCGACGGGCATCTTGGACATCGAGAAGATCGTGAATGAGGGAACCTTTGCTCCGAAGGCCGCTCAACCGGGCGAGGTCACGCAGCACGACATCCTGCCGGCCTACAAGGAGCATGTGGCGAAGTTCGCGCACCTGAAGCGGCCGGTGCATGTGGCGATCGATTTCGCGAACGGCATGGGCATCTGGGAGGCGAAGACGCTTGAGGGGCTCATCACTTGGGACGGGCTGTTCGATGATCCGGACGGGCGCTTTCCGAACCACGAGGCCAACCCTCTGCATCACGCGACGCTGAAGGATTTGCAGGCGAAGGTGCGAGCGGGCAACTACGCGTTCGGTGTGGCCTTCGACGGAGACGCGGACCGCGCCGGATTCATCGACGAAAAGGGCGAGATCATTCCGATGGACCTGATCACCGCGCTCGTGGCGCAGGATGTGCTCGCCACGCGAAAAGGTGTGATCTTCTACGATTTGCGCAGCAGTTGGGTCGTGAAGGAGGTCATCGAGGCTGCGGGCGGCACGCCGATGATGAGCCGCGTGGGCCACGCCTTCATCAAGCAGCAGATGCGCGAGCACAACGCGCTCTTCGCGGGCGAACTGAGCGGGCACTACTATTTCAAAGACAACTTCACGGCCGAGAGTTCCGCCCTGGCGATCCTGTCGCTGGCCAACATCGTCAGCAAGTCCGATCAGCCGCTCTCCGCGCTGATTGCCCCGCTGCGCAAGTATTTCGCGAGCGGCGAGATCAACACGCACGTGAGCCGCGACCCCCTGGCGATTTTGGCGGAGATCCGCTCGAAGTACACGGACGGGCGCCTGTTCGAGTTGGACGGCGTGAGCGTGGAGTATGCGGACTGGTGGTTCAATGTGCGCTGCTCCAACACCGAGCCGCTGGTGCGTCTGAATCTGGAAGCCAAAACGAAGGTTGTGATGGAAGCCAAGCGCGACGAATTGCTGGCGATTATTCGGAAACAGGTTGTTTAGGGGGCGGGCGGCTCGCGAGGACGCTCGCCCTCCAGGTCCGATAAGGGGGCTGGAGGGCGAGACTCTGTCGAGCCGTTCAGAATGAGCGAACGATAGGGATCTGATTATGGTTAACGAGAGCGTTTACAACGAGCTGATGAAGAAGTACCGCGCACACTACGGGCGCGATCCGGAAGTGATCGCCTATGCGCCGGGACGCATCGAGGTGCTGGGCAACCACACGGACTACAACGAAGGCTTCGTGTTTTCCGCGGCGATCAACTACGGCACCTTTTTTGCGGCCTCGAAGAGCGCGTCAAAAGCGTGTCGGCTGGTGGCGGGCGATCTGATGAAAGAGGTCGCCTTCGACGTGACGGGCATCGAGGCGTCAAAGACGGACACCTGGCAGAACTACGTCAAGGGCACGCTGGCCGGGCTGGCCGGGGTCAAGGCTGTCCCGTGCGGGTTCGACGGCCTGTTCCTCGGCAACATTCCGCTGGGCAGCGGGCTCTCCAGTTCCGCCGCGCTCGAAATGTGTACGGGGCTCGCGCTGGGCAAACTCTATGGCATCACGGTGGACGACGTGACGTTGGCGAAGATCGGGCAGAAGGCGGAGCACATGTATGCGGGCTGCAAGTGCGGGCTGCTGGATCAGATTTCGAGCCTCGCTGGACAGGCGGGCAGGCTGGTGAAGACCGATTTCCGCACCGTGGCCTACGAGACGGTCGAGATGGGCGAGGCCGCCTGCTTCCTGATGTGCAACACGCACGCCAAGCACGCGCTGGTGGACGGCGCGTACAACACCCGGCGCGAAGCGTGTGAGCAGGCTGCCGCGCACTTCGCCAAAGAGCTGCGCCATCCGGTGACGGCTTTGCGCGACGTGAGCATGGCCGAGTGGGCGATCTACAAGCGCGGCCTGTCTGACACGGTGGCGAACCGCGCGGCGCATCCGATCGGCGAGGACGAGCGCGTGCTCAAAGGCGCCGAGCTGCTGGCCAAGGGTGATCTTCCGGGCTTTGGCCTGCTGATGTTCGATTCGCACGAGAGCTCGCGTGTGCTGTTTGAAAATTCCTGCGAAGAGTTGGACGCGGTGGTCGATGCGGCGAAGAAAATCCCGGGCGTGCTGGGCGCGCGGCTTTCGGGCGGCGGCTTCGGCGGCTCGGTGGTGGTGCTCGTGCATCCGCGCGACGCAGAGACGGCTTCGATCGCATTGGCCAACGCCTATGCCGCGAAATTCGGCAAGCCGTGCGACGTGAGCGTGATCAAGCCTGCGGCCGGCGCGCATATTGTCAAGTGAGGTGCCGAGGTGCGGATCGCTGGGCTGGAGTGGCGCAACGTTAAACGCCATGGCCAGTCTTAATCATAATCTTGCTCTTGATCCTAATCCGTTTTTCCGGCGAGATTACGATTTTACAGGGGATAATCCGGAGTGGAGGGCAGGCATGAGGCGTCGGGTGTTGGGAATATGCTGCCTACTGGCGGCGCTGGTCGCGGGAGCGGACGACAAGTCGCCTTTTATGTCGCTGCTTTGGGGGGCGGGTTTATCGGAAGGCGAGAGGCCGGCCGCGTTTGCTCAACTGGCCGTCGCGCTTGGTCGTTATCCGTCCTGCTTCGACGAAGTTAGGTTGTTCGACAAGCAGACGGACAAGCAGATGACCGAGGTGCTCCAGAAATTGGGACTCACCCTGACGACGGTCGGAAACTGTAATCCGGAATACGCCTCCGGTATCGATGATCACGCGCCGCGCGATATGATCGGAAGCGCGTTGCTTGTCGCGGCCAGGCAGGTGCAAGGTGCCGTGGCGATCGACAATCGACGACACTGCGCCTCCGGCAAGACCGCGCACGGGCTGTGCGTGGAGTCGATGCTCTATCTGGCATTCGGCGCGACCGGACTCGAATACGATCTGATGGGGTATGCCCGCGAGCCGGCAGCCTGGACTGCCAACACCTACATGAGCGAGCTCACGCTCTGGCGGCCGTTCTATCAGGCCTACGTCCGCTTCAACGCGGACACCAAGCCCGGCGGCATCCTGCCGTTCTGCGGCAAGGGCGGCAAGCCGGCCCTGTCCGGCACCCTGCGCGCGGCCAACGCGCTTGCGCCCATTGGTTTGCCCCTGTGCCCGGGCTCGCCGTGGCCGGTCTGCTACATCCTGAATGCGGAGTCAGTGGAGAGCATGACGGCGGTGGACATCCAACGCGTGCTTTCCGGCGGCGTGATCCTCGACGGCGGCGCTGTGGCGAAGTTGCAGGCGCGCGGCTACGGCGCGGCGATGCAGATGACGACCCAAACGCGAGCTCCGGAGGTCAGCGAGGTTTTCACGGACGACGAGCTGAATGTCAACCGGGTCGGGTACGTGTGGCAGCCGGAGGCGGCGAAGGAGGAGACCTACGCGCTCTATCCGTCGAACGAGTCGGCGCGGGTGATCGGCAGGTATCAGACGGCGGATGGCAAGGCGTCCGAGGCGGCGTCGGTGCTGTTTGAGACGCCGGGGGGCGGGCGCATCGCGGCGTTCGGCTTTGCGGGATTCGGCACGGAGGTCAGCGCGGCGCGGCGGCGGCAGTTGCTGCTGGCGGCGGACTGGGTGGCGCAAGGGAGGCTGCCGGTGTTCGTCGAGACCGCTTCGCAGGCGTTGGTGTTGCCGCGTGTGACGCAGGCGGGCGACCTGCGGAGCGTCGCCGTCCTGAACGCGACCATCGACACGCAGCAGCCGGTCACGCTGCGTCTGCGCGGCTGCCGCAAGGGCTTGGAGACGATGGAGTGGGTGACGCCCAAGGAGAAGCCGGTGACGCTCGCCGTGCGGTTGGAAGGCAAGGATGATGCGCTGGTGGTCTTGCCCGCGCTCGGGCCGTGGCAGATCGGCTGGCTGCGTCCGGCGGAATAGCGCCAACGCTCGACGCCGAAAGTGCCATCCGAAAAAGACTAGGGCTTTCTGGCTTTCAGAATGTCCTCGGAGAGTTCCTGCTATTCAGTCTTTCCTGTGGCTGCCCACAACGTCGTGTTGACGATGATCTTCTGGACACCGGCGGATTCGAACGCCTTCTTGTCGTGCCCGAACGTATGACCGGCAACCCTGCCCTTGCCATAGTCCACAGTCCAGACCATGGGCTCGGTCTTCTTGCTCCAATCGGAATCAGCCGTAACCAGAGTAGTGATCTTCGCATCTCCCAGCAGTTTGGCATAGAGTTCATCGGTGGTCTTGAAGTCTTCCAGCCCCTTGGTGATCGGGTGATCTTTCACCACCACCTTGTTCACAAACTCGCCGCCCGGACCATGTCCGCTTGCCCCCATCTGCCAGTAGCGGCCGCACAGCTTGGCCCACTCTTCCCACTTCGGGAACGACGCGCTGGCCAGATGTGTTACGACCAGGCCCTTGCCATCCTTCACGAAGGCGACAAGATTGGCCTTGGCGTCGTCGCTGAGTTCCACTTTCTTGTTGTTATAGAGCATGAAATAAATGACATCGTACGTTGCGAGTTCAGCTTTGGAATCAAACGGCGCCAGGCCTTCGACCACCGTCGTGTCAAACTTGCCCGCCTTGTCCAGAATATCCTTGGTGCAGGGTGTCGTCTCTTTCCAATTGTGGGCGCCAACGTCATCGCCTGTTATGACCAACACTTTGACTTTTGCCGCATCTGCCGCATGGACCACAGCAGGCACACAGAGCGCACCAAACAAAATCGCCGCCAGACTTACGGAACCCAGAACTAACTTGCGCATGTCTCTTCCCCTCGTATACAGAATAAGATCGCTTTTCGGGCGGCACGGGCACGCGCCCGTTGAGATCGGCCCGAAGATACGTTCTCAGGAATAGTAAGGATGCCCAAACGGAACCGCCGTGTCAAGTCAGCGCATATTCAGACGGCCGGAATGTAAGGCTTGTTTCACCACACGCAGGCTTGTCGCAAAATCTCAATGACTTAAATTTCGGCATCTGCTTAAGGTTGAAACCGCAAATTCAAAATGGCAAGAAACGGGTGCCTGGGTATGAGAAATTGCAAGTGTTCGGGCGGGTGTTGCGGAGCGGGCGGGGAAGGTGTCAGCCGGCGCGACTTTATCTCGCTGGTTGGCGGGGGAACTGCGGCGGCAGTGTTGGTCAATCCGGCACTCGGCGACTGGCTAAAAGAGAACGTTCCTTCAACCGATCTCGAGAGCTGGCGGAAATCCTTTATGCAGCCCGAACCGCCGCGGGCCTATCGTTCCGGTATCCACACCGATGCCAAGCTGCATCTGGGCGGCATAGGGACCGGAAATATTGAGATCGGCTCCGATGGCCAGTTCACCAACTGGCAGTTGTTCAACACGCTCCGAACCTCCGCCGTCCACGATGATACGGTTGCCCGAGCTGCCCCAGCCCTTCATCAGCCTCTCCGGGGAGTACATCTTTGCGCTGTTGGCGACACGCAGAGCGTTCAAACTGTTATAAGCCCCGACATACGTCCAGTTGCTGTTGGTGAAGACCGTCCCCGGACCGGAAATGTTGAGCTGCCCGTGTCCGCCGCCCCAGCCGATCATCAAGGACCTGACCCCGTCGCCACCGTTTTGGGGGATATAGAATTTCAGATCCGTCGTCCCGCCGACAACGTTCCAGATGAAGGTCTTGTCCCACCCGGCACCGACGACGAAGGGGTTCTGCCAAAGATTGTTGAACACATTGGTCGCGACGCGGATACTCGTGTTGCCGGCAGTCGTGAGCGTCCCGCAGGCAAATGTGAGTTAGCTGTTGCCCGCGCCGGTCTCATCCACCCTTGTGAGCTGAAGGCCGTTCATCATGTAGTTGCCGCCTCCTCCCGGGACACCCGACGGACTCCAGTTCCCCGCCGTGTTGAAATCCGTGCTCCAGCTCCCGACAAACTGCACGTCGGCCGCATTCGCATGCGGTAGGCAGGATAATGAACACAAGGTAATCGCACAGGCCAACTTTTTCATCAGGATCTTCTTTCGGCATCTCTCACGCGTCATTTGCGGTCAGGCTCAGCATTGCCTGCAATTCTCTTCACCACCAGCCCTTTTCCCAGCCAGACCTCCACGCGAACGCCCGACGGACTGTCGTAATACCGGAACAGTTTGTTGCCCGATTCTTTAAGAGCGGGGATCGTGAAGGCGTCGGCGAACTTCCGAACGAAGTCGCTGTACGGCAGATCATTCGGATCGAACAGGCGTGCGGCCAGGTTACGGTCTAAACAAAACCCGGTGACGCGGCCATTCGCGTCTTCCGCTATACAGCCTTGCCCCAGGGCTTCGTCGCAACGGATCGCGAAGACAAAGTACTTTCCGTTTTTGACCCCGAGATTCTTCCATATGACGTTAACCGAGTCGTTCGAGAAACTGCGCATCCTCGGCACAGCCTCAAAAGACGGGAAATCCTTGAGAAGGTCGGCCAATATCTTCTGCGCCTCGGCGCTGTCCATCCCGACGCAGAGCCCTTTGATCTTGATTTCGGCCTCTTTGGAAACGGCCGTCTTTGCTGCCGCAGGGGTTGCTTCCGCTGCCGGTTGGCTCGGATTGACGCCCTCGTTCCCGGAAAGCACCTGCCCACATTCAGCGGCAAACACCATCCCGGCACCGCAGATCATCGCCAACCTCACACCTGTATTCATTCCGAAGCTCCTTCACCTGTATTCTGAAAGTACCCCGGCGGCAAGTGCCTACACCTTCGGGTCTTCAACTTTGACGGGCTCTTCTTTCTTGAGGTCTTCCATGGCTTGCTTGGCCTTTTCATGGGCCAGCAACTCGCCCTCTTCTCTGCCCTTCTTGAATTCTCCCAGACTGCGACCGAGCGAACGGGCCAGCTCAGGCAGCCTCTTTCCGCCAAACAACACCAGAATAATCGCCAGGCAGATCAACAAGTGAGCGGGCCCGATATTTTCAATGAAACCAAATGGCAATTTCATTTCTTAATGATAGAGCTTTCACATCTTACCTGTCAATCTGACGTTTTTTGGTAATCGAGAGTTGACTTGTTTAACCCCGTTGGCATAATGAAAGACAACGATGGGTTTCGGAACGTTCCGTGGTTACGTTAAGATGTCGTGCGGTCCGTTCCGACTTAAGCTATGGGTCGATGTGTTTCATGAACGGAGGGGATGTGAGCGCGTGGCAGGGATGGATAGCGGCTGGTGTCGGCGTGATGCTGTCGGGCGCGTCGGCGCAGGCGGGACTGATTTACTACGACGGGCAGTCTGCCTCGTCGACGTACGTCAACACGACATACGATCCCCAGGGGCTCAACTATACGATGGCCAACGGCACCAAGACGCTGCAGACCTCGGGAGGCAAGCGCGTCACGCCGGGCACTGGCATTCCGAGCGGCAAAGACACCTTCGACGTCGCCCTCGGCGCGGGTGGACCGTGGGATCAGGCCGGTTTCTACGACGCGGGCACGGGTACCATGGGCGGGGCGTGATCGCCTCACCTCCTCCGGTCGGGACGCTCATTCGCGTCCATTAGCAGTTGGCAGCGGTTGTTTTGGGAAGCGTCACGCGGAAGGTGGAGCCTTGGCCGGGCGTGCTTTCGACGGTGACGGTGCCGCCGTGGGCGTTGATGATGACCTGCACGATGTTCAGCCCGAGCCCCAGGCCTTTCTCCGCCTCACGGGCCTGTTTGCCGCGAAAGAGGCGCTGCCAGATAAGCCCCATTTCGGACTCGGGAATGCCGATGCCGGTGTCGGTCACGCAGAAGACGACCGCGTCGGGCCGGACGTCGAACGTGAGGGTGACGCATCCGCCTTTCGGCGTGTATTTAAGCGCGTTGTCCACGAGGTTGGCGAGCGCGCGCGCGATGCGGTGCTTGTCGCCATCGATCAGGATTTCCTCTTCCGGGAGGTTGGAGGCGAGCTTGATCTGTTTCTCTTCGGCGAGCAGCGAGTAGAGGTCCACGATCTCGCCGATGAGGTGGGTGAGGCTGAAGGATTGGATATTAAGTTTAACGAAGCCGCTCTCCATCTCGCGCACGTCCATGAGGTTCTGAAGCTGGAGTTGGGCGCGGTCGCAATCGTCGATGATGTCCGCCAAGGTGTCGGCGAGTTCTACGGGAAGGTTCTTGTCGTTCAGGGCGAACTCTGAGGCTCCGCGGATGCGGGCCAGCGGGGTCCGGAAATCGTGGGCGACGTTATCCATGGTTTCGCGCATGGCCTGGATCAGGCTGGCGTACTTGCCCGTCATGATCGTAAAGAGCCGTCCGAGCGTGTCGAGTTCGGCGATCGCGCTGGTGACCGGGGGCGCGCCTTTCTCGAACGCGTTGGTCTCGATGATGTGGCTCATGGACTCTGTGATGCGGTTGATGGGGCGGAGGGTGATGAACATCATGAAGACGCCGGAAACAAAGGAGAAGAGGGTTGAGAGCCCCATGAAGAGCAACAGGGTGCGCGACATCAGGGATTTCTGGCTGTATTCGAGAAAAGAGCCCTTGCCGACCTGCAAGATGCGCCCGTCTTTGAGGCGCAGCGTCTTCACTTGGATATGGCGGTGAAGCGGCTTGAGATAATATTCGCTCCAGCCGTCGGGCGACAGCTCGATGGGGGCTTGCGGGATGTTGGTGTGCCACTCCGGGATGTCGATGTCCTTGGGTTTGGTGATGGCGTACTCGACCTTGCCCTGGGCGTTCAGCACGCGCACAATGACGATGGTGGAGGGCGGGTAACGCTCGAGGGTGATCTCTTCCGCGAGCCAGTTTCCTTCTTTGTTCTGGTCGAGGATTTCCGAAAGCTCCTCGCTTTCGGCCCGCACGTCTTGGCGGTCGTAGCCGCGGGCGGACTTGGTGATGACGCGGCTGCTGAGGTAAAAGATACAGCCGGTGCAGAGGGCGTAGACAGTCAGGTACCCCATGCCCAGGTAAAAGGCGAACGAGCGGAACTTTTTACTCATCCGCCCGGAAAACATAGCCGACTCCCCGCATGGTTTGGATCAGTTTTCTGGAGAAGCCGGCATCGAGTTTGTTGCGCAGGCGGCATACGAGAACGTCCACGATATTGGTCTGGGGGTCGAAATTGTAGTCCCAGATCCGTTCCAGGATCAGCGTTTTGGTGAGCGGGCGGTTGGGGTTGCGCATGAGCAACTCCAGCAGGGCGAACTCGCGCGGCTGCAATTCGATTTTCTTGTCCCCTCGGACGACCGAGCGGCGCAGCAGGTCGACGTTGACGTCGCAGACGGCGAGGTTGGTGCTGTTCTTGCCCTTCTGGGCTGTTGTCTGCGTGCGGCGCGTGATGGCATGGAGGCGGGCCGCCAGTTCCGAAAAGGAGAAAGGCTTGGTCATATAGTCGTCGGCGCCGGATTCCAAACCGGAGACGCGGTCGTCGACGGCGATCTTGGCGCTGAGCACGAGCACGGGGGTGAGGTCTTTCTTGTTGCGCATGTGCGTGAGGATCTCGATCCCGTTTTTTTCGGGCAGCATGATATCGAGGACGACGGCATCGTAGCGGTTTGCCTCCCAGAGTGCGAGGCCTTCGCTGCCGGTCGACGCCACTTCGACGGTATGCCCGTCCTGGCGCAGGCCTTTACTCACAAAAGCCTGAATCTTTTCATCGTCTTCGATCACTAACATTCGCATACGGAACCTCCCGAAGCCAAGTGGAACGACAGGGCTGCAATTCAAATTTAAGATACTGAAAGTGCGGCATGGAGACAAGCCTTGAAACAACCGTCTCCTCATTAAAGAGTTGTAACCATTAATCAATTCTTCGGCAACAACCACCTGCTATCGTACAAATCGCTTGAGGGTGCTTGGCTCGTCCGGTCAATGGTTGTCCGCCTTGCCCCCCTCCACCTGGCGCAGGAGAAACGACATGCGATTACCCATTTCTTGCGGAGAGGAAGGAACTCCGCGCGGAGACGTGTTGAAGAGCAGGCCTGTGGACCGGAAGGCCAAGGTCGGCGGGGACGCGGAACCGGTGTCGCCCAGCGACAGAGCATCAGGGTATTTGAAAGCCATTTGCCGGGCGCTCTCCATTTTGATTTTGGGTGGCACAGGATGCATCAGCACTGCACCGGATCAGACGCGGACCGGGGACGTCTCATCGCAGCCTTTGGTTGCCGGTGAACAAAAAGGGGCTTTGGATTTACCGGGCATCGGCGAAGCCCCCGGTGGCAGCCCCTCGTCACAACCGATTGTGGTTTCAGATCCCCTTGAACCTGTCAACCGGGTGTTTTTTTACTTCAACGACAAACTGTATTTCTGGGTATTGAAGCCGGTGTCCAAGGGATACGGCAAAGTCGTGCCGCAGCCGGTGAGGCTCGGAGTTAAGAACTTCTTCTCAAACATCGCCACGCCGGTGCGGCTCGTCAACTGCGTGCTGCAAACCGAATTTAAAGACGCATGGATTGAAATTGAGCGTTTCGCCATCAACACCACCGTCGGCGTGGCGGGGTTCGGCGACCCGGCGCTGAACCGCTGGCACATGGAAAGCAGCGATGCGGATCTCGGACAGACGTTGGGCCATTACGGGGTCGGGCCTTCCATCTACATCGACTGGCCCATTATCGGGCCTTCCAACGTGAGAGACACCGTGGGGTACGCGGGGGATCTCTTTCTCGATCCGCTCAACTATCTGGTCCCCGGCCTCGAATGCGATGTGGGCGTCATGACCTACGAGACCGTGAACGACACGTCGCTCAAGTCAGGCGATTACGACGACCTCAAGAAAGCCGCCATCGACCCCTATATCGCCCTGCGTGACGCTTACTATCAGAATCGCCGAAGCCTGATTGAGGATAGCGAAGAACACCCCGCCGGCGCCTCAAGGTAATGATTGCGGCGCGGGCGCGGGTCTGGTATTTTTCGATACATGGTGACGAGACATATACTACTGATTTCCGGCCCGTCGGGCGGCGGGAAAAGCACCTTTATCCGGCAGCTTTCAGAACGGACTCTTGCTCCGGAGATTCTCGCCCTCCTGCCCGAGCAGTCAGGGGCCTGGCCTGTCATCGAAGCCAACAATGTGCTCAAGGGTGACCTTTCCGAGAAAGCCCTTCTCGCGGAGAAGAGCCAGCCGGGCGGGCTTTTGGTCCATTATGACATCGTGTTTATCCACCGCTACGGGCTCAAGCGGTACGAGGAAGACCCGGCCATGAGCCTGTTCGCGGATGCGGAGGCTCTGCGGGTGGTTTTCGTGAAGCCCGACTATCAGGCGGTTCGGAGGCAGTTCCTCGACCGGCTGGCTCAGCACCAGAAGACCAAAGCCAAAGCCAGCCTGCTCTGGGGACGATTCGTCCGTCGCCCCTTACGCCGGGCGTTCGCCCCTCTCACGGGTAACGTCATGTTATCCACCGAGGAGCTGTACGGCGATAAAGAGTGGCTGGCGGGGTGCTACCGCGAATGGGAGGCCTTTCTCCTTCGTCTGGAGGAGCGGACTCCTGGCGCGAAGATTATTGTTGTGGAGCCGGTCTCCGGTTCAGGCGAAGCACCGAAGTTCAAGTTGGCAACTAACCTGTAAGCGGTTTCAATCACGGCGCAACAATGCCGCGAGACGCCGTCCGAGTTCGTCGAAAGCGTCGAGCGGCAGAAAAGTAAAGGCGGACTCGTTGCCTGCCGGCGAGAGGTTCGTCAGGTCTTTGATGGGAACGCGCCGGATCAGCCTGGCCTTCTCCAGTTCGAGCGCGAACAGGTGCGGGGGCTTATAGTCAAGGCTCTTTGGAAGAAGAGTGTAAACCGGCTTCCGCGCCTGCACGCTTTCAGACATCATGGTGCCGCTCTCTTCGGTCACGAAAACCGCGTCGGCTGCTCCCAGAAAACCGGCGACGCACTTCTCCGGCTTGCGATTGAAATAGACCTGGTAAGCCACGCACTCGGGGTGTTGGGCGAAGACGCGAGCCAGTGTGTCTTCGGTTTCAGGTCTCGTCCGGCGGGAGGTCGTAATCAACAACACGGCGCCATCCCTTTTTGCCAGACTGCACAAACCTTCGGCCAGTGCGGAGAATTCTTCGGGGGTGTAGTCATAGGTGTTGGCGCTGTCCCCAACCAGCACGGCCCAGACCGGATGGCGTCCCTGCAATCCCGCGCGTTCGGCGAAAGCCACCCCGGCTTTTAAGAGGCCTGGAGCATTCGCGGCATTGGGGGCGATGTCCACGAAAACCGTGTTGCGGGCAGGACCGCCGTAGCCGCGAAGGTTAACCAGCAACGAAAACAAGTCCGGATTAAGGTTCCGCAACGATCCCGAAAAAACATTGGGCACCTGCAGGGCTTTGGCTATCCACGCGTTCAAGAATGAAATGTCTCCTCCGGCCGAGATCACGAGATCGCAGGAGGGACAGACCGGCGGAAGGTTCGTGTAGAAGAGGCGCTGCAACCATAGGCGGTCGCTTTTGCGGGGGTGCCGGATAAAAAACAAACGGTTCAACCACCAACGCAACGGGACACGCATAAATTTTACGCGTAACCGGGTCTCTATCTTGACGGTCTGTACCGGGGTCGCCTCCGACAGGTGATGCACAATCCCCTTAATCGCGCTGAAATGGCCCGGTTTCCCGTCCGTGAGGACCAACACTACCTTTTGATTTGTCATGGAGGATAATTTAGAAAGCGGATTATGGCTTGCGAAAGGGCCAGTCGGGATAGACCAGATTCGGATTTTCAGCCAATTCTTCCCGCCGCCGCTTGACAAGCGTGTCGACCGTGCCGATCACACGCGCAGGCGATCCGGCCACGATACTGCCCGGTGGCACATCATGCGTGACAACGGCACCGGCGGCGACGATCGAGCCTTTGCCGACGGTCACACCCATAAGCACGATCGCGTGAAACCCGATGAAACAGTCGTCTTCGATCACAACGGGCTTAAAGATCGACCCCTTGATGCCCAGCGCGCGGCTTGTCGAGGCGTCGTGTCCGAGAAGGACACAGCCGGTCAGGATGCAGTTGCTTCCGATCGTGATCGGGTCACGCCCGTTGCTGCCCAACTCGACGTTGGAAAAAATATAGGTGTTCTGCCCTATTTTCAGGCCTTTGTCTCGAAATTTCTGTGCGCGCCGCAACGGCCCCGGCACCCGACGCAACTTCAGGTAGAGTTGCTTGAAGGTGATTCGAATCGCCAAAGCCACTCCGCTCATATACGTGACTCCTACTCCCAAACCATCTGCCATTCATTCACCTCTGGCAACGCAATCGAACGCACGAAATATTACCCGAACGGTCTGCCTGTGTATAGGCCAATGTGCTTGCTTGCAGCAATTCTAAATTCGGCAAGGAAGCGCCTCACGGCGCCACTTACGAACGCAAGAAATCTTCGGGAAATCCGTTTGTAGTGTGCCCGTAAGGGCATTCTCTCATGGCGGCCTAAGCCAAATTTAGAATTGCCGGCTTGCTTGTCCTGCTTATCAGCTTGGAAAGAGGGCGTTGGATCATGTATATTAACAGCGCGATGAAAAAGATCTGTCAGGACATCCTTTTCTGGGGTCGTTTCGATCCCAACTACTCCCGCAACCGGATCCTTCGGCAGGCGCTCGGGGACCTGGGTTGGACGATTTTTGATTTCTGCCCGAGGGTCTGCCCGCTGGGCGACGCGGAGGCGTGGCTTCGCGGACTGCCGAAACCGGGCTTGGTCTGGGTTCCGTGTTTCCGTCAGCGCGATATGGCTGCGGCGCGGCGGTGGTGCCGTCTGCGCAAGGTGCCGCTGCTGTTCGACCCCTTGATCAGCGCTTATGACAAGCAGGTGTTCGAGCGGTGCAAATTCGCGCCGGACAGCGCGGCGGCCGAACGGGTGCGGCGTAAAGAGGCCTTGCAATTCCAGGCTGCGGATGTGCTGCTGGCGGACACGCGGAGCCACGCGTCTTTCTATGCCGGAACCTTTGGCGTGCCCCCGTCGCGGATCCATGTGGTGCCGGTCGGTGCGGAAGAGCCGTTGTTCGGTCCGGGAGACGAGCGCCTGCGCAACACGGATGGGGAGTTCAAAGTCCTTTTTTACGGCAGTTTCATCGCTTTGCATGGGGTAGAGACGATTGCCGACGCGACCCGCTTGTACGAAGGCCCGCCGGTCCGCTGGCTGTTTTTGGGCGACGGTCCGGCGCGGGCGGCCTGCGAGCAGGCGACGAAAGGCCTGGCAAACGTGGTGTTCGAGGATTGGAACCCCTACACCGAACGGCCTAAGACCATCTGGGGCTCGGATCTGGTTCTGGGGGTCTTCGGGACCTCGGCGAAGGCCGAACGCGTGATCGCCAACAAGGTCTTTCAGGCGTTGGCCTGCGGGCGCCCCGTGTTGACGCGCGAGTCTTCGGCCTATCCGGACGCGGCAAAAACCTCGTCCGGACTGATCCAGGTGCCGCCGGGCGACCCGCGCGCGCTGGCTCAGGCGGTGACCGCGCTGGCGCGTGACCGCGGCGGAATGGCCGCGCGGAACCGGGCGGCGCGCGAACTGTTCGAAACCCATTTCTCTCGCGCTAAAATCGCGGAGGCGTTGAAGCCTGCGCTCGAAGCCTGCGAAGGTTGCCACCCCGGCAGGGAGTGACCCGCCGACCAGGGTACCATGACCTCGCGCGTCCGATACGGACGCGTGCCGAAGTTGACCTTCACTGCGGGCGTGTGTGTCGCGTTGAACCGCGCGACCAGTTCTCGCAACGTCATTCGGTTTCCCGAGGAAATCGCAAAGGTTTCATGTTTCAGGTCCTTTCCCGCCAACAGTCGCCAGGCGGCTACAGCAAAGGCGGAGCAGACGTCGTCGACGTGAACCAGGTCGATCAACTGTTCACCGGGCGACATGTCGAGGACGATACCGGTGTCGGCGTATTTCTTGAGCAGATGGAACAGTTTGGGACGCGGGTCTCCCGCCCCGTACGTGTCGAACAGCTTCAGCGTGATGGCCCGGAACCTGTGCGCCTCGACATAATAGGCGAGGATGTCTTCAAACGCCTGCTTGGTCGCGGCGTAAAGGTTCACCGGATTGTACGCCGCGTTTTCGTAGTGCTGCCACGACGTCCCCGTGTTGATCAACCGGCGGACTCCCGTCTGGCACAGCGCTTCGAGCAGCGAGGTGCCGTACGTGAGATTTGCCGCGATAAGCCGCGGGACATCCTCGGGTGTGTGCGCGGCAAGGAACAGGCTGGCCAGGTGAAAGACCACGTCGGGTTTGACCGCGCGCAGGGTTTCGGTCAGGTCTGCCACGTCGCAGTTCGTCTCGTGCAGATGGATTCGCGAACGGCAAGGTGCGAGTTGATCCAAGTTCTCCACGGGACGGACAAGCACATGCACGTGCCAGTTGCGGGCCGCGAGAAAAGCCGCCAGGCGCGAGCCTCCGAAACCGGAGGCGCCGGTGATCAGGGCTGTTACTTCAGGTGTGTCCATATGAGGGGCCTTTGGAAAAATTAAAACGGGCTAATGAAGTCGGCGAACGATTGAAAACCCGCATCACGCGCCGACACGACGGGACAGGGTTCCGGCCAGTTGAAACCGATGGAGTCCCAGCGGAAACCCGCATCGGCTGCCGGCGCGTATTCGCTCGTGACGTGATACAGCATGATCGCCGGCGCCTCCAGGACCAGAAAACCGTGTGCGAAGCCGGGCGGGATATAGAGCAGATTCCCGATGTCCGAGGAGATTTCGGTGGTCGACACGTGACCGTAAGTGGCTTCCCTCCTGCGCAGATCGACGACGACGTCGAGAACGCGTCCGGTCAGGCAGTAAACCAGTTTCGCGTGGTCGTGCGGGGGGGTTTGGAAGTGCATGCCGCGCACAACGCGCTCATGCGAGAGCGAGTAATAGGATTCCGCAAAATCCGTTCTCAGCCCCAACCGGGCAAACTCGGTCCGCACGAACGTCTTTACGAACAGGCCGCGGACATCGGAAAACAGTTTAGGCCTAAGTTCCCGAACAGGAGGCAGACTGGTGGTTTGGAGGAAGAACATAGGTCTCCAGATTTGATTACTTGTTTTTCATTATGGGTTCTGTAGATTACGTGACTATTTGGTCTACATTAGAAGTTTGTAATAATTCGAACGGCTGACATCCGATGGCACTGGCCATGTGGGAGGACCGTTATTCCTGCGCAGAGATTACACGAGTGTAATTCCAGTTTCAGTCTCCTGTCATGAGCAGACAGCATCATATCAATTTGCTATATTCATTCTGTTTGCGGCGTGGTTGTTGCGGCTTGCCCTTTTCCGGCAGGAGAGAGAACAACGCTGCCGCAAGGTTGCACCGAGGAACCCATGCGCATTCTGGTCATAGAGGACGATGAGCGCATCCGCTCATTCACCAGCAAAGGACTCCGCCAAACGGGGCACGTCGTCGACGACACCCCCAGCGGAGAGGTCGGACTCTCCTTGTGGGAGAACGGCCATTACGACGCCGTCGTTCTTGACCTCACGCTCCAAGAAATGGACGGTCTGTCGATCCTGAAGGCCATGCGGCAGAAAGGAGACAAAACGCCGACCATCATCGTAAGCGCCAAAAAAGCGGTCGATCAGCGCGTCGAAGGGCTCAGGTCGGGTGCGGACGATTACTTGACGAAACCCTTTTCCTTCTCTGAACTGCTGGCCCGCATCGACGTCATCACGCGCCGCAGAGACGCTTCGGCGCCGTCGCATCTGCCGGACGGCACACTGACGCAAGCCGGCATCACCCTGGATCTCGCGACTCACAGTGTGACGCGCAAAGGCACGCCCATCAACCTCCAGCCCAAGGAATTCGCGCTGCTGGAATTCATGATGCGGAACCCCAACCGTCCGCTGACCAAAGAGGTCATCCTGCGCCAGGTGTGGGACTATCGGTTCGATCCGCAGTCCAACATTGTCGACGTCCTGATCTGCCGGCTCCGCAGCAAAATCGACACTCCGTTTGACACCACGCTCATCGAAACCCGCAGAGGAGTCGGCCATGTCTTCCACGGGCGAACCTAAAAAAGCACATTCGTTTTTTGTCCACCTGAGCTTGAGCTACTTCGTCGTCTATGCCGTCTGCGCACTCCTGCTCTACCTCGTCAACAACCGTGTCATTTCCGAGTCGGCCCGTGCGTTCGACCGGGACGACATCCGGTCCGATTCGCTCGAATATGCCGAAATGCTCCGTAACAACACACCCGGCAGCAGGCTGATCGAAGAGGTCACGAGCGAAAGTCTCCCTGCCTCCACGATCTTTGCGATCCGCATTCTGGACCGCGACGGCCACGTCTTGTTCGCCGCCAGCCAGCCAAAGGACTTGGCGTTTCCCATCAGCGGGGAGAGGTGGCAAGAGCCGACCTCGCATCTCCACCCAAAGGACGGCTGGCGCAGAATCTACCTGCCCGCCTACAAGCGGCATCTGCAACTGCAATCGACGCGCCTGCCGGATGGGCGCGTGCTCCAAGTCGCCAAAAGCACCGAACGCGAGCAATCGCAAGAGCGTCTCCTTTTTCGCACCACGCTGGCCTTTTTCTTGCTGGCGTCCTTATTCACGCTGGGAAACGGACTCTGGCTGATGGCCCTCACCATGCGGCCCATCAGACAGATCAGTGCCGACATGTCAAAGATCATTGAAAACGGCACCTGCGATGCGGGCCTGTCCCCCGTCAGCAGCCGCATCTCCGAGCTTAACACACTCGGTTGGTTCTTTAACCAGATGGTCCGTAAGAACGCCACGCTGATCACAGCCATGAAAGATACGCTCGACAATGTCGCCCACGATTTCCGCACCCCGCTGACGCGCATACGCAGCGCGGCCGAATTCGCCCTCAGCGCCCGCGAGCCCCCCGTGTCTCGGGAGGACCTGCACAGAACCCTTGAGGACATCATCGAGGACTGCGACACGGCCCGGCTCCAACTCCAAAACCTGCTGGATATCCGCGCGATGGAAAGCGGGGTCATCCAACTTGACATGTGGCGCTTCGATCTGAAGTCAACCGTAGCGGAGGTCGCCGACCTCTATACCGTTCTGGCGGAGGACAAGAACATTGACTTGCGCACCGAACTGCCCGAGAGAGAGGTGCCGATCGACGGCGACGCGGCCCAACTCTCGCAGGCCGTCGCCAACCTCATCGACAACGCGATCAAATACACGCCGCGCGACGGACGCGTTCTCGTCGCGCTGGCGGACAAGCACGAACACGTTCTGCTCACCGTCACAGACAGCGGGATAGGAATACCCGAAGACGAGCACACCTTGGTCTGGCAGCGCCTCTACCGGAGCGGACGCGCCCGCACCGAAAAGGGCCTCGGCCTCGGCTTGAGCATCGTGAAGGCCATAATCGACGCGCACGGCGGCACAATCACCCTCACCAGCTCGCCCGACTGGGGCACTACTTTTGTCGTGACTCTTCCTGCATGCGTCAAAGCCTCCGGGATTTGAGCGTTGAAGCTGCCTCCCGACCCATTGCCCGTGTGGGCGCTATGTATATTCACATGGGCATGGTGATTGACTCAAGCGACCACAACATTAACGAGTTGTAATTATCCCGCCAACCCTCAGTAACACTCACCTGTTACAGTTCACGCTGCTTGAGGGTAATCGGATAGTCCGGTCACTGGTTGTCCGCCTTATCCCTTCCCCCCGGCACAGGAGATAAGAGATGCATTTACCCATTCCTTGTGTTAGCGAGACGACGGGATGCCACGATTTCGTCGGACGGCATCTGGTCGCCAGTTATCAGCGCTGTGACAGGCGGGCGCTTCGCAGTCTCGCCGGAGTCGAGGATGCGATGAGGTTGGCCGTCCAAGCCAGCGGCGCCACCTTGCTTCAGGCGGCACGACACGTTTTCCCTCCGTTCGGCATGACCATGGTGCTTCTGCTTTCAGAAAGCCACGCGAGCATCCACACCTATCCCGAATATGACGCCTGTTTCGTCGATCTTTTCACCTGCGGCGACAATTGCGATGCCGAGGCCTTTGACGCCGTACTGAGGAGCTATCTGAGTCCCCGCAGCGTCACTTGCAAGGTGTTGCTGCGCGACGACAACGTGCGGGTTCTCCGGCAGCGTAGCGGCGCCATACCGGCGGCGATACGCCGGTCTCTTGCGACTCCTCGTGTGAAGAAGGCGGAGGCCCACACATGAACGCCGGTGGAGAGCCCAGACACACCGTCGGTCCGCATGCTCTTGAGGACCGGGGTGAATGCTTGTGGTACGTCGGTGACGACGGACCGGACGAACGGCACCAGTACGGGGTGGCTTGTTGGGTCGTCTCGCGACAGACCCGCTTTCAGCAGGTCGGCATCATCGACAGCCGGATCTACGGACGGATCCTGTTTCTTGACGGCACCCTGCAGTCGGCGGGACTGGACGAGTATATCTACCACGAGTCGCTGGTGCATCCGGCCATGCTGACCCATCCCCGGCCCCGGCGGGTCCTGATCGTCGGCGGCGGTGAAGGCGCGTCGCTCCGCGAAGTGCTGAAGCACAGGTCGGTGGAACAGGTGACCATGGTCGACATCGATGGCGAGCTGGTGTCCCTTTGCCGCGAACACCTGCCGGCCTGGTCGGCTGGCGCGTTCGATGATCCGCGCGTGCGGTTGTTCATCGCCGACGGCTTGACGTGGGTCGCGGAGAGCCAGGAGACGTTCGACGTGGTCATCCTGGATTTGACGGACCAGATCGACCTGGGTCCGAGTTTTCCCCTCTATACCCGGGACTTTTACGAAACGCTGAAAAAACGTCTTGCGCCCGGAGGCCTGCTGGTGGTCCAGACGGGGGAGTTCAGCGTCCGCGAGTTCTTATCGCACTGTTCCGTTCGGCAAACCCTCACGGCATCCTTCGACCATGTCCGGAGTTATATCCAGCATGTGCCCTCTTTTTTCAGCACATGGTCGTTCGTGCTGGCTTCGGACGGTCCGCTTCTTGAACAGACGTCGGCCGCGGCGCTGGACGAGGCCATCTCCCGGCGCATCCGCGGCACGACGCGCTTTTACGATGCCCGCATCCACGAAAAGATGTTCACTCTTCCCAAGGACCTTTGCGCTTTGGAAGCAACCCGCGGCACGGTCGTAACGGACGAGGCCTCCTTTGAACGGGCTTGCCTTGCCGAGAAAGAAGCGAGGGGTGCCGAATGACGCCGCCGACCGCCAGCGCCAACGTTTGTCTTCGGCCTGCCACAGCGGCGGACGTGAAGGCCTTGTACCGGCTGTACGTGCAGCCCGGTGAACGTCCCTTTTTTGTGGACTTTGCCGAGGCCACGGAGGCCTTCTCTCAGGCCCAGTTCAAGACCTACTGCAGCCGCGACAACCGCACGTTGTGGATTCTGACCGAGTCAGAACAACTCGCGGGATTCTTCCTGTTCCTTGATATTCAGCCCGAATGCGAACTGGCCGATGTCGACATCGGTTTTCTGTCGGCGGTCCCCGCGCCGGAGCCGGCCATTGTCAGCAGGCTTGCCGACGTGCTGCGCCTCGCTTCCCGACATCAGGGCCTCACGCGGCTGCAGCTGGCCGTGTCCGCAACCGACCCGGAGAAACTGGCGCTGGCGGAAGCGCTCGGGTTTCAGCGGGAAGGCGTTTTGCGGCAGCAGCTTTTCCGGAACGGCGGTCTCCTCGATCTCGTGATGCTTGCCCGCATGGAGGGCCGCGCGTCATGAAGGCCGACTCACTCTCACATCGTACGCATATTGTGGCACGGCGGGCGACGTCGCGCGACAAGGCTGTCCTGCAACGCTGGTACACCGATCCGCGCACCATCGAGCTGATGGAGGACGAGCCCCAGTCGCCGGCTGAGCTGCGCCGGAAGATCGCGGACCTTGTCGAGTGTGATCCCGTGCGCGACGGCGCCTGCATCCTGGTTTTTGAAATCGGCGGACATCCGGTGGCCATGGCCCACTTCGTCCGCATGAACTGGACCAGTCGCACGGCGGAAATAAGCGTCATGCTGTCGCCGGAAGAGCCCGGCACGCCCCTGCGGGGATATTCCGTGATATGCCGGCTGGCGCAGGTCGCCTTCAACACGTTCAACCTGAACAAGATTTACGCCTTTGTCTACGCCCACAACCTGCGGAGCTTCCGCATCCTGACGCGGGTCATGAAGGTGGAGGCTGTCCTAAAGGGTTATCTCAAGCGCGCCGACCGCTTCGAGGACGTCTATCTGATCGGCATCCTGGCCAGCGAATACCGTTCGCTTCCCTCCCGGCACTTATGAAAGTACGTTCCCCATCCCTTCGCCAGCGCATGCAATCGCTTACGCGTTTGCTGGGCACCTATTTTTTCCGGCGGGGGGACATGGCTCTGGCGGGAGGCATGGTGCTGGTGGTGGCGGCCAGCGACATTGTCAGCCCGTGGCTTGTCAAACTGGCCATCGACCGCATCGTGGGCGTAACCGAACATGCCGGCGCTGTTCCCCTGGAGGCCTTCCGCGGCGTCCTGGTGCTTGCAGGCCTGATGGTGAGCTTGGGTGCGCTGCAATACGTTGTCCGGCGCAGGCTCGCGAGGGTCCAGAACCGCGTCATGTTCGCCGGCGCGGCGAATCTGCGTGCTGAGCTGTACGGCCGGCTGCAGGCCCAGCCGCTGGCGTTCCATGCCCGGCGACGGGTGGGCGGCTTGCTGAACGCGCTGGTCACGGACATCCAGACACTGCAGGACATGTGCTCGGAGCTGGTCGCGGTGGTTCCGTTTGCAGCCTGCATACTCGTCGGCCTGCTGGTGGCCATGACCTTGATACATCCGCTGATGGCGTTGCCGGTGGCGGCGTTTCTGGGATGGGCCTTCTGGATGTCGCTGCACATCGGGCGGCGCGGTTGGCTGAGCCAGGCGCAGGCCATGCACGCCGCCGAGGCGTTGACCGTCCAGGCGCAGGAATCTTTCGGCGGCATGCGCGCGCTGAAGTCGTTCGGGGCGCAGGCGGGCGCGCAGACGGAATTGAACGTCGCGGCCCAAAACCACGCCCAAGCCCAGCAGGAAGCCGGGGAAGTGCGTGCCACGGTCACCCCTTTCTTCGGCCTGGCCGAATACGCCGGCATCCTGATCGTGCTGGTGGGCGGCGGCTGGCTCGCCCTGCACGGCGCCCTGACGGCCGGCGGGCTGGTGGCGCTGCTGGCCTACATGGAAATGACGGCAGACCCCATCGCGCGTATCGCGGACCTGTTCCCCAAACTTCAGCGGGCCGTGATGGCTGCCGACCGCGTACAGACGTTGCTAAAGGAGACCGCGCCGCCAGCCATGAGGCCCGACCTGATTACTCCGGGCGTCATCCTTGGCCGGATATGCGCAACGCATCTGGGGTTCGCCTATGCCGACGGAAAGTCGGCGCTTCACGACATCCGATTCGAAGTCCAGCCCGGTGAACGGGTGGCCATTGTCGGACCGAACGCCGCCGGTAAGAGCACGCTGCTCGACCTGTTGCTCAAACTGGCCACGCCGACCGGGGGCCGCGTGGAGGTCGACGGGATGGATCTGGCGAACATCTCGTCCGACGCCTGGTGCCGGTTGGCGGGCGTCGTGCCGCAAGATGTGTATTTGCTCAACCGGACGGTCGCCGAGAATATCGCGCTCGGCACCGCCTTGATCGCCGACGTCGAGGAGGCTGCCCGGCAGGCGGGCGTGGACGAGGTCATCCGCCGGCTGCCTCTCGGCTACGAGACGGTGCCGGGCGAACGCGGCGTCTGCCTTTCGGGCGGCGAACGTCAACGCATCGCGATCGCGCGCGTTTTTCTGCGGAACCCCAGGGTCGTCCTGCTGGACGAACCCACCTCGGCCCTCGATCTGCGCGGAGAGGCCGAGCTTCTGCCTGCGCTGCAGCGCCTGTGCGCGGGCCGGACCAGCTTCATCGTCTCTCACCGGGCACCTGTCATCGCCGATGTGGACAAGGTCCTGCTGCTGTCGGAGGGCCGCCAGCTCGCCTTTGACCGGCCCGGCAACATCTGGCTGGCGTTTCCGCAGTTCAGATCGCTCTTCCCGACAGTGTGGGGAGAAGGTGCGGCTCACGCGCTGGCGAACGAACCGTGAAACGAGTTGACACAACCTGAAGCGCCGCTATCGACGGTCCCGAGTCAAACATTCAGCAGGGGCAGGAGCGCGTCACGGCAGGCCGCGTGGACCCCGCCGTTGGTGGCGAGGAACGCCATCCGGTGTTTCGGGTAGGCCTTGAGGATTTCGCACTGACCGCCTGCGCGTTCCACGATCAGGCTGGCTGCGGCCATGTCCCACACGTAGATGCCGGACTCGAAGTAGCCGTCGAGCTTGCCCGCAGCCACCATGCACATGTCCACGGCCGCCGCACCGAGGATGCGGGGCCGCTGCCCGATTTCCGATACCTTGCGCATGAAGCGGAACGCGTGCTCGCCGAGATCCCACTTGTCGGCGCCGGTCGCCAGAATGGCGAGATCGATGCGGTCGGTCTTCGAGACCTGGATCGGCACGCCGTTGCAAAGCGCCGGGCCGTCGAAGGTGGCCTCGTACATCTGATGCATTTCGGGAATGAAAACCGCTCCCGCAACGGCCTGGCCTTTGAAGCGCACCGCGACCGAACAGCACCACCAGGGCAGGCCGTGGAAGAAGTTGATCGTGCCGTCGATGGGGTCGATGATCCAGACGGTGTCGCTCTCCGGCAGCGGCGCGTCACAGGTCTCCTCGCCGAGAATGGCGTGATCCGGGAAGGCCGAGAGGATGACGGCGGTGGCGGTCTCCTGAGCCTCGACGTCGAGTTTGTGCTTCACGTCGGTGCGCAGAACGGAGTTCACGTCGCCTCGGCGGTGGAGGTTGGCGAGGACGTGTTCGCCCGCGCGGCGCGCGGCGAGGGTGGCGATGGCTTGGAGTTGAGGGGTAGAGAGCATAGGGTTGAGGGGCCCGGCTGGCCGTGCCTGAACATCAGGTGACAACATGTCGGCGCTCCACGAATCCGAGGAGTTCGTACGTGATCCAGCCGATGATCACTAAGCCGATCATGAACGCGCTGTAGGCGATGGGCCAGGGAATGTTTTTGGTCATCATGGAGAACTCCGACATGCCGCCGACGCCGGAGATCACGTTGAGCGGCATGAACACCACGTTGATGACCGTCAGCCGCTTCATCAGCACGTTCAGGTTGTTGTTGACGATGGAGGCGCGTGCGTCCATCATGCCCGCGAAGACGTTGGAATAGACCTGCGCCTGTTCGAGGCACTGCGCGTTCTCGATGGCGAGGTCTTCCACGAACTCGGTCATCTCCGGCGTCAGGCCGTCGGTCAGCTCGTTTCGCGCGTTGGCTTTGAGACGGTCGATGACGCGTCCGTTCGCGCTGATGGCGTTGACGTAATAGACCAGACTCTTCTCGATCGAGAACATCTGCAGCAGATGCCGGTTTTCCATCGAGCGCACCAGCTTGAGTTCCAGCTCGGCGGAGATGTCGTTGATGACCTGCAAGTGGCCGAAGAAGTGCGTGATACACGAGGAAATGATGCGCAGTAACAGCATCTGCAGGGTCGGCACCCTGGTGAAGGATCGGCCCGCGAAGGTCGCCGCACCGTCTTCGGGCGAGATCACGATCAGCCGGTCCCGAAACAAGAAGAGGCCGAGCGAGTTGATGTGGAAAACCAGATTATCTTTGGCGGTATAGTGCTTGGGGTGCTTAAAGATAACCGCGAGGTGGTTTGTGTCCAGTTCGATCCGCGGCAACTCGGCCGGGTCCAGCGCGGAATTGAGGTTGTGCTCATCCAGATGACACTGGTTGATCAGCCACGCCCGTTCGCCCGCATCGGGGTTGACGCAGAGCAGAATCGGTCCTCCCGCCTCTGCGGTGGTCTCCACAACCCGTCCTTCCAGCAGTGTGAAGTAATTAATCATTAGCACCTCAGTTGATGTGACATGAAATCGCTTTCCTGGCGGAACAGGCAAACGGGTATGGGTCGGCCCCAGGAAGCGCTTTCAAGGTGGACATGGTGCTAGAACGAGGCCGAGAGGTCAAGCGCGAATAGGAGTCTTCTGCCCTTTACCCTTTGGTCCGGTCGCACAGCGAGGCCAGGAACGGGTTCGCCTGGCAGGTAATGGGCTTGAAGCGGGACCGTTCTGTATGTTAACGTCTGACCATGGTTTGAAGACGGAGGACGTGGCCGTCGCTCTGTCGGGCAAAACCGAGCCTGTATCCACGAGAGGCTGGGAAAATATGAAAGCACTTCCGATCCTGTTGTTTGTCGCCTGCGCGGCGATGTGTTCGTGTACGTTTGGGGATGCGGTCACCAACCGGCCGTCCAAATGGGCGACACCCATCCAAGTGGAAGGCGCGCCGAACTTTCACAAGGTGACGGACACGCTCTATCGCAGCGCGCAACCGACGGCTGCGGGAATGCGGGAACTCCAGAAAATGGGGATTAAGACCGTCATCAACCTGCGCTCATTCCACTCTGACAAGGACGAGCTCAAAGGGTTGAATCTTGGTTCAGAAAGCATTCCCATGAAAGCGTGGCACCCGGAGTTGGAAGACGCCAAGCGGTTTCTTCAAATCGTGACAGACCCCAAACGCCAGCCTGTTCTCGTACACTGTCAGCACGGTGCCGATCGGACAGGGACCCTGTGCGCGATCTACCGGATCGTCGTCGAGGGCTGGACAAAAGAAGAGGCCATACGCGAAATGAAAGACGGGGGGTATAACTTTCACGAGGTGTGGCAGAACATACCCGAGTGGATAAACGAACTGAAGGTTGAGGAGCTGCAGAAAGCGGAGAAACCCAAATAAGCAGCCTTGGCTGTTTAAGCGCAAGGTAAGGGAACGGAAAATGGTTGAGTTATTGTCTTTAGTGTGGATGTTCAACACAGCAGCCCTTGCGCAAAGTTCGATGACGGCGCAGAATCCCGGTGCGCCGCTCGCCGCTCCGGCGAACATCACAAACGGGTTCACGGTTGTGCTGAAAGTGGACATGGACAAACTGTCTGCGGCTCAGCCTCTGCTGGAGATCCCCGGCGTTGTCACACTCGTCTTTAGAAAAGCGGGGGTGGACAAAGCCTTTGAGAATGAAGATCGCCGTCAGAATTATTTGAACTTCAAAATGGCGGACGGCAGCACGCCTGTTCTGGAAGCGACGCTCGCGCTGGATTCGTTCAATAAAGAGTGGAACCGGATGAGGATCGGGTTCCCGCTGGCGGCTCTCGTGAACGGGAGCGGCGAGAAGGAGCTGGTCCTCAACTTTGATGGCGCGCACTGGCGTTTTTATTGCGGGGGAGAACTGATGGACGAGGATTTTCCTGTCGGTTATCCGCCGTGGAAAGAGGCGGTCTTGCAGGGGGCGATCAATCCGGCATGCGTCAAGTCCGCCGCCTTCTATGCGCCGTCAATCACCCCCGTCGCAAAGGAAATGAGGCCCGTCGAAACGGTCAAGAAGATCCAGTACTTCACGCCGAAAGCGCACAATGCCTGGGTGGGGGACGTGGTGACGCTCTATCACGACGGGCGTTTTCACATCTTTTATCTGTATGACCGCCGGCACCATTCGAGCAAGTTCGGAAAAGGCGCGCATTACTTCGAACATCTCTCCTCGACGGATCTGATCAACTGGGTCGAGCATGAGGCTGCGGCACCCTTGGATGAGCAGTGGGAGACCATCGGCACGGGCACGCCGTTTATCTACAAGGACAAATTCTATCTCGCGTATGGCCTGCACACGACGCGCCTGTATCCGCGAGAGCAGACCGCGCTTCCGGAGCAGTGGGACGCGCTTAACAAAAACGGCAAGACCCTGTCTCTGCCTCGTTCGGCCACAGCCAAGGTGCCTGCCGGAGCGACCTGTTCCGTGAGCGATGACGGCGTCCATTTCACCAAGTCGCAGATCATGTTCCATCCCTGCGAGAATCCCGGCGTGTTCACCGATCCTGACGGCAAGCTGAAGATGATTGCGAATTTCGGGGCAAAGGGGATTTGGGAGTCGGACACGCCGGAAGGCGGTTGGCGCTGCATCAGTCCCGAGTTCCCTCCGGGTGGCGACTGCACGTTCTTCTTCCGCTGGGGCAGCTTCGACTACATCATCGGCGGTTTCACCGGGCTCTGGTCCAAATCCGTTCACGACACCGCCTATGCGAGTCTCGTTTCACAGGGACTCGACTTTTATGACGGTGTGGCGGTGCCCGCCATCTCCGAAATCACCGGAAAGAACCGTTTCATCATGACGGGATGGATTGCCGGGAACGGGTGGGGTGGGCATTTGGTGCTGCGCGAACTGGTACACTATCCGGACGGCAGGATCGGCAGCCACTGGCTCAAAGAGGCGATGCCGGAAACCGGACGGATCCGTATCCTTGCCGCGAAGACACATGCGCCAGAGACCGTCGTCACCAACGATTGCACCTCGTTTGTCCTGTCTTTCGATGGCACGTCTCAACAGGTCAAAACAGGCAAGCTTGCGGTTGCCTTCTTCAACGAGAGCGAACAGGGTCATTCAGTCGAGTTCCAACTGCGCCTGGGGGATGCCCGAGCGCAGTGGAACGGGGCGAATCGGCAAGGCTTTGCCAATCCTGACGTCAAGACGCTTCGCGAGGGGGGCGCGCCTCACGACGTCGGCAACTTTGCGATCGAAAACCTGTCGGGCCTCGACAAGCCGTTCAGTGTCCGCCTGTTGGTGTTGGACGACCCGAAGAGCGGAGGTTCCATTATCGACGCGGAAATCGCAGGCTGTCGCACGATGATAACCTTCCGGTCCGGATTGCGCGCGAAGAATATGGTTATCCGGACGGACGCGGTCGTACTGCAAAACGTGACCGTTGCACCGCTGAAGTGATACGAACCGCCAGCATAGGAAGAAACAGACGTTTTACGATCATAAGGAGTCGGACGATGTCGGAAATGTTCAGAATGATTCTACCCCTTGGATTGTTGCTTACCGTTGCGCCGACAGCTCTCCCGGCCTTGGGGGGTGATTCGCCGCGTGAGAGAATCTCACTCAACGCCGCGTGGCAGTTTCAACGAGAGGACCCGCAGGGTGCGGGCGACCGGTTGAGTTACGGCCTAATCAAAGACGCGCTCGTCGCGACAGGCACGCGCTTCCTTCAGCCCGCGCCGTCCGACATCGCGGTTCCTTCTGCTCTGGGTCGCGATGTCGCTTATACCCGTGCGGACTTTGACGACAGCGGCTGGCGGAAAATCGATCTTCCGCATGATTGGGGTATCACAGGTCCCTTCAATCAGGAGTATCCCGGTGAGACCGCAAAGCTGCCTTGGTGGGGTGTAGGCTGGTATCGCAGGCATTTCACGGTTGAGACGCCTGTCAGGGGCGGGCGGTATTACCTCGATGTGGATGGTGCCATGTCCTACGCCGCCGTCTGGTGCAACGGGCAGTTCGTCGGAGGCTGGCCCTATGGATACTCGTCGTTCCGGCTCGACCTCACGCCTTTCGTCAAGGCCGGCGCGGATAACGTTCTCGCCATCCGCCTCGACAACCCGAACGATTCTTCGCGCTGGTATCCGGGCGGCGGCCTTTACCGCAATGTCTGGCTGGTCAAGACCGCGCCCGTGCAGGTGGCGCAGTGGGGCACGTTCATCACCACGCCGACGGTGAGCAACGATTCAGCAACGGTCGCTGTCAAGGTTGAGATCGAAAACCATACTGGAGCGGACGCGACGCTCACCGCACAAACGACGCTCTTTGAACGGACGCCGGATAACAGAAGAAGCGTACCGGTTGCCACATCGGAAGCGACCCCGATCACCGCTGCGGCACGCGCGACATGCGTCTTCACGCTGCCGGTGAAAAAACCGAAGCTCTGGAGCATTGACAAGCCGAATCTCTATCTGGCGGTCACCACGCTTGAACAGGGCGGTCATGTCATCGACCGATATGAAACCGTGTTCGGTATTCGGACGATTCAATTTACGGCCGACACAGGTTTCCTTCTCAACGGCCAGCGCGTGCCCATCCAGGGCGTGTGCAACCATCACGATCTCGGGGCACTCGGCGCGGCCTTCAACACGCGTGCAGCCGAGCGTCAGCTTGAGATCCTGAAGGAGATGGGCGTCAACGCCGTCCGCAGCGCCCACAATCCCCCGGCTCCCGAACTCCTCGAACTCTGCGACCGCATGGGCATCCTCGTCATGGATGAGTTCACCGACACATGGACGCAGGCGAAAAAGCCCAACGGCTATGCCCGACTGTTCGCCGATTGGGCTGAGGCCGACCTCCGCGCGATGATCCGGCGCGACCGGAATCACCCCTCCATCATTTTGTGGAGCATCGGCAACGAGGTCGGCGAGCAGCGCATGCCCGAACTGCACGCCGTGGCGACAAAGCTCGCCGCGATCGTGCATGACGAAGACAAGACCCGACCCGCCACCTCCGGCTGCGATTTTCCCGACGCCGGCCACAACGGTTTTCAAAAGACCGTCGACGTCTTCAGCTACAACTACAAGCCGCACGAATACAAAAAATTCCGCGAGCAGAATCCCGCGCAGCCCCTTTATGGCAGCGAAACGGCGTCCTGTATCAGCTCACGCGGCGAATATGCCTTCCCGGTCAGCGATAACAAGGATGACGGCAAGATCGGTTTCCAGATGAGTTCCTACGACCTTTACGCGCCCGGCTGGGCCATGCCGCCGGATGTGGAGTTCAAAGGCCAGGATGAGAATCCATCTGTCGCCGGCGAGTTCGTCTGGACCGGCTTCGACTATCTCGGCGAGCCCACGCCTTTCAACAGCGACCTCACCGTGCTCACGAACTTCCATACCGAGGAGGAAAAGGCCCGGGCCGAGCAGGAACTCAAGGACCTCGGCAAAATCAAAGTCCCCTCGCGCAGTTCCTACTTCGGCATTGTTGATCTCGCCGGTTTCAAGAAAGACCGCTTCTACCTCTATCAGGCCCGCTGGCGGCCCGAGCTGCCGATGGCGCATATCCTGCCGCATTGGAACTGGCCGGAACGTGAGGGACAAGTCACGCCGGTGCATGTCTACACGTCCGGCGATGAAGCCGAACTGTTCCTCAACGGCCAGTCGCAGGGGCGCCAGAAGAAAGCCCCGCTCGAATACCGTCTGCGCTGGAACGAGGTGAAGTATCAGCCCGGCGAGTTGAAGGTCGTGGCTTACAAAGCCGGTAAACCGTGGGCCGAGGAGACCGTGATAACCGCCGGTCCGGCCGCGCAAGTGAAGCTGGAGGCCGACCGCACGTCGATCACCGCGGACGGGCGCGACCTGTCGTTTATCACGGTGACGATTGCCGACAAGGACGGGAGACGTGTGCCGCGCTCAATGGAGCTGATTCAATTCGAAATCACGGGACCCGGCGAAATCGCTGCCGTGGACAATGGAGACGCCACCAGCTTCGAGCCGTTTCAAGCCTCGCAGCGTAAGGCCTTCAACGGGCTGGCCTTGGTCATTGTCCGCGCGAAACCGGGAGCGGGCGGAACGATCCAACTCAAGGCGACCTCCGGCAGCTTGAAGGATGCGCGAGTTTCCGTGCGTGCGAGAAGGGACTGGTAGTCGATGAGCGAATACTGCTTGGGTGGCAGACCTTTTGTCGAACTGCACAATTGCAGCAAACTGCTTGCCGGTCTCCTGCTTGTAGCGTGTAACTTCACTGCCGCCGGTCCCCCGCACATCGTTGATGAAGGGCTCTATTTCGATGTGCCGACAAACGAAGTGGCTTATAACGTGCAGATCATTTGTCTGGGCTTGGCCGGGTACGCGACCGTTTACCACGGCGAGCCGATGAAATCCATAAACAAGCCGGGCGACTCCGTTAAGGTTGCCGTAGAGTCTGGCCGTTTCAGATGCAAGATGCCGACTGAGCGCCGCTTCGCCATCCATGGCGATCCGCTGGACACGCTTTCATCGCTCTACTCCGCGGCGGACATGTGGGGCGGAGCGGGCAACCCTGTTACGATCAAAGGCAAGGAGCCGGATGCTTACTTCTATGTTTTCTTTCTCGCGGTGACCGATGATGATCGGAACTGGCAGGGTGAGGATTTCCGTCATTCGCTCTGCCAGGCGCGGACGTTGGATTTTCACGATTTCGAATTGAGGGCCAGGGTCGACGGGCGCGTCGACTGGAAGCCTTTTCGCACAGACTCACCACCCGAATGGAAACGTCCGTGGCTGCTGCGCGACACGACCGGGGAACGCATCTGCAGCCGCCAGCCCACAGGCTTTCCGAATACGCAAGGCCTCATCGGGTCGATCTGTTTTCACGGCAACGCCTATTACTTCTTCTACACAGACCGGGACACCGATGGTAAAACCTATCTCTATTACCGAACCTGCCCGGACCTCACCGCTCTCCACGAGGAGCGCACGGCGTGGTCAGTAGCCAAGCGAATCTCGGATCCAGTGACGACCGGCACCGTGATCCGCGTGGCCAAAGTCCGCGACCGCTCGCGCTGGGCCGTACTCTACAACGGGTATCACGAAGGCCCGAAAGGAATGCGGCAGGATCTGTTCCTGCAATACACGGGCGATCTGAGCATCGACGGCACCAACGGGTTGGCGGGCGTCCGCTGGTTTGACCGGGCTGTTTCCGACTGCGGGATCAGCTCCGCTTTCCTCGGCCTGAAGTCGGGCGGCGGCATCTTTGCCCAGCATGATTTTCTAACCGATCCCTACGGGGCGCTCGCCGTGCCCGACGGGGACGACAACCGGCCACAAGTCGGCGGCTTGCTGACGTGGGCGGATTTCACGCGCGGCGTCTATGGCGGTCAAGTCTACTGGGCCAGGTGGCAGGAGCCGCCGCGATGAGAGCTGCCGAATATTTGGGCGTTCAGATTTCAGATTTAGTGTCGATTGAGCTTGTCCCCGGAAAGAGTACGAACTAAAATTTGCGCATTATCAATATGAGGCCGGTGGCCCCATTCACATCATAAAACGGGTTGAACACTATGACAAAATCACCAAGCACCAGTCGCCGTAACATGCTGAAAATTCTGGCCGCCTCGTCGGCCGCCCCCTTCATTCTTCCGGGCCGCCTGTTCGGCGCGGATGCGCCCTCGGAGAAAATCACGCTGGGTTGCATCGGCGTCGGTTGGCAAGGCGGCGGCAATCTCGACGCTTTCCTCGGTCAGGACGCCTGCCGCGTGGTGGCCATCTGCGACGTGGACGAGGGGCACCTCAAGGAAGCCGTCGGCAAGGTCAACGGGCGCTACCAGAACCAGGACTGCAAAGGCTACAAGGATTACCGCGAGCTGCTGGCCCGCAAAGACATCGATGCGGTCTGCATCAGCACCCCCGACCACTGGCACTCCATTCCGGCCATCGCCGCCGCCAACGCGGGCAAGGACATCTTCTGCGAGAAACCGCTCTCCCACACCCTGGCCGAAGGCATTGCCATGGTCAACGCCGTGCAGCAGAACAAGCGCATCTGGCAGACCGGGTCGTGGCAGCGCAGCAACGGGGAGTTCCGCTGGGCCGCCGAGCTGATCCAGAACGGGTATGTCGGCAAGGTCACGCGCGTCGAAGTCGGCCTGCCCTCGGGCCACGCCGATTTCGGCGGCACCGGCAAGGACAAGCCGAACGGCCCAGTGCCCGCCGGCGTGGATTATGAGTTCTGGACCGGCCCTGCGCAGATGATGCCCTTCAATCCCTGCCGGTTCCACAAGAACTGGCGCTGGAACTACAACACCGGCGGCGGACAGCTCATGGACTGGATCGGGCATCACTGCGACATCGCGCACTGGGGCCTCGCCAACCCGAAGTTCGGGTGCGGCCCGGATGACGCGGTCGGCCCGCTCGAGCTTTCGGCCACCGCCGAGTTTCCCGGCAAGGACGAGGTCTGGAACACCGCCACCAAGTACCGCATCGAATGCAAGTACCCCAACGCGATCGACGTTGTCATCGCCGGAGGGCACGGCGATATCCAGGGCGGAGCGAAATGGATCGGCCCCAACGGCTGGGTCAGGGTGGACCGCGGCACCATCGACGCCTCTGACAAGCAGTGGATCCGCGACATCCAGGACCGTGAGAAGAAGGGCGATCTTGAAATCGCCCTCTACAAGAGTCCGGGTCACCAGAAGGAATTTCTCGACAGCATCAAATCGCGCAAGCGCACGCTCACCCCGGTTGAGATCGCCCACCGCTCGCAAACGCCCGGCCATCTCGGATACATCGCCTCTGTCGTCGGGCGCAAACTGAAATGGGACGCGGCCAAACAGGTCATCGTCGGCGATGAAGACGCCAGCAAATTGCTCACCAAAAAAATGCGGGAGCCCTGGCATATCTGAGTTCAGACCCGACGGGTGTACACGGACTAGACGGGTGCGGTTTGCTGGATGTGGAGCGCCCGGTACTGGCTGGGTGAAAGGCCCATCTCCTGGCTGAATAGCCGCGAGAAGTAGTAAGAGTCCTCGTAGCCGACACGGAGTGCGATCTCGTGGATGGTGAGCGGGGCGTCGACCAGCAGGGTACACGCGCTGCGGATGCGCTGCTGGATGACATACTGCATCGGGGTGATCCCCGTCTGATGCTGGAACAGGCGCGAGAAGGTGCGCACCGACAGGCCGACGTGGCGGGCGAGTCCGCCGAGTGTGAGGTTTTCACTGGCGTGTCCGATGATGTGGGCGATGATGTCGCGCAGGTCACGGCTGGTCGTCGAGCGGTGCATCGACGAGTAGGCCCGATTATGAAAAAACAGCGTGCCTAGAAGATGGCGTGAGATTTGCGAGAGGCAGATCAGGCGGGCCTGGCTGTATTCGCGTGCGATGGCGGCATAGGCCTTCTGGAAAAGGGGGATGAGTTCGTTTTCGCAGGAGGGCGCGATGGGGAGCACATAGTCCTTGGGCGGCAGACACGCGGCATAGTAGTCCGCCTCGTTTCCCAGAAAATGGAGCCAGTGGATGGTCCACGGGTTCTTGCTGTCCGCCCCATAGATGTGAGGGGTGTTGCGCGGTACCAGCAACGCCTGGTGGGCCTGGACGCGGCGGCGCCTGCCTTCGATTTCGTACCAGCCCTTTCCTTTGGTGCAGAAAATCAGGATGTGCTCGCGGCAGCCTTCGGGGCGCGAGCGGTAGTGGTGGGCGGCCTGGGGGAAATAGCCGAGGGAGGTGACGTAGAGCGATAACACGAGGGGGTGTTTGCGCGTCTGCTCCACCAGCGGCAGGGGAAGCACGTACAGGGCTTGCCCCAAAAACCCGTCCGCGATTTTGACGTCAGTCGTGGCCGTTTTCTTTAAACGGTCGTCAAGATCATCGATATCCTTGGTTTTCCGGATTTTTATCATGCAGGAGTGTCGCATGAGTTGGCCAGATAGTCCATCATTTTGTCTTGATAATCCATGTTAAAAACGTTGCTCCGGAAGGTATGATATACCCAAACAGAAGGTTTGTTTCCGGCGCATGTCGGTCGGGTGTTGATGAGGTACGAGTTTAGACCTTCGCCCGACGTGAGTAATTACTTCTGGAACACGAAAAGGAGAGAAACGATGAACGCCTTGAGTCAACGGGCTGGATGGATTGTCCTTGCGGGGATGTTGATGGCCTTCAACAGTGCGCGGGCGGCTGTCGATACGAGCACATACCATCATCGTATGGGAATCACCTTTTCGGGTTATATGGGTGCATCGACGCTTGCCGACTTCCCGGTGCTGGTGGTTCTCAGTGAGGGGCTGCGGAATTTGTCCTTCAGCCAGTTCAGAACTCCCAACGGAGGCGACTTGCGGTTTACGGACGAGGGTCAGGAGAACTGGCTGAACTATGAGATTGATCAGTGGCCGACCAATGCGAGTGCTGGTGCGGCATATGTGTGGGTGAAGATTCCGTCGTTGGCTGGGGCCAGCAACAAGATTTGGGCCTATTGGGGCAACCCTGATGCGGCTCCGCCTGCCGACACTTCGAACGGGGCAACTTGGAATGCCAATTATTGCGGTGTGTGGCACGCCTTGAGCCCGGCGGACATTCAAGCACTGCCGGATTCAACGGCGGGGCATTATCAGGGCACTAACACGGTGCGGGATGGCGTTTCAGTCATGCGGGCGAAGGGTCAGATCGGCGAGGCCATGAACTTCGGAGGGACTCGCGACATCCAGATTCCCGCTGCGGCATTCTCATCCGTAACCAACGAAATCACGATCTCGTTTTGGCAATACGGAACAGACGGTTTCGACAATTCAGTCTTTTATGCGTCAAGAGGGGGCGCTAAAGCGCTCAACTGCCACCTGCCGTATGCCAGCACCGTTTACTGGGACACCGGTAACGACAACTGGGCGAATCGGATCTCGCAACTGTTACAACCCTCCGACTATATGGGGCAGTGGAACCACTGGGTGTTCTGCAAGAACAGCTTGGCCAGCCCGAGCCAGAAGATCTATCTCAACGGGACGTTGTTGACGAGTGGGGGCGGAACGGCCGAGATGAGTGGCATTGACAGTTTTTATTTGGGCATTTATAACCATGAATCTGGTCTGTGTTACAACGGCATGATGGATGAATTCCGCGTATCAAACGTGGAGAGGTCTGCCGACTGGATCAAGGCATCATACATGAACCAAGGTTCGAACGGCGTGTTCAACACGTATGGCCGCGTCGAGACGATCAATACACAGGTGGAAACGAAGCCCTTCCTGTGCAATATGAACATTAAATTTGCAGGTTACACGGGTTCGGAAACGCTGTATGATTTTCCCGTGCTGGTTGTCTTTAGCAACGGGCTGTCGAACTTCTCCTTCAGCCAGTTCAGATCCCCCAACGGAGGAGACCTGCGCTTCACGGATTCAGGCAAGGCGGAATGGCTGAGCTACGAGGTTGAGCAGTGGCCGACCAATACGGATACCGGCGCTGCTTATGTCTGGGTGAAGCTTCCGGCTTTGACCGGAACCAACACGTCGATCTGGGCTTTTTGGGACAACCCCGGTGCGACGTTACCCGTCACGGCGACGAATGGTGCAACATGGAACAGCGGTTATGGTGGCGTGTGGCATGCTCTATGTGAGACGGACGGAACGGTCCTGCCGGACTCCACGGCTGCGGCGAATCAAGGGTCCAATAATACGGGCGTTTCCCGGACGGCGGGCGTGATCGGGGAAGGCCTGCTTTTCAACAACAACTCGATCAGCCTGGCAGCCGCAGCTTTGTCAGCAGTGACCAACGAAGTCACGGTTTCATTCTGGCAGTATGGTTACAGTGCCGACCCTAATGCCATTTTCCGTGCGACAGCAAGCGGTGGAAATCGGCTCCATTGCCACCTGCCTTGGGGTGGGACAGTCTATTGGTTCGCCAACGGCGATCATATCTCACAGGTTTTGCAACCTGCCGACTACATGGGGCGGTGGAACCACTGGGTGCTCTGTAAGAACATTGTGGCCAGCCCGAGCCAGAAGATCTATCTCAACGGCGAGTTGTTGACAACGGGAACCGGAGTAAACCCGATCAGCGGTGTAGACAACTTCATACTGGGCGGCTATGATCCCACGTCCTATTTTTATAACGGCAAGATTGACGAGTTCCGAGTGTCGAACGTGGAGCGCTCAGCCGACTGGATCAAGGCGTCTTTCATGAACCAAGGTTCGAACAGCGTGTTCACCGTCTACGGTATGGTGCAAAAACAAATTGTCGGAACAATCATCCGGATTCATTAGCGGCGCTTTTTCAAATTGTAGTTTCCCGATGCCAAGGCGGCCTTCATCAAATTGGAGGTGACCGATGGAGTCAACGGCAATGCCTCCTCGGCGGATTCGATGACCTCGGCAACAAAACCGGGTTAGCGACGTGTTCGGTGTGACATGGGACCGCAACGCGGGAACGGATACGATGAGGTCGATGACAGTGCAATCTTATTACTCGTGGCATTGGTGGCGTGCTCTTGGACGCGCGCCGCAGATGTTTCAGTTGCCATCAAAGGTCGTTACCTGAAGTTCACCATCCTCGCGGCAACCGGCCCCCCCCTTTGCCACCGTTGCTGAAATCGATGCGGTGCCGGTCAAACAATGAAAATAATGTGCTTGCTTATGCGTCCAGAGATGCGGAAAACTAGACTAAAAAGTGTGAGAGAGCAAAGAGATAGGGGTAAGAAATGACCAAGCGTGACGTTGTCAGGCGGGTGTTTTCCGGCCAGAGGCCGCCGTATGTGCCGTGGCACTATCAGTTCACGAAAGAGCCGTGGGAGCTGCTTTGCGGCCACTTCGGGGGAGCGGACGCGGCCGAGACGGCGGTGGACAACCACATTCTCGAACTGGGATCGGCCATCGGCTTTTTCGATGACCTCGGCAACAACCGGGTCCGCGACGTGTTCGGTGTGACATGGGACCGCAGCGTGGACAAGGACATCGGCAATGTCGAGGGGCATATCCTGCCGGAGCCGATCCTCGCTGGGTACGCCTTCCCCGATCCTCTGGACGCGCGGTTCTTCCGGGACATTCCTGCGATGATCGCCAAACAGCCCGACCGCTTCCGCGTGTTCTATCTGGGCTTCTCCCTGTTCGAGCGGGCGTGGACGCTGCGCGGCATGGAGAACCTGATGGTCGATTTCGTGGACCAGCCGGAGTTCGTTCACGCGCTGTTCGCCGCGATCGCCGATTACGATATCGCGCAGGTGCGCGAAGCGGTGAAATACGATATCGACGCGGTCTATTTCGGCGACGACTGGGGCTCGCAGCAGGGACTGATGATGGGTAAGCCGTTCTGGGACGAGTACATCAAACCCCAACTCCGGCGCATGTATGGGGCGGTGCGTGGGGCGGGCAAGTTCCAGATGATCCACTCGTGCGGGGATGTGGACGAATTGTTCGACGATCTGATCGGGCTGGGGCTCAACTGCTTTAACCCCTTTCAGCCGGAAGTCATGGACACGACGGCGCTCCTGCAAGCGTATCGCGGGCGGCTCGCGTTCCACGGCGGGCTCTCGACGCAGCGGACCTTGCCGATCGGTACCGAAGAGGAGGTCCGGCGGGAGTGCCGCCGCCTGCTGGATCAGGGGCGCGAGGGCAGCTACATCTTCGCGCCGTCCCACGCGGTGGAAAGCGATGTGCCGCTCGCCAACATTCTGGCTTTCATAGAAGAGGCCCCGCAGGCAGCGAGTGCGGAGAAACTGCGATTTTGAACAGCTAACTGGATCAGGAGCAAACAGGAAACAGCCAGGTCATGATTACAGCCATACCTTCTGACGGGCCCCGGCAGGGAGCCGGGACGACTTATAATCTCACCTACGTCTGGATGATATCCCTGGTGGCGGCGATGGGCGGTCTGCTCTTCGGCTACGACTGGGTTGTCATCGGAGGCGCGAAACCCTTCTACGAAATCTACTTCCATCTCAATTCTCCATCTCTCCAGGGCTGGGCCATGAGTTGCGCGCTCATAGGCTGCCTCATCGGCGCCCTTTCTTCCGGAGAACTCAGCAATCGCTTTGGCAGAAAGCGCCTCCTCACCCTCGCCGCGCTCGTCTTTGCAGGGTCATCGCTGGGAACAGCCATGGCCAATCAATTCAGCGCTTTT
>JANYBJ010000051.1 GCA_025360845.1 bacterium
ACAAAGACACCAAGACCACGAAGGACACCAAGAAAAGCCATCGATATTACGCACGCTGGCTTTGTGTTTCTTCGTACACTTCGTGTCTTCGTGGTAAAACACCTTGTTTTTTATTGCTGTTGCTGGTTTGTAAGGCACTAAAGCTCGATGTCCGACAATTGGTAATCTGATTTCGTGAAGTCGCGTGTGTTTCGTGGTAAAAAAAACGCTTGAAGTGATAGATGAGGATGCAGTCGATGGAAAAGGATGATGTTGCAGGAGCAGTCGGAAAGTACCGTTGGTTCATTTGCGCGCTTTTGTTTTTTGCGACGACCATCAACTATATCGACAGGCAAATCCTTTCGCTGCTCAAGCCGATGCTGGATGTCAGCATCGGCTGGACCAACACGCAATACGGCTGGGTGAACTCCGCTTTTCAAGGGGCCTATGCCGTCGGCCTGCTGTGGTTCGGCAGCTTTGTGGATCGCGCGGGGGTGAAGCGCGGCTATAAGATTTCCATCATCGGCTGGAGCGTGGCCGCCATCTTGCACGCGCCGATCATTCTCCTCGTGGGCAGGACACTGACCTTGCCGTCGTGGCTGGGGTGGCTGGCCAACCCCAAGACACCCTTGTTGGTGCCCGCCGCGTTTGTGGCCTTTCTGTTCGCGAGGGTTTTGCTCGGGCTGTTCGAAGGCGGTAATTTCCCGTCTGCGGTCAAGTCGGTGGCCCAGTGGTTTCCGCGCCGGGAGCGGGCGCTGGCAACGAGCCTTTTCAACGCGGGCACCAACGCCGGGGCGATCTTTGCACCCGCCCTGGTGCCGCCGCTGGCGTATTTTCTGGGGTGGCAGTGGACCTTTGTGTTTGCCGGTGTGGCGGGCTTTCTGTGGCTGCTGCTGTGGAATCCCAAATACGGCAACCCGGAGCAGCGGCCGGAAGTGAGCGCCGCCGAACTGGCCCATATCCAGAGCGACCCGCCGGAGACCTCCGGCAGGCCCATGCCTTGGCCGCGCGTGCTGTGTCACAGGCAGGCGTGGTCGTTCATCACCAGCAAGTTTCTCACCGACCCTGTCTGGTGGTTTTTCCTGAGCTGGCTGCCCGACTTTTTCAAGAAGACCCGTGGACTGGACATCAAGAACAGTTGGCTTCATCTGGTCACCATCTATTTGATCATCACGGTGCTGAGCATCAGCGGCGGCTGGCTGACCGGGTTCCTGATCAACAAGGGCTGGGGGGTGTCGCGGGCCCGCAAGACCGGCATGGTGTGTTTTGCCCTGCTGGTTGTGCCCATCATCCTTGTCTCGAAGGTCGGCGATTGGCAGGCGGTTCTGCTGATCGGGCTGGCCGGCTCCGCCCATCAGGCCTGGTCGGCGACCCTCTACACCACGGTTTCCGACATGTTTCCCAAGCGGGCCGTGGCCACGCTCATCGGCATCGGCGGCATGGCCGGGGCCGTCGGCGGCATGATCTTCCAAGTGGTCGTGGGCTCGATGCTGGACAAATTCGCCAAAGTCGGCAACGAGACCGCCGGATACGCCATGCTGTTCGGCTTCTGCGCCTGCGCCTACCTGGCGGCCTTTGTGATCAATCACCTGTTCGCGCCCAAGTTTGAACCGCTTGTCATGGAGAGGTGAAACCTTTAGCCCCCCTTTGAAATATGATCAGCTTTGTTATACCGACCTTGAATTCAGGAAAGACGCTGGAAGCGTGTCTCGGCTCGATTCTCGCGCAACGGTTTTCGCGGGCGGAGTACGAGATCGTGATAGCGGATGCGGGCTCGACCGACGAGACGGTGAGAATCGCTCGGCGCATGGGCGTCGACCGGATCGTGGAGAATCCGCTGAAGACCGGCGAGGCCGGCAAGACCGCGGGGATCAAGGCGTCGAAATGCGATCTGATCGCGCTTGTGGACAGCGACAACATCCTGCCGGATGAGCGGTGGCTCGAAATGATGACCGGTCCGTTCCGCGATCCCGACATCGTGGCGTCGGAGCCGCTCGAGTACACGGTTAGAAAAGGCGACCCCGCGCTGACGCGCTACTTCGCGTTGCTCGGCATGAATGATCCGCTTTGCCTCTTCACTGGGAACTATGACCGCGCCTGTGCGGTGACGGGCAAGTGGACGGGCCTGGAGGTTGAGCAGCAGGACATGGGCGGCTACTTCAAACTGTCTTTGACGGAAGCGTCGCTGCCCACGATCGGCGCGAACGGGTTCGTCTTCAGGCGCAGCCTGCTCAACCACGTGTCTTGGGATCCCTATTTTTTCGATATCGACGTGATGCATCAGGCGGTGCGTGCCGGATTCCGCCACGTGGCCAAGGTCAAGACCGGCATTGTACACCTGTACTGCGCACGGCTGGGCGATTTTGTGCGCAAGCAGCGGCGGCGCATCCGGGACTTTCTGTTTTTCGCGCAAGAGAGGCAGCGGACCTATCCGTGGGACAAGCAGAGGCGGGCGGGAATCGTGCTGTTCGCGCTGGCGACGGTGCTGGTGTTGCCCGTGGCTGTTCAGGCGGCCATGGGCTTCTGCCGCAGGCCGGATCGGGCGTGGCTGTACCATGTGCCGGTCTGCTGGATCACGCTGTGGACCTACGGCGTCGGAACGCTGCGGAAGGCGTTCGGTTTGCGGCAGGCGCCTGCCGCGCGGGACCGTTGGCAAAAGTGACGGACTGGAGCGTGTGTGAAGATCTGCTTCATATCGAACTACAACGTGGGATTCGGACTCAGCGGCGGCGATCGGATCTTCATTGAGCTGATGAAGGGGTGGAGGCGGCATGCCCAAATCGTGCTGGTCGGCTGCGAAGAGGCCATTGTCATCGCGAAGAGGGGCGGCGCCGAAGACATGCGTTATCTGCAAACGCGTGCGGCAGACACCTCCGTCTCGTATGGCCTGCTGGCCTTGTTGAAGCACACCTGCCGCCGTCTCGCAACCGGCGTCCGCGCCTTGAAGACCTACTCCGCCGAACTTTCCGATGTGGATATCGTCTATTCCGTCTCCGATTTCTATCCCGACTTCTGGCCGGCCTTTCTGATGAAGCGGCGCAATCCCCGCCTCGTGTGGATCGCCGGATACTATCTGTTCGCGGCGCCGCCCTGGGCCAAGGATTCGCCGTATAAGGGCGCCCAATGGCTGCGCGGCCTGATCTACTGGCTGCTGCAGCGCCCGTCCTATTATTTGATCAACCGGTACGCGGACCAGGTCTTTGTGACCAGCGAGCCGGATGTGAAGCGTTTTGTCACCCCTCGGCGCGGGCGTGAGCGGATCGCGGTCGTGCAGGGCGGCGTGGACATCAGCGAGTCTGAGCGCTATCTGGCGAGTCCGTCCGTGACCCCTGTGCGTGATCGGAAATACGACGCATGTTTCATGGGACGTTTCCATTACCAGAAGGGCATCCTGTTGCTGCTGGACATCTGGAAACGCGTGTGCGCCCAGCGACCTCACGCCCGGCTGGCGGTGATCGGCGACGGCCACCTGAGCGGCGAGGTCAAGGCGAAGGTCGCGCATTTGGGACTTGAGTCGAATGTCGACCTGCTCGGCTTCTTGGACGGCGCGAAAAAATTCGAGGTTTTCAAGCAGTCCAAACTCATGGTGCATCCGGCCACCTACGACAGCGGCGGCATGGCCGCGGCTGAGGGCATGGCGTGGGGATTGCCCGGCGTCTCGTTCGACCTTGAGGCGCTCAAGACCTATTACCCGCGCGGCATGGTGAAAATCCCGTGCTTCGATGAACAGGTCTTTGCCGCAGTCCTTCTCCGCTTGCTCGACGACGAGGTCTTTTATCGCGGACAGGCCGCCGAAGCGCACGCGCTGATCGTCGAGGTCTGGGACTGGAGCAAGCGTGCCGAGAAGATCTTCGCTGGCCTGAAATTGAAAGCGGGCACCCGAGTAGAATCTGGAACTCAGGAAAGCAGGAAGGCGAATGCGCATGAGTGAGGTTAGAACATCGGATACAAGTAGAATCTGGAACTCAGGAATGCAGGAAGGGGGCTGTAAAAATGAGTGAGCAAAGCGAAGAATTGCCTGACAAGGGAGGCTCTTGCAAAACCCCTATCGAGAGCGGGCGGCGGGGACGCCGCCCCTCCCTGGACTGCGAAACCGCCGTTTATCGCACTGGAGGGACGGCGTCCTCGCCGTCCGCAGGGGTTTTGCAAGCACCTCAAGGATATTACAGCCGATATCATCATTTTTGCGTTGTCCGATCTTACATGAAGGCCATGAATGTTGATTCTGGACTACTGCTTAATTTTGCAGCGATGCCATTAACGGTAAAGCGCGTTGGTAGAGAACGTTTTACACCTTCCTGATTTCCTGAGTTCCAAATGAACAACCTCAAGGTGTCGACATGCTAAAGTGTCCTGTTTGCGGCCATACGAAACACGCGGTTCTGTTTTCGAGCGCCAATCGGCATGGCCGCCATTTGCAAGAGCCGGCCGCCACGTTTCAGATTGCCGCGTGCGAGGATTGCGGGCTGATGGGGCCGTCGGATATCGTGGCGGATCACACCTATTTTCAGACGTATTATCCTGATGGTTATCACGATGACGTCTCTGACCACGGCCTTCTGGCCCGGGCATGGGGCTATCTGTCAAGAGTCCTGACGAGCAGCAAAATGCAGACGCTCCTGCGCTTTTCCACGGCGACCACGGGACGCCGCACGCTGCTGGACATCGGGTGCGGCCCCGGCAATTTTCTTTCACAGCTTGACCGGACTGTTTTTGAGCCGCATGGTCTGGAGCCGGTTGCCGAAGCGGTAAACGCCGCCCAAAAACGCGGCCTCGCTGTTTTGCAAGGTGACGTTCTGGTGTCGGCGCTCGGTGAGGCTAAATACGACATTGTCACGTTATGGCACGTTTTGGAGCATATCGCTCAGCCTGATGTGGCATTGACCCGCATTCATGCGGCTTTGAAAGAACAGGGGATTGTCGTGATCGCGACGCCTAACACGCGCTCTCTGGCATGCAGGATGGGCCGGGAGTATTGGTTTCATTTAGACGCGCCGCGGCATCTTCATCTTTTCAACGAAGGCAACCTGTCCCGGCTTTTAGAAAAAAACGGATTCAAAGTGGTCCACCGCGCCTATTTGCCGTTCGATTTCCCGCTCGATCTTTTCTGGAGCGTGCGACGCGACTGGCGGTCATGGCTTATGCTTGCCATTTATCCGGTCGCGAAAATCTTTGACCGCGAAAACATTCTGGTGGTTGCGCGGAAGCGCCGCCACCTGTGAACGGTGATCAAGTGTCACATTCAGCCACGAACATTCTTTTTCAACGACATGCGGAACAACAGCGGATTTCCACGATTGATCGGATCTCCAGGAAAGTGATTAGCTGCACGATATAGCAACCACTTCACAACGCCGATGGCTTTTGCAACATTTAAAAGGTTACCTTGTGGGAACTCACCTGTCCACGGCACCGAGACCTTCAAATCACAAACAAATCCGTGTTTGCCAAAAAGTTTACGATAGTCCGTCATGCTGTGGTCTTTAACTTCGTTCACGGTGGCAAGCCCCTTTTTCTGGATGAACTTCCCCATGAACGGCGCGATAATCTTCCTGATGATCTTACTCATCCGATTCACAATATTACCGCCGTTCGGTTCCACGGCATAGAGCACGCCACCGTCCCGCAACCAAACCGTAAGATTACGGATGACGGCTTCGGGGTCTGGGAAATGATGAAGAACGTTAAAGCAAGTCACGGCATCAAAACAGTTCTCCGAAAACAATGCTGTGTTTTCGAGGTCACCCGTGAGGCATTCGTAGGTGGGAAGATCAGCGTTTAACTTTTTATTGTATGTGATGATCTCATCGGCCAGATCAACGCCGATAACCCTAGCATTACGGAGGGCCAGAAGCCGTCCCCAGTCCCCTGGTCCACAGCCAGCCTCCAGTATTATAACACCCTTTAGATCCCGACCTATACCCAGAAGGTCGAAACATGTGAGGCTAATCTCTTTGTCAAAAACATGGTCATCCACTGAACCTTGGGCACCCCGATTGAAAAAATCACGCTCCGCATTCTTGTCTTGCGCTCGTTTCATCTTTTACTTCCGGTTTTTACCGATTTTCTTTACTGTTGGCCGAATCGATAAAAAGACTTCCGACCCCGACTGAAAAGTGAATGGATTATGCGCATTACTATTGTTCAGAGTCAAGGCTGATCTAGTCAAAAAGCGCTTCAAAAAGACCTCTTCAGCAGGGGACTAATTCCTGCTGAAGAGGTCACGAATGGTTATGATTAATCGGAATGTTACCACCAGTTCAAGGGAACGATCTCTGCGACACCGTTCGGCTCGACACCTGCAGGATCATGGGTGATTTCGAGAACGCCGAAGAGGCCTTTGCGTTCTGTTGCAGCAGTGGGCGTCACATAGACCACAAGGAAGAGGCTGTCTGGCTGTGCCTCTTCTCCGGGCACATTGAGGAGGGTGCCCGAAGACACGAACCTTTTGCCGTTTGCTGTTGTTCCTATGACGCTCACGCTCTCTCTGCTCCGTGAGGTGATCGTAAACGCTATCTCTCCGCCTGCGTCTGGGAAGACCCCCGAGGCCGGTAACGCCACGTGGTATTCCCCCGCGTACGGCAGGATGAATGCGTCCGCGCCGGGATCGAGCCAGCGGTTCCGGTACAGGGAGAGGTTGGCTTCTGGCTCGTCATTGACAACTGCGGAGACCTGTCCGTCTGTGCCTATCGCCACGGCCACTGGGAAAGAGTCGCTCACGCCCTGCTTCACATCCAATTGAACAAGGCAGCAGTCATTCGACTGCCCGCCGTAGGAAGGCGCGACGAAGGTATAGGTCTTGCCGCTCGGGGTGAATTTGCCTGTGATCTGGCCCTTGGAGGTGACGGACATTTTCACGGTCCCTTCGCCATGGCTGCCGCTCGTGAGCCAGCCGTCAAAGGTGCCGGCCGCCGCCCCCAGTTCGGTGACGGTCAAGTCGAGCATCCGAGTGGTTCCGGGAACAGTCGCTTGCATGATGGGCTTGACGGAAAGCTTGACGGATGCTTGGTATCGGCCCTGTTTTGAGGGGACACCCGTCACGACAACTGCGCCGCCGCGGATTTGAAGGCTCATGCCGGGCGGCAGCGTGCCTGCGGCAAGTTCGCACTTCATGGTTCCGGGAATGCCGTTCAAAAAGGCGAGGGGGGTGAGTTCGCCAAACACGCCGACTTTAAAGCTGGCGACATGTGTCAGCGCAGACTCGAACTCCGGCGCGCCCTGCGGCAATACGGCAACATTCCACACGGTCCCAGGATTGACGGCCTCCACACCGAAGGAGTCATGCAGAACCGCATCCACACGCCAATAGAGCGGAGCGCCGGCGGCCAGTGCGATCAGCTCCTTAAACGCGTCGGCAGGGACCCCTGTTCCCGCGTAGACACCCGTTCCGATCGGCTTCAGCGCTTTTGATGAGCGTCCGGCATATACACGATACGAGTCGGCCATCCCGCTCCAAGAGACACCGCTGAAAAGCCTTTGCGGAAGCACGCTTCCGCTGCCGGGAAGAGGGGCAGACGCTTTTTCAAGCGGCGTCCAGAGGATGTTGCGTATGATTGCCGACACTTCCGGCGAACCGCTTCCCCGCTTGAGCACCCAGGACACATTATTAACGCCAGACGGGATGGCGACGGAGACGGACTCTGCCGCGCCGGATTTCTTTATGGAACGCGCGCCTGATCCGACCGCGCACGTCAAGGTGTTGGTGCCGTCTGCGCCGGGGAGTTCCCACTCGAAGGTCAGCAGGCCGGGCCCGCTCACGGTGATCTGGAAGTTGGCCGTGCCGCGAGGCTTCGGGGAGTCGCAGAAGAGGCCCCCGATCAGATTGGAATACGTCCACGTGCCTGTGAGACGCCGGAACTTGAACGCGACGTTTTGCGGCAGTCGTGCGAAGGCGTCGAGCGAGAGCACGACAATCGGTTTGAAAAGGCCCGTGATCAGCCGGGCCTGCGTCATCGGCGCGGTTAACACGTTGCCGGCGATCAGGCAGCCGTTCGTGTCATCGGCCCAGCCCGCGAACATCCAGCCGTTCGTCGGTGAAGCCGTGAGAACCACGGTTGCATCCGCGTCCTGCCACGGCTCGGCGGGCGTCAGGGTTCCCACGCCCTCCGTCTGCGTCTCCAGCAGGTATTGCGTCTTCCAGTTCCAGGTCAGCGTCGCGTTGTTGGTCAGCGTCAGCGTGACGTTGGTCGTACCGGACTGGGTGAAGGCGTTGCCCTCCACCGTCGCGCCGGTGCAGACGTAGCGCGTGCCGCCCTCCGTAACGTCCGCTGGTGCTTGGGCGGTTACCGTGTCGCCGTAAACATAGCTGTGAGTGCCGTTCGCCGGAGCGGAGTCCCCGCGGGCATTGCCGACTGTGACTGAAAGGTAGGTCTGGGTGGACCCCGAATCCTCGACGAAACGGTCGCCGAAGTCGGTCTTCGCGAAGTTCCAGACCTTCAGGTTGTCGAAGGCGACGCGGCCATTCACGATCCCTTGATGGTTGAGAAGACCGAAAATGGCTGTGGACGGGAGATCGAGGAACTTGCTTGCGCTGGCCGTTGGGCCATGGGTCGAGTTCAGGCTGCCGTCAACATACGTGGCAACCCGCCGAGAGCCGTCCGCTACGCCGGGAATGCCATTCGTACTCCAGGTCACGGCATAGTGATGCCAATCGCTGATGTTGCCGCCGCCGATTGCCTTCGAGTAGGTCCAACTTCCATACAGGCCGGTCCCCACAGAGCCAAAGCTGGTGCGGGCGCATAACCCGCCGTCGGCGGCGCCATCGTTGGCGCTGAAAAACAGCACATAGCCGTCGATTTTTCCGGACAGTCCCCAGCCGATCAGGCCGGGGCTGGCGCCGTTTGGCATCGATGCGGGGAAATCGCTCAGCTTCGCCCAGAATTCAAGGCAGCCGACCGGCGTTGTTAAAGTTTGAATGGGGAAGGTGCATCCAAACTGCTCCTGCATGTTGAGTTCAAGGGCATTTCCAAAATGGCCGGGGACAAAGCGGCCGGCGGTCAGCGTGCCGCCGGAACCGACGCTGCTATGGAGCACTTCGTTGGTGTCACCGAGCCGGTTCCACAGCTGCAAGCCGCTGGCAGGAGGAGTGCTAGTGGAAGAAAAGACAGCCGTGATTGAGCGCGCTTGCGTGATGGGCACGGTGACCGTGTTGCCGGAGGTCAAGCATCCGTTCGTGTCGCCCTTCCAAGTCAGGAAGGCCGCACCCGAATTGGCAGTTGCCGTGAGGACAATATTCGTTCCTGCGTCCAGCCACCCGCTGGCGGCCGAGACGGATCCTTCTCCCTCCGTCGGCGTCTCCAGCCGGTACTGCGTCGTCCAGTTCCAGGTCAGCGTCGCGCTGTTGGTCAGCGTCAGCGTGACGTTGGTCGGGCCGGACTGGGAGAAGGCGTTGCCGTCAACCTCCGCGCCTTCGCAGACGTACCGCGTCGTCCCGTCGACGACGGGCGATTGCACGGTGGCCGTGACAACGGAATCTTGGATATAAGAGTGGTTTCCCGCTATCGGAACGGAGTCGCCCCGCACGCCGCAAACCGAGAGGTCCCACGAGGGTTGAGTCGTTGTTTCATAAAGTCCCTTGATTTCAGCCGCGGATAGGGCGCGGTTATAGAACCGGACATCATCCAGCAAACCGTCAAAAATGCAGCCGGGAAAACCGCAGTAGTCCGACCAGCTGCCGATCGCGAAAGAGGTTGGGACGTCTTGGAACGGCAAGGGCCAGCCGGAAAGGCCCCAGGTTGAGGAGGGACCCGCAAGCGTGCCAAACGAATTGGTTTCGGCCACCATCGACCCGTTCACGTAGAGCTTCGCGAGGGAGCCCTCGTGTGTTGAAGTCAGAAGATACCACACGTTTGTCTGAAGCGCGCTGCCGCTCAGGGAGCGATCCACAGCTCTTGAATAATAGGATGGTCTGCCAAGGGAGTCCAAGCGGAGGGATGCGCGCGTTTGTATCATTCGCCCGCTGTCCAGAGCGGCAAGCGTGTTAGGGTCACTGAAGCGACGTGCTTTGGCCCAGCACGAGATCGTGACGGGAGACCCGGCCGGAAAACGGTAATTGGCGGCCGGATCAGTGACAATGATGGCCGTTGAAGCGCCGTTGAACGAGTAGCACCCTGAATCAATTCCTTCAGGGACCGGTGTGGCGGCGTAGACGGTTGCATGTTAGGCATTCGTGCTGGAATCCAGCGCGTTACCGTCGAGCTTGTAATGGCCGATCAGGCTCGGATCAATGCTGCCCGCGGCGAACACGTTGGCGCCGATAAGTGCCGCGACAAAACCGATTGCCCCGAATGTGTTCATGACCGCGCTCCCTTTTTACGATAATCAGCTTGTTCAGATGGAATAGAAATTATTTTTATATTATCATGAAGTGTGTTGAAACACAAGCGGATATTTGAATACTATACTATATTTGTTGCGATTCGTGGCGGCCCGTATCCATAATTTCAAACGGATTAAGAGCACGATTAGGATTAAGCCCGCTACGCGGCAAAGCCGCGAAAAAACACTGGGATAAATATATGACATGATGGCATGATTAACATGATGTTGAGGAATCATGTAATCATGTCAACTTACAGGCAAGCCAACCGCGCGGGGTTCCGGGAGCAAACGGATTGGTAACTTTTTCAACGAATGGTTCGAATGCATGGTAGGGACGGCTCGCCGAGCCGTCCGCGGCGGTTTCGGCGAAACCGCCCTACCGGTTTCAACATGGCT
>JANYBJ010000039.1 GCA_025360845.1 bacterium
CGATTTTCAACAGGATGACAGGATTGAACAGGATGGGGATGTCGTTTCTTAATCCTGCATATCATGTTAATCCTGTCAAAAAATGATTGGATGCGTTGCGGACGCCTCGGGGATGCGTCCCTACCGTTTTCTCTCTCCCCTTAAGCGTTGAGCGTTGAACGTTCAGCGTTGAGCGTTATTCTGACTTCCGCTTTCTTCGTGCCTTGGTGTCTTCGTGTTTGAATCTTCTTTCCCAAATCCCATTACACGCCGCGCGAGTTCCGTATCCACGGTGTTGAAGATCCAGAGCATGAACGCCTTGACCGACTCCGGCCCGAGCGTCTGCGTCATGCTCTCGATGACCGGCGCGAGCTGCCCCATGTTCGTGAGGCTGGCCAGCGTGCGGTGCTGGTTGACGGAACGGCCCGAGACACGCCGGTCGAGATGCAGTACTCCGCCGACCACGCCGCCGACGTGAGGCCGCCGCCGGAGGCCCGCGTCAGCCCGGTCTGGCACTCGTGCGCGAGGGCCGACCGCGTCATGTGCTGCCACATCATCGTGAAGATCTCCGACCACGGCTCGGCGAAGCGGTCCACAGCGTCGGTGGACATGCCGTTCGCGGCGGACATCATGGCGTTGACCTCGGTCGCGGTCTTGCGCTGCTCCGCGCCGGCCACGCTCGCGATCGCGCCCTGGGTGGGGAGCCCACGCGCTTCATGGCGAGGTTGCGCGAATAATCCTGCTGGTAGACGTGGTCCACGCCGGGATTCTTGGCCCAGACGATCTCCATGCCGTCGAGGAACTCGCCCGCGCGGAAGCGGAACGGCGTGCTGCGCTTCTGCCCCTGCAGGAAGGGCTTGCCAGCGAAGTCGATTGCGATGGCCCGCGTGGTCCGGTAGGTGGAGGCCTCCTTCTGGTCGACCTCGATGATCTCCGGCAGGCCGCGCGTGTTGTAGTAGCCCGCCGAGTCTTCGTTGCGGAACTGCACGAAGGGCCACGGCCTGACCGGCGGCTCCTTCTCCACACCCACCCGCGCGACCCACGTCCAGGGCCGGTCGGAGAGGGGCGCGACCTCGGGCATGTCCGGGCAGAGCACGCAGACGCGCCGTCCGAGATCCCCGGTCTCGTAGAAGACCTCCCACAGGTTCAGGGTCGGGTGCGAGTCCGGCAACGCGCCGTCGCGGTAGCGGGCCCGCGCCTCGCCGCGGTCCGCCGCGATGTCGGCGGGCGTGCCGGTGGCGCTCTTCTTCTCGGCCAGCGCCTTGAGCAGCGCGGCGGCGGCAGCCGCGTCCCAGCCGTTGGCGGTCACGGCCCGCCGGAACTCCGAAGCGGTGTAGCGCATCATCTGACAGACACGCTCGGCCGCGGCGACCTCGCCCGTGGCGGTCGGCACGCACACCGAGAGCGGCGAGACCGGCACGAACTCCGGCACCTCCAGGCTGCCCCGGCCCGCGACCTCGACCAGCTTCGCCAGGCCGAAGCCGAAGGTCAGCTCGTCGTCCACAATCTGCGAGATGCGCGAGCGCGTCTTGCAGGTGTGCCGCAGGTGGAAGTCGAACGCCGCTTCGGCGGTCTCGGCGTTCGCCACGCCCGTTTCGTCCAGCCCGATGAACTGCGCCAGGCGCGGCGCCTGCCACAGCAGGGTGACGCAGGGCTGCTTCAGCTCGCGGACCAGATCGTCGATGATCGGGTCGACCAGATTCGGCGCGCCCTCGTAAACCGGCTTCTTGGTGTTCGTGCGTTTGAAACGCTCGGTGCGGTTCCGCTCGGCGCGGCCGAACCATTCCCGGCGGTCGGCCAAGTCGATGTCCACCAGCTTCTTGAGGGTGGCGAAACGCGCGGTGTCCGTGGCAAGCAGTTCTCCGTCCATGGCTTTGGCTCCTACAGATTAGGAGAAAGTTTGGCACCCACATGCGATGCGAGGGAGGAACGGGATTGAAGCGCGCTCATTTACTGTGTTAGGGCGTGTTGACACTAATTCAGCCAAATCACCGTAAACGCAAACTGCACGAAAGCCATGAACATAACATCGGTTTTGTCGTATCGCGTGCAAACTCTGCGAAATCCCTTAATCCGCCTGAACAAACGCTCAACCACGTTCCTTTTCTTGTACATTTCTTTATCGTACTCCCATGGATCGGTCCTGTTCGACTTCGGCGGAACAATCGGCTCATGTCCGTTTGCCCTCGCCAGCCCGCGAGTCTCGTCGCCCTCGTACGCCTTGTCCATCAGAAGTGGCACGCCTTCATAGTTTTTCCCGACGGTCTCTATGGATTTGCGCCCCTCGGGGGCGTCGTGGCACTCCCCGCCCGACAAGTGCATCTCAACGACAACCTTATCATCCGCGGATACCACATGAAGCTTGGTGTTCCAGCCGCCCTTTGACTTCCCGATGGCTTGTTTTCTTTTTTTTTAACGCGCCGTGCGCGTCGGGGTGGACCTTGATGGACGTGCTGTCCATCGCCAGGACCTCGATGGCGACGGCGATTATCTGCTCCTTCTGCAGCGCCGCAAACACCCGCTCCAGCACACCGGCCTTCGCCCAACGGTTGGCCTTTTTGTAGACGCTGTTCCAGTTGCCGTACTCTGTGGGCAGAGCCCTCCACGTGCACCCGTTTTCGGCCACATACAAAAGCGCCCGGATAAACGTGAGGTTCTCTGTTCTTACGTTCCCGCGTTGTATCGGAAGGTATCCCTTGATTCTGTCGAATTGTTCCGCTGTCAGTGTCATAACCTGACTTTAGCGCATTGCCCGATTAGTGTCAACACACCCTAAGGAGCTGTTCACTTATAACACTTACATCAACACGAAATAATCATGCGGTTTGATTATGAAATATTACGTTGTTTGTAAACTTTATTTGTGAACAGCTCCTAAGTGGCTGCGTAAGGTTGCGATAAGTTCACAGTCCCGACATCCATCCCGTCCGACAGGAGGCAAAGGCAGCTCGTGGATCGACTTGGCCTTTGCGAGTAGTGACGGCACAAGACCCGTATCCCGCTCAATCGGCAACAGCTTCGCACTGAACCCCATATCCGAGCTTATCCAGGGTGTCTAGGACACCGTTCATCCGTGTCATGAAATACGGAATCAACTCTTCTCCCGTATGCGGTTCGATTGCAAGTGCCGGCAGTCCAAGTCCGCAAGATGCAAGGTTGTCACTCACGGAAGTTTTCAAGATGCGGCGCAGGGACGAGGCCTGTGCCAGCGGCGACTGCCCGTCACGTTCTGGAACCCCGAGAAACAGCCAGATCTGTTCCAGTGCGCTGAAGAGGGCTGGCCATGCGATCCAGCGGGGACGTACCTCTCCAAGGAGCAGGGTTCGCCAGGCATCTGAGCTCAGCGAGTACTGGCGCTTTCTGCCTTCCATACGGGAAACGAGGAATCCGGACTCTTCCATTTCCGCAAGGGCCTTGATGACGGTAGCCGGATAATACCCGCAGGAGCGTGCCACGGCTCGGGGCGAACCGTACCCGTTGAGCAGCAGGTAGGCAAGAATTTCACACCGTGAGCTGACGCCGATCAAGGCTCGTAACTTCAGGAGCAGGGTGGCGCTGTCACGGGTGTCGAAAGGCTGCGCAACACCCCGTTTTTCATACAATTCCCGAACAAGCCCGTGCGAGAGAAAAACGGGGTCTGGAGCGTGAAGGACGGGCAGCGGCTTTCCGTCAGGCATGAAAAAAAACGGCTCTCTTCCCGAGGTGGCCTTCTTGTCCGGAGCTTGTGTGCTGCGTGCCCACTTGACGGCGAGTGCAGAGGTGCTTGTCTTTGCGGCTATGGCAGCGAAGACCGCTCCGCCTTTGAACGTTTTGTCTGATAGCAAGCGGCGGACACGCTGGACATTCAGATAGCGTCCGTTGATGTCGAGCCAGTCGAGAATGGCGTCGAAGAGGCGGGCGTCATGACGTGCCAGTGTGCAAGACACGAGCAGGAGTGCCTCCGGATCGACGGGCGTCAGCCGCCACGGAGCAGTCTGACCGGTGACCCCCAGCGCAGACCACTGCCGCCAGAGCAGGTCAAGCAATCGGTCCTTGAAGCGGAGCCTAAAGTCTTTCAGCGACGGTGTCATAGCCGATACTCCGTAATAGGCGTTTCAGAACAACAACGAAACCCTCCGACACGTCATGGGTCATGGACCAGCGGGCCGCCGACTCGATTTCTTCAGGGATTGGCTTCAAGGCGATCAGGTCGGTGATGTGATAGCCGCCACGGTCCACGGAGGCGTAAAGCTTGAAGTGTATCTGGTCGATGCGATGAATGAGGTGGACCGTGAGTAACGGCCCGTAGGTGTGGCAGGTCAGCCTCTCGGCAAAGCCTGCGGGAAGCCCCATTTGAAACAAGCCGCCTTCGCCATGGCTGGGGTGATTGTTCAGCCAATCGGGCGGAAGGTTCAGATCCTCGGCGACCTCACGGACGGACAGCAAGAGGGATGGCGGGAGCGGTTCGGGCGAACAGAGTTTGCCCTGTCGCATGAGGGCCACGACATCCACACCTTGCGTTGTTCGTTTGATCAGTCCGGTCAGAATCAGAGCAGTGCCGCCGCACACAACCAGTTCTATGGCATCCGAACGGTTTTCTTCGAGCCGGATGGCTAACGACCGCAGGGCCAGATCCAGACGTTCTCTATTGAGAGCGGAAGTAGACGGTCTATTTGTGTCAGTCATAATGACTACTATAAATAAACGATTGAGCGACGGAAGTCAATGCCGTCCTGTCCGCACCTGTCGCTGTGGGTGGTCAGTGTTCGGATTCGGTTGCTCGAAACTGTACCCCATATTGTGCCCTTTCCGAGGCTCGGACAAGCCGAGACGGGGGGTTAGCCGGACTTTCGCTATTCGCAGGTTTTTTTGACGTAACCTATTGGAAATAAAGGGCGGCTTTTGAAAAGTCTGTAGCCACTAACCCTTTTCGAGCGTTCCGGCTGCGGTGATCCGCGGCGGCGCCTGGGGCGGCAAGTCCCAGCCCGGCGCGTCGATGACGAGGCGCTGGTCAGGCTCCGGCGCGGTGTATCTGGCGAACGCGAGTTCGCGGCCGTCGGTGGTCGGGAAGCGGACGTCGAGCATCTGGATCGCGGCGAGTTTCTCCAGCGCGCTGCGGGGCGTCAGCCCCGGCGCGCGGGCGGCGAGCAGCGCCTTGAGCGTCACGTGGAGGCAGTAGGCGACGAACGCGACGAGGATGTGGCCCTCGACGCGATCCGTCAGCTGATGGAAGACCGGGCGTATCTCCAGTTCGCCCTTGAGCGTCCTGAAGGCGGCCTCCACCTCGACGAGCCTCAGGCAGAACTCCCAGCGGTCGGCGGGGTCCCCGCCGAGGATGTTCGACCTCAGAAGGTAGCGGCCCTCGCGGCCCCGGCCCCGGCGGAGCGCGGCCCCGGTCGACGCGGTACGAGAACGCGGCGGGGGCCTTCGGCCCGCCGGCCGCGGGGAGGCCGGGCAGCGCGACGGCGACGAACCGCGCGTCGCGGCCGGCCTCGTGCCGGGCCGCGCCGATCTTCTGGAGCAGCGTCTCGTACGGCAGGGGCTTCTCCGCGAGCGCGGCCAGGCGCGCCAGGAGTTTCCGCATGCGCCGCCGCCGCATGGCCCGCTCCTTGCCCACGCGGTCCCCGCTCTCGACGAAGACCGTGACCTCCTCCCCCGCGGGCAGCAGCTTGACCCGCACGCTGTCGCGCACCTTCACCCACGGCTTCCCGGCGAGGTCGGCCTCCAGTTTCGTGAGCCTGCCCTTCGGCGTCCCGACCACGTACCGCCCGCCGCGCGCGCGCGGTTCCCCGAGCGGCTCCTCGGTCGGTATGCCCCGGTCCATCAGCCACACGCGGCGGGCCTTGCCGTGGAGGGCCTCGACCTTGTCCAGGAACGCGCGCAGCGTCGAGCAGTCCGCCGTGTTGCCGGCCATCACCTCGTAGGCCACCGGAAAGCCCTCGGGCGTCACCACCAGCGCGACGACGACCTGCACGCAGTCGGGGCGGTGGTCGCGGCTGCAGCCGAACCTCCGCTTGTCACCCTCCGGGAACGGCGGGTCGCTCTCGAAGTACGTGCTGGTCAGGTCGTAGAGCAGCACGTCGAAGGAGGCGTTGAACAGGTCCGCCCAGCGCGTCCGCAGGAACCGGAACAGCGCGTCCTTGTGTGGCAGCGCCTTGTCGAGGCAGCGGTAGAGCGTGTCCCGCGCGGAGACCTCCTCAGGACGGGCGCAACCGAGTCGAGAAAGCGGGAAAACGCGGGACAAGGCCGGATACAGGGGACGAAAGCGGGACCGATCCGAAACAGGCAAGCGAGAAAAACGGGCCGCCTGAAGTCAGCGTTATCAAACAAACGAGAAACAAAAAGCCCCCCTGCAAACGGATTGCAGAGGGGCTTTTGAATTGTTGCAAGGCCTATGCGATACAGGCCAACCGATCCTCCGGACCGTCGCGATATCCAAGGACGCGGCCACAACGCGCGTAGGATCGCGTAGGATTGAATCCAAGGGGCTGACCCTTATGAGCACCGGACCAGCCGTGGTCGCGCCGCAACATGCGCCTGCGATGTGTGTCGAGCATTTTGAAGGTGGAGAACAACAGGCTTTCGGGGATGTCCAACCACGAGGCCGGAAGCCCGGCCTGGGCAAACAACGCCTGGCAATAAGGCCAGCCCTTCGGTTCGCCAGCGATCTCTCCAATCTGCCGGGCGCACTCCCCGATCATGTGACATGTCCGGCGTTCTCCAGCGACACAGAAATGCGCCATCGCATCATAGTCGTTTGCCATGGTCGCGGCCGCCATCATAACCTTGTCGAAATCGTTAGTCGGGTTGACCAGTTTCAGGCTCGTCACACCACACGCCTGCTTGATGGTATTGTGGCGCAACGTCTCGCGCTCAAACCGGGTCGCCCGAACCGGCAACACCTCGGCTTCGGCCTTTGCCCAGATCGACCAGAACATGGCCTGCTGCTCGCGTGACAACATCATGGAACGACCTCCTGTTGAGCGGACGGCCAGCAGTCGGCAATGTCGAGCCGGACCGGAACCGGATCATGCTGCCGGTCAGGCTTCGCCTCGACGCGCAGATAAGACTTTCCGCGCCGCGTCTCCATCGACTTTGAGAGCAGTTCCCGCGCTTCCTTCCACCTGGGGTCCGGCACCTCTTTACGCATCAGGGAAAGGACGCGTGCCACGCTCAACGCGCCCGACTTCGTGGTTTGAAAAGCCTCGTCGATTAAGACCTTCAGAAGGGTGGCTTCGGCCGGGTTCAGTTTCGCGGCGATGTCAGTCGCGCAAGCGTACATCAGCGTGCGTGCCTGGATAACCCGCTCGTCAAGGTGGATGTCATAGCGGACGTTGATTCCGACCGTGATCAGCCCGTCGAAGCTGGACACCTGAATGTTACCCTTCTCGGCAAGTTCAATCCCCGCCTGGCCCCGCGCCTTGGCAACCTTTTCAAGGTCGGCCAGCGATTCGACCATGACCTTTTCAAGCTGCTCGCGGGCCTTCAAGAAACGGGCGTAGACGCGCCTAACAACGGCGTCCCGCGTGCGGTCGTACTGCGTCACGTGGCGAACCGGGACGGCCGCCCCCATTGAATCGATCATCACTTTTTCAGCACTCACTTTGTGACTCCTTTTTTCGTACCATTCGGCACTACGGTTTTCTTACTCTCATCGGCGATGTTCTTGGTGTGGTAATTGAGATAGTTTGTGACATCGGCAGCCGTTGGGCGTTCGATCTCTTTTAGCTTATCGTCGAGGTCGACCAGCGTCTTGAACGCGCCGAACTCGTTGGCCGCAGCGACGGCCGTCGCAAGGCACTTGTCCAGGTCTGAGGCGCTCAGTCCGCTATGCGCTAGGAACGGCCGCGCGTCTGTATCCGACAGGCCTGTGTGGCGGAGGATCGGCTGGCATCTGTTGATGAGCTGGCCAAACTCGTCAGGAGCGAACTTCGTGAACTTGTCCCACCTCTCGGGAATGGCGGCGATGGCGACGACCGTGTTGGTCTGGTTGACGATCAGCTTGATCGCGTTCGCGGACTCAGGTCCGAGGCTGTTGGCCTCGTCTAGGTAGAGCACAATGTCACGCGCCCGCAACGCCTGGAGCATGCGCTCTTCGGCGTCATGCTCATTGTACTTTTTGGTCTTCATCGGACGCCCGGCAACCTTCGCCACATCGGCGCAGAACGCCTTGTAGCTTTTGCGCCATGACTGCCTGCCCTCGATGTACGTCGCGCCCCGCGCGGCCAGCGCCTCGCCCACGGCCGTCTTGCCAGCTCCGGTTGGGGCGAGCAGCACAACCACGCGGCGGCCCTTGCTCTCTCGCGCCCGTTTGATTGTTGCCTGAGTGGCGCACGCCAGCTTGGTCTGGATGAACTCCCGATCCGCAGAAGCGGCGGCCGTTCGAACGGAATAAAGGCGCTCGGAAATATCGTCCTCGGCCTGAGACAACTTTTCTGCGATGTTGTCCAGGTTGCCCGTATACGGATGGTCTTTACTCTTGATCCGGCTCAGCGTCGTGGCGCTGAACGTGAGGTAGCGTTTAGCGAAATCGTTGTCGCTAATCGGTTTTTTCTCGGCCTCTGAAACGGACTGCTGCAAACGCGCCAGCCGTTCGGCCAGTATCTTCAGTTGCTCTTTCCTGCTCTCCATGGTTTGACTCTCCTAGACGGTTGCGTGATCTCTAACAAACTCCGATGCCGCCACGTCCATCGCGTCGGGAACATTGGCTAAATCAATCGGTTCGAACTCGGGTGAATACATCCGGTTTTCGACCGGTAGGCATGTGGCCAGACCGGTCAATGCGGCCTGATTTTTAGCCATGCGTTCGGCACGCTTGACGGCCTCGGGCTGGTGGCGGCCACGCGACGGGTTGACCTTCTCCGCCAGATCGTGCGACTGCAATCCGAGTGCCGCGTTGATCGCGACCTTATCCGTCATTGGAACGCGCTCATGCAGCGGGGCCATGCCGACCGTCGACCCGTTGTCGCGGTTGATGATCCACACGTGATCGGGCACGAACGGGTTGTACTTGACCATCACCTTTTGCAGCGGAGCGAAGCGGGCCGTGAAGCCCGCCGGTGTGCGGACCTCTTTGGCGCGATAGATCATCTTGTCGCGGCCATAGAAATAGCCGTTAGCGAAATCAATCGTGCCGTTGTCGCGGACGGTCAACTCGACCATGTCGCGATCATCCAAGAAGGCGGGCATCTCCATGAGGGGCACGTGGATAAATTCCTTCTTGCCCTCAATCCAGACCTCTTCCCGGCTCTTGTAACGCTGCCTCACATTGTCAGGGTGAAGCCGCAGGAACGCGGCAATGCCGCGTGCGTCCTCTGGCGACATGTCCAGCAGCTCGCGGGCCGGGTGCCAATCGTCGTCGGTCGGGTTAGCGGCCAGCGCGTACTCTTGCACCTGGTTGGTATCCCATCCCTCCAGCCGGTGCGTCGGGTCGCGCATCACCTCGCGCTCAATGATCCGGTACGCGGACTGGTACTCGTCGAACGACAGGAGCCCGTACTCGATCATGGCAGCCGTGTCCGGCGGCAGCTTCGCGGCCGCCCGCATCAGACCCTCCTCGTAATTGACCAGGGCCGTGCGGCTCTCATGCATGTGCTCCGCGTCGCGTCCACGGTTTCCGAGCAACTGAGTCGTGCGGTTGGCGAGCACGTTATGAGACGATTCCACCAGAGGCTTCATGCGGAAGTTGCCCGCGCCGCTCCCGATGAACAGGCCCGCGTGGACCTGCTCGCTCAGCATGCCCGACTCCTGGAATGCGATCAGCCTTCCGTACTGCGGGATCAACGCTATCTGCCGCCGCACATTCGGGCGGATCGCGGCCGTGCCGTGCTCCACGATATTGATTATCCCGTCACGGTGAAACCCCGTGATGCAGTGAGCGGCCGCGAACATGAAGCGGAAGGTCTGCTCTTTGAGGTTGTCGCGCTTGCCGTCCGCGCGAGTGAAGCGCGGCTTCATCACGCTCTCGCACTTGTACGCGCTGGCCACGTCGTAACCGGCGAACTCCAGCGGCTGCGCGACCTCCGTGCTGCCCGGCATGCGGATGTCGAAGTTATGCCACACGTCGTCGTACTGTTTGATCGCCCCGACCTTCAAGCCCTTGCGCGTCTTGACCACGTCCAGCAAATACTGATGCGCGGCCTTCATGCCCCGCCGGTTGATCGCGAGTTGAAACAGCTTGTCAGGGTCTTTCCCGGTGGCCTTCTGCAAATTCCCGTAGCTCGCCCCGTCGGGCACCCATCCGGACGGATAGGCTGCGGGCGGCTTCTCAAAAGGATTCTCGTCTGACCACACCTTGCGCCATGTGCCCACGCCGCTGAACACCTCGGCGTATGTACCGGCGCTGTTGTCAACCGTGCCGCTCCGGAAATCCAGCATCATCGTAGCCCACGCGTTCTTGCAGGTGTTCTTGTCGTTTTCGCAGTATCTCATATAGACCTGCTTCCAGCGGTTCGCGCCGCTATCCTTGTCACCCTTGCGCCCGTCGATCAGCGCAGCGACGCCGCGCTTCTTGAACTTATAGAACGCCGTCTTCAGCGTTCCGAACTCCGTGCCCAGCGCCTTCGCCTCGGCGCGGATCGCCGCCACGGTACCGCCTCTCCCCACGGCCTTGATGCGGGCGCACGCCTCGGATATTCCTTTCACGCGCTCGCGTTCAGCCGGGTCCGTGATGTGACCAATCTGCTCGTAAAGTGCGACATCCGTGCTCATGCTAGACCTCCTGACCAAGCTCGTCGATCCGCGCCTTGAGCGCGGCTTGCAGCAATGACACCGTCGACAGCGCCTCACGCGCAATCGCGGCCGGAAGGAACCGCGTGAACTTCCAGCCCGTGGCCAGGTCGATCTCCCGGCCGATCAGCGCCCACGCCGCGCCCGCATCCCTGGCCGCGTCAGGCTCCTTGGCCTTGCGCCCGGCCCCGTCGCGTGCGCCGCCCTTGGGGCTCGGCTCGGCGCTGCCCATGCCGATGCGCACTTGCCGCGTGCTCTTGCCGTCGATCATGCCCCACACGGCGTTCTGAATCTTTTCGAGCTTGGGCAAGGGGATGGGAGACGATTCCGGAAGGTCCGGCGTTCCGTCCGCGTTCGGCATGGCCAGCGAGAGAGGAACCTTTGCGGGTATCTTGCAATGCTCCCGCAGATCGTCCGCAAGCAGTTTGAAACCGATGGCCGTCTTGTAGTTGATCGCCGGGCAATGCGTCTCCAGGTAGCCCTTCAGCGACTCGTCGCCGCGCCGCCCCTGGGGCGCTTTGTCGCTGGCCGCGTTCAGCGCGTCGTCGAGGTCGCAGAGCATCGCTCCGAACCGCAGCACCTCCAGCGTTCCCGCTTTCGCCTTGCCGTATTGGTCGACCAGCGCGGCGGGTGTGCAGGGCAGCCCGGCCACCGGCGGCATCTTGCTGGCGGGCGGCAGCACCGCCGCGTTGTCCACGCACTCGCGGACAACGATGGGCGCGGCCGGTTCATTCGGGGTCTTGCTTCCGGCCGTAATGCTCGCCCACTCTTCGGCCAGCTTCGAGGGCTGCTCAATCATCCTCCATGTTTTCCATCCGCATCCCGGCTTCGCACCCTTCCACTTTATTTTCCTCTCCGTAACCGACACTCGCCAGCACACGCCTCGGCTGTCGAAATAATCGTTCGCGGACCTCAGCTCATCCAGAATCTTATCATCGGTTGTGATTGCATGAACCTTGCCCATAATCGTAACTCTCCTACTTCGTTGTGGCCGAAACCTCGGCCGGATTGAAGGCGTTGTACGCCAGTGTGTAAATGAGGTCTGAGGCGCTGTCGCCGATCACGGTCACCGTCCCGGCGCTGTTGCCCTCGAACACGCGCCAGCGCCAGCCGCCCGAGGACCGGTAGACGAAGGCCTTGCGGTAGTGGCGATGGTTGGTCAGGCTCCTGAACATGCGCTGGTAGCGTCCGTCGACCAGTTCCCACGGCGTGCGCGGCCGCCAGTCTGAAGCGACGGGATAATGCGGGTGGACCTTGTGCGCACAAAACGCGGTGAGACTCATGACGGCACCGCCCTTGCTTTGATGTCATACCGCTGCCGAAGGCGCAGCATGATCGAAGAGACCTCGCCCAGGGCTCCGCTGAAATACAGCTTGCGGGCTTCGTGCCGCGCGTCATTGAGCGCCCGGTGGCGCGGCCCGCGCTCAATCCAGCCGATGATGCCGCGCTCGTAGTTGGCCATCTCGAGCGCCGTCCGGACGCACCGTTCCTGCCAGCAGATCCACGGGCGTTGCACCTCGTAACGGTCATAGGCAGACTGGAGGATGGCGATGTCGAAACTCGGACCGTTGGCCCAAATGCGCACCTCTTTGGGGTCATGCTTGGAAGTGACCTCGGAAAACCAGGCGGCGAACTCGCACAACGGGCAATGCGGATCACGCGGAGTGCGCGGGAACATTCCCGGCAGACCTCTCCGCACCAGCGTGTAGTACGTTTTCACCGTCTCCGGCCCGTGCCACCAGTTGATCGTGTTGTTCGCGTCCATGGTGAGGGCTTCGTCTTGCCGCGTGAAAACCTCGTCGAGACGGCGGGAGAAGTTCGCCGTTATCTCGCCCGAGCGCGGATCAATCGCACACGCGCCGATCTCCAGGATCACGCACCCCGGTCTCGTGCCCAGCGTCTCCAAGTCAATGATGATGTCTATCACTTGATCAGTCCTTTCGTACGCGACGTTCCAAACGCTTGGTTGACCGCTTGCGTCGTGGGGACCGGGATGTTTACCCTGCTGACCACGGCTTCGACCGGTTGCAGCTGAATCTTAGCTTGCGGACGGTGCGGGTTGGCAGGGCACGTGACCATCGCGCCACGCGTCATGACGGCGACCGCGAGGTTCGCGTCCGCCTGGTCTTTGAAAAGATACGGCTGGTCGGCAATTACGACCTGCCAGCATTCCACATTTTTCATGCGACTAACCTTTCAGCGACTTGTTGAGTTTCGCCAGATCAATGCGGCCCGTCCGGACCGCCCAAAGTGCCCAGTGGAAACCGACCGCCACCAGCGCCCAGGCCACAAGCAGCCAGGCCACAAGCACCGCCGCCCGTTCGACGTAGAAACTCATACTCTGTCCTCCATGTGTCTCGCCATGTTCATGATGGCGTCGCGCGTCATGCGCCAAAGCGGCCGCATGCGCCGCCGTTCGCCATCAGGTTTATCGGGGTTGACCGGGCAGGTCATTCCCGCGTTCATGTTCGCCCCGCACAGGCGGCCGTCTTCAATCCACTCGCGCACCTTGGTGTCACTCACGTCGAAAACGGCCGCCACATCCATCACCGAATACATCACGTTCGGGTATTTGCTCAGACGTCGCTCAATCAACTCGACAAAGCGGGCACCGCCCGCGATGGCTGAAACCAAATCTTGCTGCACCGTCGCCATGATGATCTCCCTCCTATTCGTTCGCGCCGCCGTTGCGCACCGCGATCCACTCGCGGATTTCATCCACCGCCAGCGCCCAGGCTTTCGCGTCGGAGCGTATCGCGATGAACTGTTTGTAGAGGCCGAACCACGCGGTGATGAAAACCACCATGTAACTGGCCCGCTCCTGAAAGCGCTCGTATGGCGACGCGCCATCGCCCTTCGGCAGCTTGACCGACGTAAAACAGAACCCGTCGTCGACCAGCGCCGTGTAGAGGTCCGGACCGTCCGCCATCACGAACTTGGCTTTGCGCAGCAGTTTGCCCGTAGACATGCACGTCACGGCCTCGCGGCTGTTGAGAGGGTTACCGCGCCTGATGCCAACCTCATGAGCGCCCTGCCCCTCGTGGAAGAACGTGAGCGGACCCTCGAGCATGTACCCCAGCATGCGGCCGTGCGTCTCCAGGCGGAAAGCTCCGCCGTCGCGGTCGTAGCGCCACCAGAGGAACGTCAAGAACTCCATGCCCAGCAGCACCTCACGCGTGCCCTCGGTCCCGCCCAGCATGACCGGGTCAAGGTCGTTGCGGTTGACGCCGCACATCTTGATCGCGGCCGTGTCCGCCGTGGCCAGGATCGGCAGGCACCCGAGCGCCTCTTTGACCGCCGGGCTGACCGTGTCAATCTTTCCGTCCGTCGTGGCCTCCGCGATCATCACGCGCGTCCGGACGTTGATCCACACGCCGATTCCGCAGTCTTCGCGCAGATAGAAAACCCTGAAACTGATTGTCCCGGTGTCCAGGCTCATTTCGCCACCGCCTTCCCGCAATCGACATAACGGACGTTCAAACCGTCCAGGCGCTTAGCTTTGGTGCAGGGAGGCAGGGCGTTGCAGAGCGCCTTATCTTTGCCAGCCGCGCAATCGGGGCAAGGGTTCTCCTGCTTTCCCGTATCAGTCGCGCGGTACTGGTGGCCCTCGACCACCGGCGTCTTTTCGTGCGCCACCCGGAGGGCGTAGGAAAGTTGCTTAGCCATGGGCCACCGCCTTTTCTTTCGCGTCTTTGCACGCGGTCGTACGGCATCCGGCGCAGCGGTCGCACTCTTCGCCGTCAACGGGACAAGCCCTGCGTGTCGCGAGCGCTTGCGCCAGCGTCGATGTGTCGGCATCGAGCGCGTCGCGGTCGACCACGATCCCGGCGTTGCGGGCGTATTGATCGAGCGTGAGGCGGGCTGTTTCGCGGGCATCTTCGTATTGGGTGGCAACCGCCGACACCGGAAGGCAGAGCGCAAGGTCATAGGCTGGCATTTCGGCGATCAGCTCCAGGCCTTCCAGGAGGCGGTTGATAACCGTCTGCCGGTCTTCCTTGTCCATGTCCGCCAGAACGGCCTGGCAAACCTCATGCCGCTCCTGGTCGGCGATTGCGGCTTCGGCGTCGAGCACGCCCATGCGCTCTTTCAGGACCGCGTCATACGTCCGGAGCACGGCGTACCAGGTCTTTCCCCGAGGCGTCTCATAGCCGAAATCACCCGGAGCGCCGATCAGCTTGTACGCCGCCATGACCGCGTTGACCTGGTCGTCCTCTTTCGCATGCGCCGCCTTGCGCAACTGGTGGGCACCGGCCATCGCGCCGTATTCCGTCATGTCGGCGATGAACTTGGCGAACAGGTCTCTCATCGTCTCAACCGAGTCCGCGTCTTCAGCCCGCTCCTGCAACTCGCTGCGGTCCGGAAGGAACGCGTCCGCGCAGCAGTTCATCGCCTTGCGCAGGATCACGTTGCAGGGCCGCTGGCTCAACGTATCGACTACCGGCTTGCCGTTGATGACCGTCTCCAGGATTCCCGACCTCACGGCCGGGATATTCTTGATCGCTTCCGCCGTTCCTGCGCGGACATGCGCGGTGCCGTGTTCGACCACTACCTTGAACTTGGTGTTACTCATCTTATGATCTCCTCTTGTTGCCCCGCGCGACATGCGCGGGAAGTTGGTTAAACCTGAAACGTGAAATCGAGATTGCCGCTCGTCAGGTAGTTGCCGCCCGCCTTGACGATATCGATCACATTGGCCAGCTCTTCCCCGTTTGCCGTCCGAAACTCGAACCGGCCCGGAATGATGCGCCCGGCCTCGCGGGCGGGCCGGAACCCGAGCGACTTCAGGAACGCGTCGAAAGCCATCCAGTCGCCCTCGGGTTTGTCGACGACCAGCTGCTGCGGGTCCCGGTTGTAATACGCCGTCATGGTTGCCTTCATGCTCTTCTCCTGGTTGCCCCGCGCGGTATGCGCGGGAAGTTGGTTAGATCGTGTTGCGCTCATGCCACGCCCGCGTAATGCGGCCGCTCTGGCGTTTGCCCGTCAGAACCATGTAGACATGGAGCGGCGTCACTCCCTGCTCGGTGGCGAAAGACTTGATGCCCGGAAACCGCACCAAGCTGCCCTTCGGCCGCCCCGCCTTTTTTTTGCTGTTGCGCGTCATTGTCATTGGGTGTAACCTTTTGCTTGCTAATAACCCGTAATTCGCAACTATCTTACTAAGCCGTCTTAAGACGGTCAACGGGAATCTTAAGACTATGCCGAAAAACTTAAGGCGCATCAGAGAGCAGCGGGGGATGTCCCTTGCTGAACTAGCTGTACTTTCCGGAATCGGCAAGTCCACTCTAGGGAATTACGAGCAGGGTAAGACGGCCATGTCCGAAGCAAAGGTTAAGACCCTGGCGCATTGTCTTAAGACGATGCCGGATGAAATAGACCGTTTCATCGATGAACCCGCTCCCAATCAGAGTCGGATCGGTCGCCGAGTTGACCCGTGTCAAATCTGTCCCACAAAGGACTCTCGGATTTCCGACTTAGAGAGGCAACTTGAACGGGCAAACGAAACCATTGCAAGCCAAGCTAGGACTATTGAGGCCATGCAACAGGGGCGAGCAGGTGTCGCGCCTGTCTCTGGTGCTTGCGGTGGCGACTCTCACAAGGCATCCGCACGGCATGAAAGGAGGGTGGCGGGATGACTGAAGCCACCGTTGAATTAGTAAGGGAAACGCGTAAGTCAATCCGGTCAATGACGGATGATACGACGGCCATGTCCGTGGCGGCGTTTTGCCTAATTGTTGCGGTTATCGTTGGCGTGTCGTTCGGCAGTGTAGCCGGACAGGCTGCCGGGTTGTGCTACGGTGTTGGAACATTTGGCTCTCTTATGTTCTGGATCTGGATGATGCTTTTCGCCCGCCGCGCCTGGCTGCTCTCTCAGGCCGCGTTCGTCGTCGCTGCGGACTCCGTTGCGGATGAACCGCTGGATGAACAGGCACAGCCTCAAGCGACTCCAGAACCCGAGCCGGAGCCGCAGCCTTTGGCTCCAGAGCCGTCCCCGATGGAGCAGATCACATCGGACGCCAAATTGATGCAGCTGCTTATGGACATGCCGACCGAAAAGCTTCAGTCGATCATCGACGCCAGGTCCATTCGCCAACAATAGAAACGGGATAACCATGACCATCGATAAGAACACGCCCTGCGTGAAATGTTCCGACCGCCTGTTGACCATTTCCGAGGCGGAGAAGGCGCTCGAGCACGCGGCCGCCTTCATCATGCTTGCGCAGTCCATAGAGCCGCACAAGTTCAGCGTG
>JANYBJ010000110.1 GCA_025360845.1 bacterium
GGTCGCCCGTACGTAGCGGCGTAGGGGCGACCGGCGGGTCGCCCTCAACGAAAGGGAGATTTTATGGCGAAAGTGAATTCTGTGAAGGTGGGCGGCGTGACGTTCGGCGGCAAGAAGCTGGTGTTCATCGCCGGGCCGTGCGTGATCGAGTCGGTCGAGGGTACGATGGAGCTGGCGGCGAAGCTGGTGCGGCTGGCGGCCGAGCTGGACGCGCCGCTGGTGTTCAAGGCGTCGTTCGACAAGGCCAACCGGACGTCGGTGGACTCCTACCGCGGGCCGGGACTCGTCGAGGGGCTGGCGATCCTGCAGGAGGTGCGTGACCGTTTCAACGTGCCGATCCTGACCGATATTCACGAGCCGGGGCAGGCTGCGGTGGTGGCCGAGGTGGCGGACATTTTGCAGATTCCGGCGTTTCTGTGCCGGCAGACCGACCTTGTGGTAGCCGCCGCCGAGACGGGCAAAGTCATCAATGTCAAGAAGGGGCAGTTCTTGGCGCCGGAGGACATGGTGAACGTCATCGACAAGATCACGGGCACCGGCAACAACAAGATCATCCTGACCGAGCGCGGCGCGAGTTTCGGGTATCACAATCTGGTGGCCGACATGCGCAGCCTGCTGATCATGCGCGAGTTGGGTTATCCGGTGGTGTTCGACGCGACGCACAGCGTGCAGCGGCCGGGCGGAGCGGGCAAGATGAGCGGCGGCGACGGGCGCTGGGCTCCGGCGTTGGCGCGCGCGGCGGTGGCGACGGGCGTGGACGGCGTGTTCATGGAGACGCACGTGAATCCTTCAGAGGCCCTTTCCGACAAGGCGAACGCGGTGGCGTTCAAGGACCTCAAAAAGCTTTGGCTGACCCTGGGGGCGATTCATGGTCTTGTCAGGTAAACAAACGGGGCGTATGCGGCTGGCGCTGGCGGCGGCGGGGCTTTTGCTCTGCGCCTCCGGGGTGCGTGGCGCGGGTGACCCCGAAGTGGACCGGTGGTTCAATCGGCACACCGACGCGGTGTGGCGTCCGCTCGCCGAGAAGTGGGACGCCTCCAAAGCGGCGATGACCTCGCCGGTCGACAAGCTGATGCTGCCGTTGGACTACTACCCCAGCGGACGCATCAAGTCGGTGTTGCGCGCGCAGAAGGCGCAGATGCTTCTGGAGGGGTTGGTTTTTGCGGAAGGTGTGCGCGTGGAGATGCTTGCCGAAGGCGGACAAATCGACTCGTGGATGACGGCGGATGCGTGCCTCTTCGACCGCAACACCAAAGAGGGGTACTGTGAGGGTGTTGTGAACGTTGAAAAGAGCGGAGACCGGTTAAAAGGCCGTGGTATGTACTTTTCAATGGAGCAACAATTTATTAAAATTCTTGCTGAATGCGAGATACGGACGCATCGCATGCAGCAGCTCAAAATCGGGAGACTTTAGTGAAGAAGACGTTTTTGTTCATCGCCGTGGCGGCGGGGCTGGTTGCGGGCGGGACGGTCATGGGTCAGCAGACGAATGCCGTGCCGCAGCCGGCCGCGCCTGTAACGGGGGCGAAACCTGAAAAGCCCGCGAAGGAGCAGAAGGCGGTCGAGCCCGCTCGCGAGTCGATCATCACCTCCTCGAGGATCGAGTTCGACAACAAAGAGGGCGTGATCCTGTTCGACGAGAACGTGCTGGTGGACGACGCGCAGTTCGTGATGCGGTCAGACCGGCTTCTGGTCTTCATGCAAGGCACGAACGACGTGCAGCAGGTCATGGCCGTCGGGCGCGTGAGCATCACCAACCAGAACCGGTTCGCCAGTTGCGATAAGGCGGTGTACACGAAGAAGGACGGGCAGATCGTGATGAGCGGCAACGCCCGGATGTTGCGGCAGGGCGACCAGGGCGGCGAGGTGCTCGGGGACCGCATCACGTTCTGGCTGGACGACGAGCGGATGGAGGTCTCGCCTGGACGCGTGATCTTGCCGCCGGGAACCTTTAACAAAGCCGACAAGAAGCTGTTACCGTAGAAGGTGACTTGACGTATGGATGATGCAGTTGGACAAGCGAACGGGAAGGTGCCTGATATCCAGGCCTTCGATCTGGTCAAGCAGTATGGGCAGCGGACCGTGGTGAACGGGATTTCGCTCCATGCGAGTTGCGGCGAGATCGTGGGGCTGCTCGGGCCCAACGGTGCGGGCAAAACCACGACGTTTTACATGGTTGTGGGGCTGGTGCGTCCGAACTCCGGAACCATCGCGTTTCGCGGCGAGGCGATCACGCGGATGCCGGTGTACCGGCGCGCGAGGTTGGGGCTGGGGTACCTGGCGCAGGAGGCGTCGATCTTTCGAAAACTGACGGTCCAGGAGAACCTGCTGGCGATCTTGGAAACCATGCCTTTGTCCAAGGCCGAACGCCGGGAGCGTGCCGAAGAGTTGCTGGCGAGCCTGAGCCTGACCAAGGTCGCCAAGCAGCGGGCCTACACGCTCAGCGGAGGCGAGCGGCGCAAACTGGAGATCGCGCGGGCCTTGGTCCGCAAACCTGCGGTCCTGATGCTCGACGAGCCGTTCAGCGGAGTTGATCCGCTGGCGGTCCACGACATCCAGGAGATCGTCAGGGGGTTGCGCAATCGCGGTCTGGGCATCATTGTGACGGACCACAATGTGCGCGAGACGCTGTCGATCGTGGATCGCGCGTACCTTGTTTATGACGGGCAGATTCTGTGCGAGGGGCCGAGCGACTTCCTTGTCCAGGACGAGACGGCGCGGCGGCTTTATCTGGGAACCCATTTCAAAATGTGACCTGTTCAGACGATTTAGAATCGATCTGTTTAACAAAACCCGCCTGCCACAAGCAGGCAAACGAAAGAAAGGATGACACACTATGCCTATCGAAGTGACAATCCGTCATCTGAATGCTGCGGCCGGACTTAAGGAATACGCGGAATCGCGTGCGACCAAACTGCTGGAACAGTTCCCGAGGGTGGAGAGTATCCATGTGATTGTCGACGTGCAGCGCCACCTGTTCGAGGCCGAGTTCGTGGTGCAGCAGAAGGGAATGACCGCCGTCGGAGCGAAGGAGCATGCGTCGAGCGCGCGTGCGGTGATCGACACGGCTGCGGCGCGCGCTGAGAAGCAATTGCGCAAAACCATGGCCAAGCGCGTGACGGCGCACATCCGCAATACCGACAAGAAGTAATGGCAGAGAACCGTCAGAGTCTCGTGCAGCAGTCCCGCGTCACGGTCGGCCAGTTTCTGAAGGTCGGCCGTGAGCGGCTGGGGCTGGAGCTGGCCGCCGGCCAGGCAGGGCTGGAACGGGTGATCATCGAGCCGGTGGTCCACCGTCCGGGGCTTGCCTTGTCGGGATTTTACGAGCACTTCGCGTGGAAGCGCATCCAGGTGGTGGGGATGGCGGAGTACGCCTACCTCTCCTCGCTGCAGGAGGCGCTGCGCGTGCAGCGCGTGGAAGAGCTGTTTGCGAAAAAGATTCCCTGCATGGTGTTCACGCGGGGCAAGCGGGTGTTTCCCGAAGTGCTCCGGATGGCGGAGATGGACGGCGTGGCGGTGTTGCGCTCCAGCATGGTGACGCGACATTTCATTCACGCGGCGACGTTCGTGCTGGAGGATCTGCATGCGCCGCGCTGCAAGGTTCATGGCACCATGCTGGAGGTCGCCGGCGTCGGCGTTTTCATCGAAGGTGCCGCAGGACTTGGAAAGAGCGAGACGGCCCTCGGGCTGATCAAGCGCGGGCATGCGTTGGTCGCGGACGACCTGACGCAGTTGCGCCGCGACAGCAACAACAACTTGCTGGGGTCCGCGCTGCCGGTGACGCAGTACTACATGGAGATCCGCGGGATCGGCATCATCTATGTGCCGGCGATTTTCGGTGTGGCTGCGGTGCGCGGCGAAAAGCAGGTGGATTTGGTGGTGACGCTGAAACGGCAGGGTGAGGCGGACGCCGAACTTGACCGTACCGGCGCCGAAGATTTGAAGCGCGAGTTTTTGGGGGTTTCCGTGCCCCAGTTGGTGATTCCTGTTGCACCGGGCAGGGATTTGGTGAACTTGGTTGAAACAGCGGCGCAGGAGCATAAACTGCGTCTTTCAGGCTATGTCGCTGTCCGCGAGTTGGACTCGCAGATCAAGCAGCACCATGCCGGAGGAGGAGAGTAGAACGTGGGATTGTTAAATAAAAACGAAGAGACCCGGGAGCTTGTATTGCTGAACAAGTACGGGATGCACGTTCGGCCGGCCGGTTTGTTTGCCAAGGTGGCTTCGCGCTTCAATGCCGATGTCGACGTTGAGAAGGACGGCAGTGTCGTGTCCGGCAAGAGCATCATGGCGTTGATGACGCTGGAGGCTGTCTGCGGCACGCGGCTGCGCGTGACGGCGAGCGGCCCGCAGGGACGTGAAGTGCTCGATGAACTCGAGGCGCTGGTGTCGCGCAAATTCGATATCCCCGATGAGCAATGACCCGGTCATAAGCCAAGGCGCGAAAAGCGACATGCGGATGTTTACCGGCCTGGCCGCGTCGCGTGGCTTTGTCGCAGGACCGGTTTTTCTTTTTCATACCGCGGCGAATGAGCAGATCCCGGAATATCGGGTGGGGCCGGAGCAGGTCGCGCATGAACTCGCTCGGCTGAACGACGCGTTTGCCCTCACGCGGACGCAGATCCGGTCGCTCTCGCTTGAGCTGAGCAAGCGCATCAGCGGCGACGAGGCCACGATTTTTGACGGACATCTGATGATTCTCGACGACCCGTCGTTCATCGGCTCCTGCAAAGAGCGGGTGTCGAAGGAGCAGTTCAACGCCGAGACCGCCGTCAATGCGGTGTCAGAAAAATACTCGTCGATTTTTGCGGCGATGGACGACGCGTATCTGAAGGAGCGCTCCAAGGATGTGGGCGACATCGCCAAGCGCATCATCCGCAATCTGCTGGGCGGCGCAGACGTGCAGGCCTTTCGCGTGGAGCAGCCGTGTATCGTGGTGGCCGATGAGTTGACGCCGTCCGAGACCATTTCCATGCCCAAGAACCTGATTCTCGGGTTCGCCACCGACCGCGGCAGCAACACCTCGCATGCGTCCCTTCTGGCGCGTGCGCTGGGGATACCTGCCGTCGTCGGCTTGGGTTCGCTTTCGGAAGTCGTCAAGACCGGCGACTTGCTGTTGCTTGACGGCACGCGCGGCAAGGTGATCATGAACCCCGGACGCGAGGAGCGGCAGGCCTTCGAGAAGATGGTGGCCCGTTCCAAGACGATTGAGGAGAAACCAGGATTTGTTCCGTCACCGAGGCGTGTCC
>JANYBJ010000133.1 GCA_025360845.1 bacterium
CCGACTGGATTGATTCAATCTTTGCGGTCCTTGCGTTCTTTGCGGCCAAATGAATTGGTTAGTCTTAGCCGCTGGGAGCGCAGAGAGCGCGAAGGGAAAACGAGTATGACAAGCGAGACGTTGGCCTTTTTTGAAAGCTACAAGATCCGGCGGCAGTATGACGAGGCGAAGGGCGTCTGGCTCTTTTCGGTCGTGGATATCCTTCAGGTGCTCCTGCAGCAGCCGGATTTCCAAACGGCACGGAAATATTGGAACAAGCTCAAGGAGCGGCTTAAGAAGGAGGGAAGTCAATCGGTGACAAATTGTCACCAGTTGAAAATGAAGGCCGAAGACGGCAAAATGCGCCTTACCGACGTCGCCGATCCCGAAACTCTCTTGCGCCTGATCCAGTCGGTTCCCAGCCCCAAGGCCGAGCCGATCAAACTCTGGCTCGCGAAAGTCGGTTACGAACGCTTGCAGGACATGGCCGACCCGGCGCGTTCGGTCGACCGCGCCCGCGAGTACTGGCAACAGCACGGCCGCAGCGAGAAGTGGATCCAGCAGCGCATGATGGGGCAGGAGACGCGCAATAAGCTCACCGACTACTGGAAAGGGCACGAGATCAAAGGCGAGACGGAATACGCCATACTCACGAACATCATCCATCGGGAGTGGTCCGGCGTCTCGGTCAAAAAGCACAAAGAGCTGAAGGGGCTTGAGCGTCAGAACCTGCGCGACCACATGACCGAGGCGGAATTGATCTTCACCGCCCTGGCCGAGCTCGCCACCCGGCAGATCGCGGAAAGCGTGCAAGCGGCCGGAATGGCGGAAAACAGCGAGGCGGGACAAAAAGGCGGCGGCTTGGCCAAGAAAGCCCGGCAGGAACTCGAAGAGAAGACCGGGCGGAAAGTGGTCTCTGGCGAGAATTGTCTGGCCCCGCAGGTGGTTTCAGACCGCACAAGAAAGCAATCCGACGATAAGGCGTGACTTTATGGAACTGAAAGACTTTCAGAAAGAAACGCTCGCTAAACTGGACGTGTTTCTACGCGCGGCACGCGCGGGGACGCTGGCCGGCGCGTTCGAGCAGGTGGCGAAGGATGACCCGTCGGAGCTTTTCCGGCCCTACCGCCCGCTCACCGACGCCATGGCGGATGCGCCCTTCGTCTGTCTGCGGCTGCCGACCGGCGGCGGCAAGACGATCCTCGCGACCCACGCGGTCAAAACCGCCGCCGAAGCCTGGCTGTGTACGGACGCGCCGCTGGTCCTGTGGCTGGTGCCCACCAGCATGATCCGCGACCAGACCCTTGACGCCTTGCAGAACACGGAGCACCCTTACCGGAAGGCGCTGGACGACGCGTACAACGGGCGCGTCCGCGTGCTGGCCCTGTCGGACTTCGCGCAGATACGCCCGCAAGACCTTGTCTCGCGGGCCAATATCCTCATCGGCACGCTGAGGGACAGATCAAAGCAGCGTTGAAAGGCTAAATCCATATTGAGGTGTCCCTCAATGCCCGCAAACGAATTGCTGCGCGACGCTTGCCCCGCCCCTCCCGGTTCAACTATACTGGCCGACATGACGTTTGATCTGACAACCTATCTCGCCGCACGCAAGCGACTCGTCGAAGAGCATCTCTGCGCCTGCCTGCCCGCCGCAGACGCGCGCCCCGCAGAACTGTCCGAAGCCATGCGCCACGCGGTTCTCTCCGGCGGCAAGCGCCTGCGCCCCATCCTCTGCCTCGCGGCCGCCGAAGCCGCTGGCGGCACTGCGGCCGACGCACTCCGCCCCTCCTGCGCGGTGGAGCTGCTGCACACCTATACGCTCGTTCACGACGATCTCCCCTGCATGGACAACGACCTGCTGCGCCGCGGCCTGCCCACCGTCCACGCCAAGTACGGCGAGGCCCTCGGCGTCCTCACCGGCGACGCGCTCCAGACCCTCGCCTTCGAGATCCTCGCCCGCACGCCGGAGGGCCGCCCCGGCACCGTCGCGCGCCTCGTCGCGGAACTCGCCTCAGCCGCCGGAGCGGCAGGCGTCATCGCCGGCCAGGTCGAGGACATCCGTTTCGCCGCCGCCCCCACGCGCGACGTTCTCGACTACGTGTTCCAGCACAAAACCGCGGAACTCTTCCGCGCCGCCGCCCGGCTGGGCGCTGTCGCCGCCGGTGCGAACGACCTCGATCTCGCCAAGCTCTCCACCTTCGCCGACGGCCTCGGCTTCGCCTTCCAGATCGTTGACGACCTGCTCGACGCCCACGAGGCCAAAGCCGGTTCCAAGCCCGAACTCTCCTGCCTCGACGTCATGACCGAAGCCGAAGCGCGCGACTGGGCCGCGCACCGCACGCAGCGGGCTATCGACGCGCTTGAAGGCCTGCCGGGCGACACCGACCCGCTCGCCGCTCTCGCCCGCGACCTGCTCAGCCGCATTCTCTAGCCCGTACGGGCGCGGCACGCCGCGTCCCTCCTGATGGACACACTCATGAACTTATCCACCCCCCGCATCCTGATCACCGGCGCGACCGGCCTTCTCGGCCGCCCCATCCTGCACGCCTGCTCGGCCGTTCCCGGGTGGCGCGTCACCGGCGCCTCCTTCCGCCGCGGAGGCCCCGGCCTTGAGCGCATCGACCTTTCACAGACCGCTCAGATCCCCGCCTTTCTCGACCGCCTCGCGCCGGACGTGATCATCCACTCCGCGGCCGAACGCCGTCCGGATGTGAGCGAGAAAGACCCGGCCGGCACGCAGCGCCTGAATGTCGGCGCCACCGCCGCGCTTGCGCACTGGGCCGCGGCGCATCAGGCGTTCCTGATTTACATCTCCAGCGACTACGTTTTCGACGGCACCAAGGCGCCCTACACGCCCGCCTCGCCGACGCACCCGATCAACGCCTACGGCCAGAGCAAGCTCGACGGCGAACAGGCGGTGCGGGCGGCAGGCCGCGACCACGCGATCCTGCGCGTGCCGATCCTCTACGGCGAGGTCGAGTCCCTCGACGAGTCGCCCGTGACGGTGCTTGCGAAGAACATGCTCAACGCCCGCCCCGGCGAGCGCCTCGCCATGGAGAACTGGGCCACGCGCTATCCCACGCACACGCGGGACGTGGCCGCCGTGCTGCGGCAGATGGTGACTCACAAATTGACGCATCCCGACTTCAGCGGCATCTTCCATTGGAGCGGAGACGAGCCCATGACCAAATACGACATGGCCTGCGCCTTTGCGCGGCTGTTGCCGTTCGATCCGGCCCGGCTCGTTCCCGACAACGCGCCGCCCGCGTCTGGCGCCCCGCGCCCCAAGGACTGTCATCTCGACTCGTCCGCATTGGAGTCGCTCGGCATCGGCCAGCGCACGCCCTTCGCGTCCGCGCTGCCCGCCCTCCTCGCCCCGCACCTCCGCCCCTCACCCCGGAAATGACCAGCCCTCGCGGACAGCCGACGAGACCAAGAGGTTCGCCTCGTCGTTTTTCGCGAAGCGGCACTTGCGGCTGTTCCACTCCAGCTTGCCGTGAACCCGCTGCGCGACGCATCCGGCCAGAACGCTCTCCGAAAGCGGAACGGCATGCGCCATATCTGAAAAGGTCTTCTGCCCATACCGGATCGCGTCAAGGAACTCGCGCTGCTGCCCCTTCACGCGCGGCACGCTCTCCGGCACGGCCATACAGGCCTCATGTTTTTCGAAATCGACTACCCGCTCCTCACCGCGCAGCGCGAGATAGTGGCGGGTGCCCAGATCATCGGCGACCAGCCACACGCCCCGCTCGCCGATCAGCAGGCACCCCGCGTCAGGCACCTGACCGAGCGCCGCCGTCACCTGCGGCATGAGTTCGGCCGCCGGCTTCCAGTTGCCGTCATACCACCAGAGCGTGACCGCCGGGGAATGCCTGCCCCGCGCCGCAAAAGCGAACCGCAGCTTGCTGGCCTTGGGATAGGTCTCGCTGAAACGTTCGGCACACTCCTCCGCCTCGACCGACACCGGCGCACCCAGCCCCAACGCGCGGAACGGCAGGTTCATCAGATGGCTCCCCGCATCCCCCAAGGCGCCCGTGCCGAAATCATGCCACCCGCGCCAGTTGAAGCGGTGGTACACCTTGCTCTTGTAAGGCCGCACCGGAGCGCCGCCCAGCCACAAATCCCAATCCAGAGAGGCCGGCACCGGATCGCTGCCGTCAGGCCGGTTGACGCCCTGCGGCCAGACCGGACGCCCGGTCCAGACATGCACCTCGGACACCTCGCCGATCAGCCCGGTCGCCAGCACCTCGACCGCGCGCCGGAACTCCGGCGTCGCGCTCCCCTGGTTCCCCAACTGCGACACCACACCGCACGCTTTGGCCTTCTCCTGCAAGAGCCTCACCTCGCGGAGCGTCCGCGCCAGCGGCGGCTCGACATACACGTGGCAACCGTGCCCCATCGCCCATGCCGCCTGCATGCCGTGCCCGTGGTCCGGCGTGGAAATAAAAACCGCGTCCAGCCCCTTCTCCGCATCGAACATCACCCGGAAATCTTTGTAGAGCCGCACACCCGGGCAGGCGGTCGCCACCTTCTCGCGGCCCGTGAGCAGGGCCGTCTCGTCCACATCGCACATCGCCGCGATGTTTTCGCCCGCCTCATATGCCGCACCCCAGTTGGCCTGCCCGCAGCCGCCAACGCCGATGACCCCGACGTTCAAACGCTCTCCGGCGCTCTTCCGCTGAACCCCGGCTGACCGGAATAAGCTGCGGCACCCCCCCGACACGACCGTGCCCGCACTCAGCCCCGCCGCCAACAAGAACCCTCTGCGTGTCAGTCTCATACCCTGCCTCTCCTTCCCAATCCGGTTACCCCGCGTCCGCCATCTCCCGCCGCCTCAGCACCCAGCAGCCCGCGGCCGCAAAACACAGCGGCAGCAGCAATCCGTTCCATGCCAGCGACGCTCCCAGCACGCCTCCCTCAATCCGTTCGCCGCGCGTCAGCGCGGTCAGCGGCGCTGCCTGCATCGCACGGAGCGACGCCTCGTGAACCCCCCGCGACACCCAGATGCCGACCCGGTTCTGCCACAGCGACGCGTCCTCTTCCGAAATCACCTCGGCCACCGAGTTGCCGACCAGCGTCAACACCAGCAGCACGGTCGCCACGAACGCCGCAACCGGCAGCGAGAAACAGGCGCTCAGCGTCAGCCCGAAGGCGGCCAGCAACGCCAACACCCCCCAGTGTACACAGGCCGCACGCGCCAGATTCGCCTCAAACGAGCCGCCCGGCGTCAGCAGCGCCACGTCCTGCCTGAAACGCACCATCAGCGCCGAAGCCTTCTTCGGGTCGCCGGCGTGAGCGAACGTCAGCTCAAAATTCTGTAATGCGCCTCCCGCGCCCCCCGACTCCTGACCCCTGCCTCCTGATCCCTGACTGAATGCCCGCGTATCCACCACAAACTCAAGCGCGTTCCGGGTGAAGTCGTCGAGCGCCACCTCAACCGTTTTTCCCGGACGTTCGCGGCAACCCAGCCTGCACACGCCCTTCACATGTTCGCGCGTGCTGTACTCCGTGTCGAACGTCACGCGGACCGTCACCGGCGCCCCCTCCCTGAGCGGACGAAGCAGCCGGAATTGCCACCGCACCTGCTCGCCGGGATTGATCACATCGTATTTGTCCTGCGCGCGCTCTTCCAGCGTCCGCAGAATGGCCTTCTCGGCCAGCCCCTTCGGCGTCAGGTTCTTCTGCCGCATCAGCTCGAGCGTCTGCCGGGCCTCCTCGCGCGGCGTCGGCAGCTCCGGGCGGGTCACCCGCCGGCTCGCCGGACGGTCGGCCTCCTCCCAGCCCTTCCGGTGCATCCGCCACAGCACCTGCGCATACACGCCCGCGTAGACAGCCAGAAGCAACGCCGCGTTCAGGAGCAGCAGCGCGAACCACTTGCCGACCCAGAACTCCGCCGCACGCACGGGCTTGACCGCCGACAGGCTCATGCGCTCGCTGTCGATCTCCGCGGCAAAAAGCGCGCAGGCCGCCCACAGGGTCGCCAGGCACAGGATGCCGAAGGCGAACCCCAGCGTATACGCGAGCAGAATGTGCAGTTCGCCTTCGGGCGTGCCGTCGCCTTTGACCACATTAGGCAGCACTCCCACACAGACCGCCAGCAACACCAGCAGCGCCGTGACCCCCTTCGTCCGCAGCGAAGCGCGCACCGCCAAAACCGTCACGCCCCAGATGCGGCGCGCGCTCTCTGTCACAGCTTTGAACATGCGCCGCCCTCACCCTCACGCGTCCCCTGCGTCGCCCGCAAAAACGGCGCCATCTCGAACGTGCGCAGACGCCCGTCCTGCGCCACCACCTGCAAGAAGAAAGACTCCAGGCTCATCGCGGGATAGTCCAACTGCACCCGGCAGCCCGCCCGCTCCTCGATCTCGCTCCGCAACGCCGCCACCGCCTCGGAACTCAAGCCTTCGATCAGGAAGCGGACCGCCTCCGGCTTGCGCAACAGGTCGGCGATCTTCCCCTCCGCCCGCAAGGCCCCGCGGTCCAAGATCGCCACGCGGTCACACACATCCTCGACATCCGACAAAAGGTGCGAGGTCATCAGCACCGTCACGCCGGACTTAGCCAGCAGGCACACCAGATCCTTCACCTCGCGGCAGCCGATGGGGTCGAGTCCCGAGGTCGGCTCGTCCAGGATCAGCAGCTCCGGCGCATTCACCAGCGCCTGCGCCAAGCCCACGCGCCGCGCCATGCCTTTGGAGAAACGCCCGACCGCGCGGTCTGCCGCCTGCGTCAGGTCCACCATCGACAGCAGTTCCGCCGTGCGCCGCACCGCCTCGCCATGCGCCATGCCGAACAGGCTCGCGTAATACATCAGCGTCTCGCGCGGCGTGAGGAACGGATGCAGGTGCGACACCTCCGGCAGATAACCGATCCGCGCTTTGACGCGCGTGTCGCTCGGCGCCGCGCCCAGCACGCGGATTTCGCCCTTTGTAGGGTGCAGCAAGCCCAGCAACATCTTGAGGGTCGTGCTCTTGCCTGAACCGTTCGGCCCCAGCATCCCGAACACCTCGCCCTGCCGCACCGAAAAGTCCAACCCTTTGACCGCCTCGACCGTCGGCCGCCGCCAGAAGTCGCGGAAGGTCTTCCGCAACCCCCGCGTTTCAATGACCTTTTCGACTTCCAATGCCTGCTTCCCCTTTCCTGATCCTGTTCCTAATCGTGATCTTAATCCTCATCCTACCCCAAATCCCGCTCCCGGAACGACAAACACCCCGCAACCAGGCAGATCGCGCAACAGGTCGCCGCATACGCCCCGGCCTCGGCCACATAGACCCAAGCGACGCGCCCCTCGCGTGCCACCGCATCGCAGAGCCAGAAATTCTGTATGTCCGGCAACACGCCCGACAACAGTCCGCGCAGCGAGAAAAGCGGCGCACCGGCCGTCAAGGCATCGCCCGCCAATCCCAGAATCAGCACACCCGCGCACACAGCCAAAGCCGCGCCCGTCTGCAGCCGCGTCGCCAGCGCGGTCGCCAACGCCGCGAAAATCGCCAGCGCGAACAGCACGAGCAGCGCCACCGGAAGGACGCGCAGGTTGAGTTCGGGATGATACAGCAGCAGCTCCGTCGCCGCGTGCGCGTGTTCCGCACCGCATTCGCAGGCCGCCTCGCCGTGCAGGGGGTAAAGCTCTCCGAAGCGGTTGTAGAACCCGGAGACCGCCGCCACCGCCACCTGCGACAACGCCACGCCCGCGAACGCCGCCACCCCGAACCGCCGCCGCCAGAAAAAGTGCCTGGAGGCCGCCACGATCAACGCGCTCAGCACGCCCAAAAAGCTCAAGGCCAACGTCCATGGATCGGTCGCGGAGCCGACGAACTCTTTCAGCGTCAGAAAGTGGGAGGAGCAGCGTTCCGCCAGCAAGGTCGCCGCCAACACGCCACACCAGAAGATCGCGACCACGCCGCAGACCCCCAGCCATTTCGCCACTACAAAGGTCACGCGCGAAACCGGCTTGCCGATGGCCGCCGCCGCCGTGCCGCGCGCGATCTCATCCGCCACTGACCGGCCCGCCGTGCCTGCCGCCAAGACCAACCCGAACACCAGCATGCACGAGAGGCCGCTGTCGCGCGCCAGCCGGCCGTCCTCGCTGAAGCGGTGGAACTGGAAGACAGGCACCAGCAGCGTCGTCAGCACCGCCGACAGCAGAATGAGAAACGCGACCGGCTGCTGGATCGCCTCGATCAGCGTCGTTCCCGCGATCGCGGCCACCTGTTGGAGCATCCGCCGCGCACCCGCACGGTTCTGGGGGGGTCGTATCATGGCAGTCAGTTTACCGGATCATCCCTCTTGCGTCAAAGGCTCTGCCGGAAAACAAAAAGGCCGCCGGGTGACCGGCGGCCTTTTTTCAGAGAGTCGAATCAGTTGGAAATGCCCCCGGGCCAGAAAAACTCAAAACTTCCAAGTTTTATCGAAGGCAACGCATTCTTGCCTGCGTTCGGTCCCACCGCATGCGCACCCAGACAGAACGTCAACATCAGCAGCACGACGGCAGCGAGCGATGCGGCCGTCGCCGCAATAACCGTAAAGACAGAAGACTCCGACTTCACCGGCATGTCCAACGCGCCGATCGGCGTCATCTGCACGCCTTCGGGGAAGGCTTCGCCGGAAACGGTAACCCCCTCGGCGGCCGCCCCTACCTCTCTCATACCCGGACGCTTGATCTTCAGCGTCTTTTTCTGTGTCACAGAGGATGTTTCCGCAGCGGCCTCGGCAGCCGTCGGCAGTGCGGCATCAGGGATGCGCGAAGTCTGCCGGATCGGCGACGGTGAAGCTGCGCCACCCTTGGAGGCGGTCGGCGCTGCCAGATCCGTCGGCCGTTTCAGGCGGATGGTCTTGGCCTCAACCTTCTCGGAGCCCATCGGCGTCATCGGCGCCACGCCGATCGCCGAGTCCAGTGAAATGCGCGACGTCTTGGATTTGGCGGCCTGTACCTGCGACGGCGACGGCGGCTTGGGTCCGTCCGGCAAAGGGTTCGAGCCCGGCGTGGGCGGATGCTGGGGCTGCATGGGGGAAACCGCCGAAGACGCGGCGGGTGTCGCAGGTGCGGCCGGCACCGGGGCGATCGGCTGGGTCGAGCCCGGCGCGGTGAACACCGCGGAGCGGATCGGCTGGGTCGAGCCCGGCGCGGTCAAAGACGCGGTGCGGACCGTCGCTTGCGAAGGCGCAGAGCCCCCGGGAGGCATCACGGGACGCAGGCGCACCGTGGCGGGTCGGGCTGCATCCATAGGGGAAGCGGCAACCGACTCGGGAACCGGAACGCGTGCCGTCGAGCGCGGGTTGGTGGCGGGCGGCGCCGGTATTCCAACCGCCGGCGCAACGGGCGCGTCGGGGGAGGCGACCGGCGCGGTCGGCCGCAAGCGGACAGTAATCGGACGCGGCGCGCCCGGCACAACGGCCGGAGTCACAGCCGCAGCGCCTTCCGGCTTGGCAAAGGGTGTCACTTTCGGGGGAATCGCTCCCTGGGGAACCTGATCCTGATCGGCCATAACTCGTGCCTCCGTCTCGCTTAAACAGCTGTCTTAGACAGCCATCACTTCCGCTTCTTTGTGTTTCAGTTCGCTATCGATCTTCGCAATGTGCGCGTCCGTCGTCTTCTGAATCTCGTCCAGCCCGCGATCCCGTTCGTCTTCCGTGATCTTGCTGTCCTTCTGCAACGCCTTGACCATATCGTTGGCTTCGCGACGCACGTTGCGCACCGCGATGCGAGCCTCTTCCGACTGGCGCTTGGCCACTTTAACGATCTCTTTGCGGCGCTCTTCGTTCAATTCGGGAATCGGCACGCGGATCACGCGCCCGTCGTTCCGCGGCGTCACGCCGAGATTGGCCGCCAGAATGGCCTTCTCGATCTCCGGCAAAGCGGTGGGGTCATACGCGCTGATCACGATCAGCCGCGGTTCGGGCGTCGAGATGTTGGCGATGTCGCGCAGACGCGTCGGCACGCCGTAATACATCGCCTGCACACCGTCCACCAGCGCGGGCGAAGCCTTGCCCGTGCGCAACCCCGAGAACTGGTCCTTCAACACCTTGGCGGTGTTGTCCATCTTGTCGATGGCGTCCAAAAGCACATCTTCCAACGTATCCATCGCATCTCTCCTAGAACCGTCAGCCCCGCAGGGGCCTCTCTTCAAAAAAATACCGGAACTACCCGAGGCACGTCTTGTCGCCGACCAGTGTGCCGATGGTCTCGCCGCACACGATCCGCTCCAGCGCGCTCTCGTCGAAAAAGTCGAAAACCACAATCGGAATCTTGTTGTCCATGCACAGCGCGAACGCCGCGGAATCCATCACCTTCAACCGCTTGTGCAAGGCATCCTCGTATGAAACCTTGTCGTACCGCGTCGCACTCGGATCGAGGTTCGGATCCGCCGTGTAAATCCCGTCCACATTGGTGGCCTTGAGCAACACCTCCGCGCCGATCTCGCTCGCCCGCAGCGCCGCCGCCGAGTCCGTGCTGAAATACGGGTTCCCGGTGCCGCCCGCGAAAATCACCACGCGTCCCTTCTCCAGATGGCGCAGCGCCTTGCGCTGAATGAACGGCTCCGCGACCTGATGCATCTCGATCGCCGTCTGCAGCCGCGTCTCCAACCCCAACTGCTCCAGCGCGTTCTGCATGGCCAGACCATTGATGATCGTGGCCAACATGCCCATGTTGTCTCCGATCGTGCGGTTCACGCCCTTGGCCTCGCCTTTGAGCCCGCGGAAAATGTTCCCGCCGCCCAACACGATGCCGATCTGCACGCCCAGCTCGGCAATCCGCGCCACGCGCCGCGCCATGGAGGCCAAAATATCCGGATCAATGCACTCGCCCGAAGCCCGGTTCCGCAACACCTCGCCACTCAGCTTCAGCAAAATCCGCTTATACTTGACACCGCCACTCCGTTGCTTTTCCAAGAGCTATCCCTTTCAACGCATGATCAGAAACAGCGATAGATTACCTAAACCCCCTGAAAAGGTAAACCGCTTTTTTGACGGATTTCATGCGGGCCGGCCGCTTGCCTGCCCTTCTCCTCCCTGGAGAGCCTCCCCCGACCACCTCCAACCTGCACCTTGTAACCCCTCTCCCATCTGTGCTTTAATACGGCTCGACCGATCACACGCCTTTTCTATCAGTCCAACATGTCCTCTCCGTCCCATTCCGCCCTGCTCCGCGAAAAACTCGCCAGCCTGCCCGACAAGCCCGGCTGCTACCTCCTGCGCGACCGCAAGGGCACCATCATCTACGTCGGCAAGGCCGTCTCGCTGCGCCGCCGCGTGCAGGGCTATTTCCGCCCCGCCACCCTGCGCGACGCCCCCCCGAAACTGCGCAGCATGATCAACAGCGTCGCCGACCTCGAGGTCATCACCGTCCGCAACGAGACCGCGGCCCTGCTCACCGAGAGCGCCCTCATCAAGCAGTACCGCCCGCGCTTCAACATCGTCCTGCGCGACGACAAGCGCTACCTCGCCCTGCGCACCGACCCGCACGATCCCGTGCCGCGCCTGACCACCTGCCGCATCCTGCGCGACGACAACGCCCTCTACTTCGGCCCCTTCCCCTCCGCCGCCGTGGTGCGCTCCGTGCTCGACTTCACCGAGAAGCGCTACGGCCTGCGCAAGTGCAAGCCGATCCTTCCCGACGCCGAAACCTACCGCCACTGCATCAACGACATCATCCGCTTCTGCTCCGCGCCCTGCGTCGGCCGCATCTCGCCGGAGGAATACCGCCTGCGTTTCGAAGAGGCCTGCGCCTTTCTGCGCGGCGAACGCCTCGGCGTGATCGAAGAAATCAAGGCCCAGATGCAGTCCGCCGCAGACGCCCATGACTTCGAGCGGGCGGCCGCGCTGCGCGACACCTGGATCGCCCTGCGCGAGATGGTCAAGCGCCGCGTGCGCGTGGTCGCCACGCCCCAGATGCACGCCGCCGACGCGCTCGCCGGCCTCGGCGAACTTCAGCGCCTCATCGGCCTGCCCGCCGTGCCGGACCTGATCGAGTGCTTCGACATCTCCAACCTCTTCGGCACCTACTCCGTCGCCAGCCTCGTCGCCGCCGTGTACGGTCTCCCCGACCGCCGCCTCTACCGCCGCTTCCGCATCCGCACTGTCGAAGGCGCGGACGACCCGCGCTCCATGGCCGAGGTCATCCGCCGACGCTATTCCCGCCAGCGCGACGAGAGCAAGCCCTTGCCCGGCCTGATCCTCATCGACGGCGGCGTCACCCAGCTCCGCGCCGCGCGCGCAGAGCTTGCGGCCCTCGGCCTCGGCACTGTACCGTCCGTCGGGCTGGCCAAAGAGATGGAGGAAATCGTGTTGGATGACGGCCGACCGCCGCTGTTGCTGCCGCGCGATTCGGACGCTCTGCGCGTGCTCATCCGCCTGCGCGACGAAGCGCACCGCTTCGCGATCGACTACCACCGCCGTCTGCGCAACCGCCTCATCCGCGAGTCCGCTCTCGATGAGATCCCCGGCATCGGCCCCGCCAAAAAAACCGCCCTGCTCAAGCGCTTCGGCTCGGTCTACCGCCTGGCCCGCGCCTCCCTCGCCGAACTTGAGTCCGTGCCCGGCATCGACCGCACCCTCGCCGCAGCCATCCTCCGCGCCGTCACGCCCCGGGATGTTTAAACTTGAACGTTGAATGTGGAGCGTTGGACGTTGAGCGTTTCTTTTCCCCCTTCGCCTTTCGACACGCATCACCCGCTTGTTGACAGCCGCATGACCTGATATCATATGGTTCAATTTGGTTCACTATGAATCATTTAAAAGGGAGGCTCTCCATGCGTTCGATCACCATCCACAACCTCGATCCCGATGTCAGCCGCCTGATCGACAAGCAGGCCGCCGAAGAGGGCCTCAGCCTTAACCAACTCGTCAAGCGACTGCTTCGTCAAGCGCTCGCGCTGCCTGGCCACGCGCCGGCCCCCTCGCGAGGTTTCGACGACTTCTCCGGCCTTTGGACAAAAGAGGAGGCCGCAGCGTTCAAAACAACCGTTAAGCGCGAGGTCGACCCGGAGGACTGGAAATGAGGCGTGTGATGCTCGATACGAACGCTTATGCGGCACTGCTTTCGGGAGACGCGCTCGTACGGACAGCGCTCGATTCCGCCACCGAAATTCTGATGCCGCTATTCGTGGTCGGTGAATTGGAGGCCGGGTTCCGAGGAGGCACTCGCCGCGCGGAGAACGCCGCCATCCTTCAGCGGTTCCTAAACAAGCCGGGAGTCCGAGAGGTCGTTTCCGGCCACGAGACGGCCCGCATCTACGGCGAGGTCAAGGACGCCTTGAAGCGCGCGGGCACCCCGATTCCGACGAACGACATCTGGATCGCCTCAGCGGCCATCGAGTACGCCGCCACGCTCATAACCTATGACCGCCATTTCACCTTGATCCGCCACCTCAAGCGGTGGCATCACGCCCCCACGGAGTGAGGGCGCGTACCAGACACATCCTACCCAGAAAACGCCGTGCATCGAATCCTGTAAACTCGCAAACGGGCATCCTCTGTCAACACCTCGGCATTGGCGTATTTGAGTTCTCCGATCAGACGCATCGAAATATCGGCGCTCGAGGCATTTTCTTTCGGAACGACCAGCAAGGCAATGACATCGCGCGGATGTTTCACTTGCGGCAGCGAAAGTCCGTCCCATTCGGAATATTTAGCTGATAGATCAGGATAATCCAATGCATAGCGGAGTAATTGGCTCGTTGGCGCAACAGCATACGCCCTGACCAAGCCCTTCTGTCCACGCGGCGCGATCTCTCCGGCTTTATCAAACAAAGTCTCTCGCCAAGAGGCAAAACCCAGCGGCATGAAGCGGCGTCCTGTGGGCGTAATGCCGTTAACATCATCGTATTCGCGCCATGTCGCAATCTCTGCCGGACTCTTGACCTCAACAACAACCGGTGATGCCCCCATCACTCCCACAAGGTCAGGATAAGGAACGCAAGCAAAGCCGTCATGTTTATTCAGATGGCGCGGTCTACTTTCTGCCTTGGTACACGGCCCAAACTCGGTCTTATCCATCCATAAATCTTTTACATACCAGATTTCGCGCTTCTTTGGCATTCGTTTAGAAGGACTACTCATCATCAGAATCCTCCGTCTGCTTCCCAATTTTCGCCGCAAACAATGCCTCGGTTTCCTTCTCGTCATCGTTCATGAAACCCTCTGGCCAGTTGCATATCTCCCCTCGATCATTCAGCAAAAGCGACTGAACCTTCGACGTCCAGACATCCCCGTTCTCGTCAACCGGTTCCGTATCGACGAACGAAATATTCACCCAGGACTGCGGCAGCTTCTCTTCGGTGATCGCCCGCATGATGCGCCGAATCATCAAGTCGCTGTGCGTCTCGATCAGCGAGAACTTGCCGATCGGCGCGTTCTCGATGAAAAACTCCATGAAATTGAGCTGCAATCCCGGATGCAAGTGTACTTCCGGATTCTCAACCGCCAGCACCTCGTTCATCCGCATCATGTTCATCTGCACCAGAATCGGCGCGACCTGATGCAGTCCGGCGCTGAAGTAACCGGGCACATAGGAGTCCGGCGAATCGCCACCAGCAAGCAAACGGTTACTGTATGAACACCGCCTTGTTACCCCCCCACCGCTTCCATCATATTCGTTTTCTGTGGGAGTTGGAGAAGATAAATAGCCGACAGGATCTTTTCGCTCACCGACAAACTCACGTAAGTATTGATGACTGCAAACGTTGCCGGTGTGTGTGTTAACGGACAGCAGTCTATAAGCCCACCAGCCGAACAAGGACTGAAATCGTAAGCCTGCAATGTCTCCGCAAGTACAATCGCTGAAACTCCATGACAACGCCCAATGATTCAAAGTGGCAATATCATGAGGGTGTAGTTCTGTATTGACAGGATGGCAGGATGAAACAGGAATATAGAAATGCTAACGAAAACATGTGTGCCGCGCAAGCGTTCGTTCTGGACAATGTTTTGGACAGCAGCAATTCCAATTTTGGCATGGAAGAATGCCCTTAAGCTTGCTACATTGATAACAAATAGAGAAAAAGTTGTTTGAGGAGAGGGGTTCCTATGTCGAAATGCTCATTAACTGCCTTTGTTGAACACGATGGTGACGGCTTTGTGTCACTGTGCCCTGAACTTGATATCGCAAGTCAGGGAGACACCGTCGAAGAAGCGTCGCGCAATCTGCGCGAGGCGGTGGAACTCTTCTTCGAATGTGCCGGAGCGGAGGAAGTGGTCCGGCGTCTCAAAGGCGACATCTACATATCCCGCTTCGAGGCCGTGTATGCCTAAACTGGGCGTTTTTTCAGGAAGCGAGGTCTGCCGAATCTTGGAGCGACACGGCTTTGTTCTCGTTCGGCAACGGGGAAGCCACGCGGTTATGCAGATGCGGACAGCAGAAGGAACAACCGTGACTGTGCCAGTCCCGCTGCATCGGGAGCTCAGAACAGGAACACTGCTTTCGATTATGCGCCAGTCAGGTGTCGCGCGTAGCTCATTTGAGTGAAAGCGAGAACGCCGAATCTTCTGAACGACACCTCTTCATGAATATTTTGTTTCGATTACGGGCCTGTTTCTCTTTCGACCTGCTGCGGACTATACTCTCGGTGGCCGACGCGGGCAGCACCGCTTTGGCGGCAGGGCGCGACCTCGTGCGCCAGAGCCAGTACAGCCGCCAGTAGTCTCATCGAACAAGCCTGTCGAATGTTGGGTGCTGACTGTTTCTGCGCTCCCTCTCGATCCCTTGCAGCCGCAAACCGGCGCTGGCGCCTGTCTGCCGGTTTTGGTACCATGCCGTCACGTTTAACATGCACGATGAACCCACAGCTTCGCAGACGCCTGACGCGGCGGGACTGCTCCAGAACCGCAACAAGGAGACCGGCAACCTGCTGCTCTCCGAACGCGCGGTCCATTACGTCTCCGTCCTCGCCGCGCTGCTCGCCTTCCGCCGCGAACATGAGCAGGAGCCGCTCCACGACGACCTCTTTGCCGCTGTCCGCTCCGGCCTGGACGACAGCGCCTACACGCACGACGCCTTCAATCAGGACATCCGCCAGCTTCTGCTCTGGAACCTCATCACCGACCGCCTCGAAAAGGAGCGCCTGCGCGGCTACAAGGACACCCGCCGCCGCAAATTCCGCTACCGGCTCACCGACGAGGCCGCCGCCTTTCTCCTCTGGCTCGAAGCCCGCCGCCGCGACGACCTGGAGCCCAACGACACCGACACCCGCGACCTGCTTTCGGAACTCATCGGCACCCTGCGCGAGACGGTCCGCCTCTTCAACAAGACCGGCGTGGAGACGCTGGACTACGAGACCGCGCGCGGCGTCTTCTATCGCCTCTCGCGCATGAGCACGCTCACGGACAGCGCCAGCCAGGCCCTCGGCGATTTCAACATCCGCCTCCTGGGCTTCGCCGCCAGCCGCTACGATGCCCCCGCCGCACGCGTCATCCTTGCCGAACTCGAGCGCTTTCTGAAGCAGTTTCTCAACCGTATCCACACCTTGCGCACCGAGATCACCCCCGAGATCAGCAAACTGCGCCAGGCGCGCTACGCCGCCCGCTGGCAGGCCTGCCTTGAGAAAATGGAGGAGGAGAGCCGCGCCACATCGCACCTCATGCGCATGCGCCTGCCCCACCCCGAACGTGCCCTCGCCACGCTCGCCGCTTTCTACGCCGCCGAAGGCACGCTCGAACAGCTCTGCGCCCGCGTCAACACCGCCGCTCTCCTCGTCTGGCGCAAGCTCTACACCCACCTGCGCGAACTCGAACGCCGCAGCCACCGCCTCGAAGACCTGCGCACGCGCGTCTGCGAACTCGCCCGCCTGCCCGCCGATACCGTTCCCTCCGACTACCTGCGTGGCCTGCTCGCGCCCGCCCGCATGGTCGGCGACATGCACTTTTGGGACGAGAACGAGAAGGCCATCCCGCCCCAGCCGCGCTGGGACCGGCACCGCCTCCGCGAAGAGGCGACACTCTGGCTCGAAGAGAAGCCGCGCGCCGACGGCGCCCCGCCCCAATCGCTGGACGAAGCCCGTCTGCACGCGCTCGAAGCCTGGATGTCCCAGCGCGGCCTAGCCCCTTCACCCGAAGGGACGCTCCGCGTCTCGCAGGGCGACTTCACCGCCTTCGAGGATTTTCCCCGCCTCATCGAACTCGCCCGCAGCGGCCTGCTCGGGCGCGGCGCACGCCTCGCCAAACTCGGTCTCGAACTCACCCCGACCTCAGACCCCGCGCGCGTCGAGGCCGACCGCCATGCGCTCGCCTTTTTCGATCAAATCGTACGGGCGACCGGCGGGTCGCCCCCTCCCTCATCCCCCTCCCGTTCATCCTTCACCCCTTAGCCTTCATCCTTTTCTTATGAACGCCTTCGACGACCTTCTTCAAAAGCAGAAATCCCGCGTGCAGGCCGTGCTCAACATCCTGCTCGAAAGCCCTTATTTCTACAAGACCGACCACGAGGAGCACTTCCTCTTCCTGCGCCGTTACCAGCGCGAGTTCGCGGGCTTCTTCGAAGAGACCTTCGGCTGGCTGCTCATAGCCGACCCCAAGTGCGCGCGCCTCTACAAGGAGACCTGGTACAACGAGCGCATCACGCCCTCCAACCGCGACCTCTTCAACTTCACCAAGCGCGACGAGTGCGTCGCCTTCATGCTGCTGCTGGAGTTTTTCGAGCACAAACTGGAGGAGGATTCCGCCAGCGTCGAGGAGCCGGACAACATCCGCTTCCGCTTCGGCGACCTGCTGCTCTTCGAGCGCAACCGGTTCCTCGAACTCTTTCCGGACCAGACCGACAGCTACACCGAAGAGGACGTGCGCAAGATCATGCGGCCCGTGATGCCGCAGCTCGAGAAGTACCGCTTCCTGCTGAAGATCGATCCGCCGGACGACGAGGCGATCGAGCCTGACGACACGATTTACGAGTGCCTCCCCGCCCTCTGGCACTACAGCGTCCAGCGCATCTCCCGCCCCATCGACGAGGTTCCGGACGCCTCTCCCAACGTGAATGTTGAAAGTTGAGAACTTGCTGACGGCCCGTCTCTCAACTCAGGGGACTTCGAGGGCGCCCACGTCGGCGTATCCGTTAGAGGGGCGCCGCCGCCCCATCTGATCGAGCCGCTGACATTGTACGCTGCTGTACGTCCGCACGAAGCGCACGCTCACCGGGCCTTCGCTCGGCTGCGTCCTGAAGGATGACCAGAAGGTGTCATCCAAGCCGGCATTTGGCCCTAAGCGGCCGCCGGCCGCCGCATCAAAACCACGATAGGAGAAGGGTATGCGGTTGAGTGCGGCGCCTCGAGGAGGGTACCCGAGGATGATCGGCAGGCCCTCGCCCACGCCGACAGAGAGAATCGTGGCGTCCGTGAGAGACGCGGAACGGTCGATGACGTCATCGCGATTTGCGTTGACGGTGTTGCCGGCGATGATCGAGTGCGCGAGAATCATGTTTTCGACGACGTGTGCGTTGCCGATCGTTGCCGCGATGCCGCCGACAGAATACACGCCGCCGCCCGCCGCTCCGAAACCGACGGCCGCGTTCCCGGCGATCAGACAGTCTGAAAGGATCAGGCGATCCCCGTACACCGCTCCGCCGAACGCCCCGCGATCGCGGCTGCCGACCGTGTCACCCGTCACCGCGTTGTCGTAGAAGGTGCAGCCCGTGAGCGTGGCTTTACCCCAGACCGCCAAGCCGCCGCCGCGCGCCAGCGTAAACGGCTGCGCTGGGTCCGCACGCGCTTCGGCCACCGAGCGCCCGCCTGTCACGGTGATGTTTTTCAGGGCCACGTTGCCAAAGACGGCTAACACCCGCGCCGGCGTGGCGGGGTTGCCTGCCCAGCGGAGGGTGACCCCCAACGGCAACGCCGAAGCGTCGAGCGTCACGTTTTTGCGCGCGACGAGCGCGGCCGGCGGGAAGCATAATGTCCACCTGTTGGGCAAAAAACTATACATTTGAGAGTCGCCCAAACACCTGTCCCTATGGACGCCGCTATGGACGCCGTTGAAGAGGAACCGGGGACGTGATATGACTTTGGGGTGTGCTGAAAAAGTCACTCGTCAACGCCTCACGGCGTCACTACGAACGCTTTGCAGCCGTTTGTTGTGTGCCCGTGAGGGCATTCCGTTCGATTGCCTCCGCGCGCCGACTTTTTCAGCGCAACCGACTTCGGGCAAACGGCAGAAACGCAGCGAAAGAGCGGTGAACGGATGACGGCTGGCGGCTGGCGGCCCATCCGGCATGCTTATGAAGCCGGTCCGGGGCTCCTTTTCCACCCGCGTCGTTCCTGTCCCCGCTCTTGCCGCCACAGGGTGTTGGCAGGGTGATGACATGCACCAGGCGCGCCAGGCGGGCAGCCGAGGCCGGCCGTTCCCGGTGTCGAGCGCGAAGCGCAGACCTGCGCCTCATCCGTTCTCGACAAGCGGGAACGGGCGCGGTATTGTTAACGGCATGCTTTGAAGCTGGGCACGGGGGACACGCGCCCGCTTCGGGCACAACAAAAAAAGAACAAGGAGAGTGTTGATGAACATGCGTATGACGCTTGTCGGGTGTGTGTTGCTGGCCGGAACGTTGGCCCGCTGCGAAACAGCGGAGAAGACGTTCTTCTTCAAAGACAAGGACTCGGTTGTTTTCCTCGGTGACAGCATCACCGAGCAGAGGCTTTACACCACGTATATCGAAGCCTACACCCTGACCCGGTTCCCGGCCAGCACGTTCACCTTCCGCAACGTCGGCTGGGGCGGAGACACCGCGTGGCTGCGCCAGCGCGCCCACCCGGACGAGGGCTCGCTCTTCGCGGCGACGGGCGCTGCACTTGACGACATGGTCACCAAGGCCGTCGGCGCGGGCCTCGCCCGCGACGTGCTGCCGCTCAAGCCCACCGCCGTGACGGTCGACTTCAGCATGAACGACCACGCCTACCAGGCCTTCCGCGAAGACATCTTCCGCGCGCACGTCCGCAGCCAGAAGGAGATCGTCGACGTGCTCAAGAAAAACGGCGCGCGGGTGGCCCTCCTGACGACCCAGCCGATCGAGGACAAGCGCCCCGACCCCGACAAGGACGTCAAGAACCAGTCGCTGCGCAAATTCTCGGACGGCATCAAAGAGGTTGCCGTAAAAGAGGGCGCGACCTTCGTCGACCAGTTCGACCCCTACATGGCGCTCATGCTGAAAGCGCGCGTTGGGAAGCCCGACGCCCTCATCGGCGGCGGCGATGCGGTACACCCCGGCCCGGCGGGCCACACGATCATGGCGTGGGCGATCCTGAAGGGGCTGGACGCGCCCGCGTGCGTCTCCTGCGCGTGCTTCGACGTCTCGCGCTGGCTCCGCAGCAAGGTCGTCTGCGACAGGCAGTGCGCGATCTCCAACGTCAAGTTCAGCGGCGGCGCACTGAGCTTCGACCGGCTGGACAAGGCGCTGCCCATGCCGATCGACGAACGTGCGGCGTCCGCGCTCCAGCTCGCGACGGTGACCGACGACCTCAACCGCTACATGCTGACGGTCAAAGGCCTGAAAGCCGCCCGCTATGACGTGTCCGTCAACGGCGCCACCGTCGCCACGCTCTCCAAAGAGGAGCTGGCCAAAGGCTTCAACCTCGCCACTGTCGCCACGCCCGGCATGGTGCAGGCCAAGCAGGTGCTCGATCTGGTGTTCAAGAAGAACAACGTCTATTTCGACCGCTGGCGCAATGTGCAACTGGCTAACGGCAAGCCGGAGCGCCTGGCCGAACTCGACAAACAGATCGCCGATCTCGAAGCGCAGATCGACGTCGCACGTCAACCTAAAACCCTGAATTTCCAAATCAAACCCGTCACCAAGTAAGGCCCTTGAAAACCATGAACACAAACCGTAGAACCTTTCTCAAAGGCGCCGCCATCGCCGGCATGCCCTTCATCCTGCCGTCCAACATCTGGGCCGCGGAAACCAAACCCAACAGCCGTCCCAACATCGGCTTCATCGGCATGGGCAAGCAGGCCGGCGGCTTGATGGGTGGCTTCCTTTACCAAGACGTGCAGGTGGTCGCGGTCTGCGACGTGGACACCACGCGCCGAGAGGCCGCCAAGAAAAGAGTCGATGAGTTTTACACCAAGGAGCCCACCAAAGGCACGCCCGACTGCAAGGCGTACAACAACTTCCGCGAACTGCTCGCACGCAAAGACATCGACATGGTGTGCATCGCCACGCCCGACCACTGGCATGCGATCATCACGCTCGCGGCGCTGCGCTCGGGCAAAGACGTCTATTGCGAAAAGCCGCTGACGCACAACATCCACGAGGCGATCGAGGTCATCAAGGCCGTGGACGCCAATAAGCGCATCCTGCAGACCGGCTCGATGCAGCGTTCGGACAGAGAGTTCCGCGTCGCTTGCGAACTGGTCAGAAACGGCGCCATCGGCAAAGTGGAGCGCGTCGAGTGCCAGTTCGGCGATCCGGGCAGGCCTTATGACCTGAAGGAGGAGGCGATGGAGCCGGGGCTGGACTGGGACCTGTGGCTGGGGCCCGCGCAGAAGGCCTTCTACAACTCCGAGCTCAGCCCGCGCGGCGTACACGACCACTTCCCGAACTGGCGCAACTACCGCGAATTCGGCGGCGGCATGGTGACGGACTGGGGCGCGCATCACCTCGATATCGCCCAGTGGGGTCTGGGCATGGACGACAGCGGCCCCGTCGAGGTCCGCCCGCCTGAAAAGGCCGACGACAAGCGCGGTGCCGTGCTGGTCTACGCGAACGGCGTGACCGTGACGCACAAGGACGGCTTCGGCGTGGACTTCTTCGGCACCGAGGGCGAGGTTCAGGTCAACCGCGGCAAGTTCACCTTCACACGCAACGGTCAGCAGATCGCCAAGTTCACCAGGAGCGAGGACGGCTCGTCCTGCGAGGCCCAGGTGCAGAAGGCGCAGAAGGAGTTTCTGGCCGACGCCAAGACCAAGCTCTACGTCAGCAAGGGGCACATCCCCGACTTCATGAACAGCGTCAAGACTCGCCAGAAGCCGATCACCAGCGAGCAGGTCGGCGGCCGCTCCGCGATCTGCTGCCACCTGATGAACCAGGCCTACTACAACCACGCGAAAATCCTCTGGGACCCCGCCAAGTTCGCTTTCCGGAACGGGTCGGGCGACACCAAGTGGCTGACGCGCGATTACCGCGGGCCTTGGAAAGTGTAAGCGAGGGGATGTGGGGCAGGCGCGACTCCGCGCCGCACCTGTTTTGTATCCTTCTATCGGAGAATGGAGGGCGAGCGTCCTCGCGAGCCGTTGTGCCTAGCTGAACGGCTCGACAGAGTCTCGCCCTCCATATCCTTCAAGGTGCCGCAGGCGTTGTCGATAACGTGACCGTTATTTGAGCAGCTTCAGGAGGAGCGGTTCCAGCGCTTCCGCCCAGACCTGATAGCCCTTGGCGTTCGGATGCACGGTGTCGGCCATCAGTTCTTTCTTCGGCAGCCCGTCCTGCTCCGCGAATCCCGGCCAGAGATCAAGGAACGTGACATACCCGAGCGCCTCCAGTTTGGCGATCTTCTGATTGATCTCGCGGATCGGCGCGACGAAGTTCTCGGGGCTGCGCGGCAGCACGCTTAAGAGCACGATCTTGCAGCCGGGCGCTTTGGCGTGAACCGTCTTGCAGATGGCCTCGCTGCCCTCGGCGATCTCTGCTGGCGTGTTTTCGCGGGCGTTCTGGGTGCCGGTCCGGTTGTTGGTGCCGATCAGCAGCACCACGACCTTGGGCTGAATACCGTCGAACTCGCCGTTGTTGAGACGCCAGAGGACGTTCTGCGTGCGGTCCCAGCCGAAGCCCAGATTCACCACGTGACGCTTTCCGTAATAGCGCTCCCAGACCTCTTGACCGCGGTGGACCGGCGAAGGTGTCGGCCCGCCGAACATGTGGGTAATGGAGTCGCCGATAAAGACCAAATCCACCGGCTGCTGTTTGATCAGCTCCTTGACCTGTTCGTGGCGCTGGTACCAGTCGTAGAAATCATTCTCAAGTTTCGGCACCGGCACGACGGCTGTGTTGGTAACGGCGTTCTGGGCCTCTGCGGTGGCAGTGGCCAGTAAAAGCAAGAGGAACAGGCCGAGGCGGACGGTGCGATGCCCCGTCCCTGCCCCGCGAAACATAAACTTTAACCCAAGTGCCTTGTTTGTGAAGTCGCCGATAACCTTGCTCATGATGGATCCTTTCATTTTTTCTCACCCCAGTAAGTCGCGATGAATTCGCCAGCCAAGATAGACGCCGGCCATGCTGCCGATTCCGCCGATGAAGTAACCGGTCATGAACCCGACTTTTGCTCCGAGCCACCAGCCGAGCGAGCCCAGAGCCGTCATCCCAACGAAGATGCAGAGCTTGCACATAAGGGTCTCCTCTTTCGTCCACTGCGGCAAATCGTATCAGAACTTGCCGATCAGTTCCATGAGGTTGCGCACGATCTGGCCGTGGCCCTCATGAACATACAAGCCCAGTTGGGCGATCAGGGAGTAAGCGATGGCGAACTGCGCAAGCGCGAAGCCCGCGATCGTGAACTGACTCACGCTGACCACCCCGACCCCGAACTGCGACAGCGTTACGATGCCGACGGCGAACTGACCGATGGCGATCACGCCCTTGGCAGGCACGGGCATGCGGTTGGGCCGGTATTTGAACGAGATGTGGAGCAAAGGCAGACCCGGAATCTCGGTTTCGGATTTATATTCGAACCCCCGCCCGTCCCATTTCTCCCTGGCCGGAAACGGCGCGCCGCAATGCGGGCAGGCCAAAGCGTCCTCTGAGACTTCATGCCGACAGTCACGACAATTTTTCATGACACTCCTTTGGGTTGGCGGGATTAGTTTAGATCAAAATCAGACGTTTTTTCAAGCCGGTCTCCAGCCAAACGGGAACAACAGCAAGCGGCATTTCACGCAACTCTTTAGGCTCTATCTTGTGGAGCCCCCCGCCATAGGCCCGCCCGGCATGCAACATGGCCTCGGCGGGAATGGCATTGAGCGCCTCGGCGAACTCGATCATGCGCGAGCGATCACCGCCGAGGATTTCAGCGAGTTCGGCAGTTGGGTACAGATTTAGAAAAACGTTGGTCACGATGGCCGAGGAAAAATTCACAAAGAACCGGATCGGGCAGGAACGCTGGTCTCTTGAGCGCCCCATGTACGACACAATAAAAGGAGCGGGCTCCCTTTTCTCCTGAAAACACCATACATCGCGTTGGGAGCATAAATGTCGTTCGGGCAACCCTTGAGAGACGCCTTCTTCCAAGTAGGTCCACAAGCCGGGAAAGTTTCTTTTAACCTCATCAGGTGCCGCGGCACAATCCAACAGATACCCGAATCTATCAACCGTTGGCGTTCCGTCGGCGGCAGCCTCAATCACGGGATCATGAACATATCGCGGACTGGGCAGGATCGGCTTCAGGTACTGTCGAGGAATCTCGTATTTTTCGATGGTTGCCCGATCAATGATGAAATAGCCGTTCGCGCCGGTCGCAATTTCCCTTCGCACCGTGAAGAGGTCTTTGAGGCGAATTCCTGCGGATGAGCTGAGGTCTGAACCGAAATGGGACATGGTCCATTTATTGGCCTGCCTCAAAGATGTTCCTCACTTGCTTTGGCGATTCTTTTGTCGGTGTGCACCCCAGAAAAGCAGAGTAGAAATATTTTGCCGCATCCTGCCTGCCGTCACCGGTGAGCATGTGGTCAAAGATGAAAACTGTAAAATCATCAGGTTGTGCGGTACTGGCATCTGTGATGTTCGGGTTCAGAATAAAGAAGCCGATCTTCAACAGTCTTGTTCCTTCGGCAAACAAGAGATCCTTAAGATACTCGAGAACGGTCGTTCCATCTTTTTTCAACTGTGCCCTGAGGGCTTCCGCACTATCAGCTTTCACCACTGCAACAAATCGTGACGGCATATCTTTAAAATAACACTCGCCGTCCATAAAGACGGCCGTTCCCGGCTGTATGCTTCCCGATATCTGCGCATGCACGCTTGAAGGTGTCGTCATCGACACCCTGCAAGGCTTTGTTATCGAGATCCAGCATGGGGCACAGAAAGCCCACCGCTTCCGCTTCGCTAGTTGCAAACAGTGCGTTTAACTTATTCATCGTGTGGTCTCCTTTCATTCGTGCGTGTAATACTCTACTTCGCCTTCTCCACCGCCGCCCGCAGCTCCTCCATGCGTTCAGCGTGGTCGTAGCGGGCCGCTGTTGCGTCCTCGGTCCAGCCCCCTAGCCGTTTAGCCAGATCGTCAGACACCCCCGCCTCGCTCAACCTGGTGCGGAACGTGTGCCGCCAACTGTGGAAGGTGTAGCCTTCGAAGTCGACCTTAGCCTGTTTCAGGATGTGCGAGAAGCGGCAGGACTCGTCCTTTTTCTGCAGGTTGCGGTAGACCGTCGCGTGGAGCGGCAACACGTACTCGCCTTCTGGATCGGCTCTGCGGGCCTCCTGGAGCGCCTTGAGCAACGGCTTCACGAGCGGCACCACCACGTCGATGTTGTGCTTCTTCGTCTTGTTCGGCGTGTGGCGGATCACGCCGTCGTCCAAATCGATCTCCGCCCACGTCAGTTTCGACACCGAGCCGTACCGCAATCCCGTGTGCCGCGCGATCAGGCAGGCCAGGTGCCACCCGTTGCCCGCCTTCTTGGCGGCCTTCAGGATAGCCTGCTCCTGCTCCCGCGTGAACGGCTGGCCCCTCTCACTGTCGTTCACCTCCGGACGAACCAGAGGCCAGGGATTGGTGATCCCATCGCGCGAGCGCCGCAGCGCCTCCCACATGGCCGACAGGTCGCCCAGGATATTTTGCCGGGTCTTGCCCTTCATGCCCTCATCCGCGAGCGAGGCGGCGAACGCGGTAGCCGCCGCCCGGTCGACCGCCTCCACCTGCCCCGCTGCCGGATACTCCGTCTTCGACCAATCTGACAGCCGGCGCAAGGCGCTCGCCCGCGCGTTGAGCGTGGTCTTCTCCAGTTCCTTGCCGGTCGCCCTGAGCCACTCCGTGTAGACATGCCAGACCTGATCGATACCCAGCGAGGTTTTGACAGCCCGCCCGAGAACGGCATCCAGCATGGCGTGCAACTGATCGGCTGGCCCTTCGCGCCTGACGGCCATGAGAAACGTCTTCTCCACGACCTCGGCCTTGGCGCGATCATCGGTTTTCGTCGACTTCCGGATACGCTTCCCTTCCGGCGTCATGATCTGAAACCACCAGAATTTGCTTTTCGGCTGCTTATAGAGGGCCATTGTGCACGCTCCTTCCAAATAGCTGAAGTTGTTGTAACGTCAACAATTTACCATACTTTTGCCATACCCAGCAACAACAAAAAACCGTGAATTCATTGATAATTCACGGTTTTTTGAAGAAATCGAATGGCGGGGTGGACGGGATTCGAACCCGCGACCACCGGATCGACAGTCCGGTGCGCTAACCAATTGCGCCACCACCCCGCGAAAAAGTAGACGAACTGTATCAAAGACCTTCGCGTTCTGACAAGCGGAATTGAAAAAAAAGTGCGGCGCGTTTTCAGCACGTTTTCAACACGCTCACACCGTCAGAAAAACCGTGAGAGCAGTGACCGCATAGCAGATCACGGTGGCGATGAGAATCTTGTCGGTGAGCATGACCTTTTCGGGGCGCCCGCCCTCGTCGTGCCGGTAGACCAGTTCGAGGTAGCGGAAGAGGCCGAACACGACAAACGGGATCGTCAGCCCCAGCCGGCTCGTGCCGAAGCGCTGCACCGTTTCGGCCGACAGCGTGTAGATCGCGTAGCAGACCAACGTGGCGGAGGACGTGATGCCGATCTGCATGTCCAGCAGATAGCGGTCATATCCCGCCAGCGCCTCGCGATGCTGTTCGCCCGTATCCTCCAGCAGAATCTTCTCGTGGCGGCGCTTGCAGAGCGCCAGGAACAGCGCCAGCAGGAAGGTACACAGCAGCAGCCACGGCGAGATGCGCACCGACAGCGCCACCGCGCCCGCGATCGCGCGCAGCACGAACCCCGTCGCGATCACAAAGACGTCCACATAGGGTATCCGCTTGAGCCCGAAGGTGTAGACGAACTGCATCAGACAGTAGCCGCCCAGCACGCCCGTGAACAGGAGGGGCAGAGCGAGCGACCCGGCCATTCCGGCGGACAGCAGCGCGGCCGCCAAAGCCAGAGCCGGCCTCACGCCGACCGCGCCCGAGGCCAGCGGACGCTGCCGCTTGATGGGATGGGCGCGGTCAGCCTCGATGTCGTGCATGTCGTTGATCAGATAGACGCCGCTCGACACGCAACAGAAACAGGCCACAGCCACGGCCACGAGCAACACCGGCGCAAGCCCCTGAACATGTGCGCTTTGACTCGGATCCCAGCGTGCGAAAAAGTAGGCGGCGGGAACCACCCCGTTCTTGATCCACTGTGCAGGCCGCAGAGCCCGAAGCCACGGCAGCGAACGCGCGGCGCTCACGCCGGTCCTCCCGCACGCGGCGAGCGGCGGAACCCGCACCGCCCCCACAGCCGCAGCACCATCATCACCGCTTCGGACGCGATGTTGGCCCGCATCTTCGAATAGCCCGCGCGCCGATCCTCGAAAACGATCGGCACCTCTTGGATCTTAAAGCCTTTCATCCACGCCGTGTGCGTCATCTCGATCTGGAAGGAGTAGCCGCTGGAGGTGATGCGGTCGAGGTCGATCGCCTGCAGGACGGCCCGGCGGAAGCACTTGAAGCCGCCCGTCGGATCGTACACCGGCATGCCGGTGATCACCTTCACGTACTTGGCCGCACCGGTTGAAAGCAGCAGCCGGCTCATCGGCCAATTCATCACCCGGACGCCGCCGATGTAGCGCGAGCCCAACACCAGATCGGCGCCCGCATACGCCGTCTGCAACAGGCTCGGCAAGGCCGCCGGGTCGTGCGAGAAGTCGCAGTCCATTTCGCAGATCAGCGTGTAGTCGCGCGCCAGCGCCCATTTGAACCCCGCGATGTAGGCACGTCCCAACCCCTCCTTGCCCGCACGATGCATCACGGACACACGTGGCTCGCGCGCCGCGATCTCGTCCTCCAACGCGCCTGTCCCGTCCGGCGAATTGTCGTCCACAAACAGGATGTGCGCCTCGGGCACCTGTCTCAGAATCGCCTCCGAAATGGCAGCCACATTCTCCCGTTCGTCGTACGTCGGTATGATGATCAAGGCTTTCTCTGTCATTTGGGCGATGAGTATACTCGTTTTAACAGAGGCTTTTCCATCGATTTTTCATTGACCCTCCCGTCTTTTCCGATGCCCCGCACCCCTTGACTATCGATGCGTAGTATGGTGTACTGGTGTTTCTTTCCGACCTCTCCTTTCTTTCGGATCTGTCAAGGAGTCGGGACCGCGTCGGCGCGGCCATGCGTCGCACCGCACAAACCCAAAGGACGCTTACGTCATGTTCAGCAAAAGCAAAGACAAAAACAAGCACCACGACAACTTCGAGCAACCGGGGGCGAGCCCCCAGGCTGAGGCCGTTCCGGCCCAGACCGAACCCGCGGCTCAACCTGCCGTGCCAGAACCCGCCCCCGTCGCCGAGCCGCCCAAACCCGCCACCGAAGCGCAGGAACTCGCAGCCCTCAAGGACCGCTACACCCGCCTGATGGCCGATTTCGACAACTTCCGCAAGCGCCAGACCCGCGAACGCGAGGAGTGGATCAAACGCGCCAACGAGGAACTTCTCGGCGATCTCATTCCCGTTGTCGACCACCTCGAACTCGCTCTCGACAAGACGTCCAGCCCGACCGACCCGTTTGCGTCCGGCGTGAAGATGGTTTACGACCAGTTCATCGCCCTGCTCGAGCGCAACGGCGTCACGCCGCTCGATGCCAAAGGACAGCCCTTTAACCCCGATTTTCACGAGGCCCTTTCCCAGATGAGTTCGGCCGTCGTCCCCGCCAACGTCGTGATCGACCAGTTCCGCCGCGGCTGGCTCCTGTTCGGACGCCTCTTGCGGCCCGCCCAGGTCATCGTCTCTTCCGGCGCACCCGACCCGGAACAGGCCGCCTCAGAAAACGAGAGCGTCTCGGACTAGAGCCCCTGTATTTTCATTCTTAACTCCTCATTCCGATTTTTCCTATGGCAACCAAACGCGATTATTATGAAGTGCTCGGCGTCAGCAAAAGCGCCTCAGCGGATGAACTGAAAAAAGCGTACCGCAAACTCGCCATGCAGTTCCACCCCGACCGCAACCCTGACAACAAAGAGGCTGCGGACAAGTTCAAGGAGACCTGCGAGGCGTACGAGGTCCTAAGCGATCCTGACAAGCGCCAGCGCTACGACCAGTACGGCCACGACGGCATGAAGTCCACCTTCGGCCCCGGCGGGTTCGATTTCGGACGCGACTTCACCCACTCCGGCGACTTTCAAGACGTCTTCGAAAGCCTGTTCGGCGGCGGGTTTGGCGACCTCTTCGGCGGGGGCGGCGGACGCAGAAAATCCCGCAACCCCAACGCCGCCCAGCACGGCGACGACCTGCGCTTCGACCTCGAGATCGATTTCGAAGAGGCGCTGTTCGGCTCGGAGCGCGAGGTCGATCTCACCGTCAACGACGCCTGCGAAACCTGTAAAGGCTCGGGCGCGGCCTCCGGCGCCACCCGCGAGCCTTGCCGCCAGTGCGGCGGCCATGGCTTCGTGGTGGTCGGCGGCGGCTTCATCCAGATGCGCCAAACCTGCCCCGTCTGCAACGGCGAAGGCTCCATCATCCGCAACCCCTGCAAGAAGTGCAGCGGCACCGGCCGCGTGAAAACGCCGCGCCACATCGCCCTGCGCATCCCCAAAGGCGTCGAGACCGGCTCGCGCCTGCGCCTCACAGGCAAAGGCGAGAGCGGCCTGCGCGGCGGTCCGGCCGGCGATCTGTATGTCGTGCTTCACGTGCGCGAGCACGACGTGTTCCAGCGGCAGGGCGACGATCTCGCCTGCACCGTCTACGTCTCGCCCGTGGTCGCGGCCGTCGGCGGCGACATCAACATACCGACACCCGACGGCCACGCCCGCATCAAGCTGCCCGCCGGCACGCCCAACGGCAAGGTCTTCCGCCTGCGCGACAAGGGCATGCCCAGCCTCAACGGCGGCTGCGGCGACCTTCACGTGCGGGTCGAACTCGAGGTTCCCGCGCACCTCTCCTCCAAGCAGAGAAAGCTGCTCGAAGAGTTCGCGGCCCAAACCTCAACCGACAACTTCCCGGAAGCCGCGAAACAGAACAGGCAGATCGACACCTTCTTCGCCCGCCGCGACGCCCTGCGCAAACACGCCTCCAAATGACCTTCGGATCGACTGCCTTCAGCCTAAAAGTCTTCAGCCTATCTACCTGAACATGCACCGCTGCCTCGTCAAGACCGAAGAGCTGCTCGCCGACGCGTTTACGCTCGGACGCGATGAGGCGCGTCACCTGCAGACCGTGCTGCGCGTCAAGCCCGGCGAGCGCGTGACCCTCTTCGACAGCCAGGGCCGCACGCGCGATGCAGTCATCACGTCCGCCGAGAGGCACGGGCTCTCGCTGACCGCCGAAGCGGCCGTGCAAGTGCACCCGTGCCCCTCTTGCACCCTCACGCTCTTCGCCTGCGTCAGCAAAGGCAGCCGCATGGACTGGACCGTCGAGAAAGCGGTTGAACTCGGCGTCGGCTGCATCGTGCCGGTCATCTCCGACCGCACCATCGTGCGCCTCGACGCGGATGACGGCATCGCCAAGGCCGCCCGCTGGTCGCGCGTGGCGGAAGAGGCCGCCCGCCAATGCGGCGCGACCTGGCTTCCCGTCATCCTCCCACCCTCCCCTTTCAAGACCTGTTTGCCGATCGTGACCCAAACCGCCCCGGTGTTTGTGGCCGCGCTCACCCCCGCCGCGAAGCCGCTGCGCGAGGCGCTTGCCGCCCACGCCGAACCGCCGCCGCGCGCGGGCTGGTTCGTCGGACCGGAAGGCGACTTCACGCCCGCCGAACTCGACGCGCTGCTGGCCGCCGGCGCGATTCCCGTGAGCCTCGGCCAGCAGGTCCTGCGCGCCGAAACCGCCTGCCTCTACGGACTCTGCGCCCTCAACTGCGCCTGGCTGTAACCCATTATGAAAACGAACCTGCTCCTGTTACTGGCCTTGCCGCTCTTCGCAGCCGATCCCGGTTACGAAGCCTTCTTTCGCGACACGGTCGCCGCACTCCCCGGCAAGCCCGCGCCCCTTTTCGACACCTCCGAAGCCTCCCGGTTGAGCCATTACGGCGAAGGCGACGCCGCCGCGTTCACCGTCATCGATACGCCGGACCAACCCTTTGCAAAAGCTTTGCACGTTACGGTCAAACAGCGCACCGATCCGCAATGGAAGGTGCAAATCAGCACCTCCACCAGTCTCGTCCCGGTCAAGAAAGGCGACGTGCTGTTCATCGCCTTCTCCGCACGCTGCACCGCGTCTTCCGCAGAGACCGGCGGCGGCCATCTCTTCGCGGCGCTACAGCAGACGAAAACCTACGACAGCCTTGCCTCGCTCAACGCCACGCCCGGCAAGGCCTGGACGCGGCTTTACCTGCGTGCCACGGCTCAGCGCGACTATCCGGCACAGGATGTTGAGCTGGTCTTCCACCTCGGGAAATACGAGCAGACGCTCGATTTCGGCGGCTTCGTCGCCGTCAACCTCGGTCCCGGCATCGACCTCAAACAACTGCCGCTCACGCGTGTGTTCTATGAAGGTCAGGCTTCCGATGCCCCCTGGCGTCAGGCGGCGCTCGACCGCATCGAGAAGATCCGTAAAGGCGACCTCGACATCCGCGTCCTCGCCGCAGACGGCTCGCCGGTCACCCACGCGACCGTCCGCGTGCGCATGACCCGCCACGCCTACCAGTTCGGCACCTTTCTCGAAGACTCTGCTCTGCGCGACACCGAGGATGGCAAGAAGTATCGCGAAACAGTCACGCGCCTCTTCAACCGCGTCACCTGCCCGGTCTACTGGAGCGACTGGGGCTGGCAGAACTCCGAGAACCGCCAGCGCTACAGGGCCCTTGCGAAGTGGGCCAAGGACAACCGCTTCTACACGCGCGGCCACAACCTGATCTGGCCGGGCTGGCGCTGGATGCCCAAAGACATCGAAGCGCTGAAAGGAAATCCCGCCGCGCTCAGAAAAGCCATCGACGACCACTTCGCCGAGGTGGTCGCCGCCATGCGGCCTTTCGAGTTCGACACCTACGACGTGATGAATGAGCCGCGCGTCAACCACGATGTTCAGGACATCCTCGGCGCCGACGAAGTCACCCACTGGTTCAAGCTGACGCGCCAGCTCGACCCCCACCCCGCGCTCGGCATCAACGAGTACGCCATCGTGGCAGGCGGCGGCGACACGCTCAGCGAACAGGCGATCTACGAGAAACAGATCCGCGACCTGCTCGCGGCGGGAGCGCCGCTGGGCGTCATCGGCGTGCAGTGCCACATGGGCGAGAACCTCACCCCGCCGCAGAAAGTCATCGAGATCCTCGACCGCTTCGGGAAGTTCAACCTGCCGATCCACGCCACGGAGTTCGATATCTCGACCGACGACGAGCAGACGCAGGGCGACTACATGCGCGACTTTCTTATCGCCTTTTTCTCCCACCCCGCCACGGAGTCGCTCACTCAGTGGGGCTTCTGGGAGGGCCAGCACTGGATACCCCGCGCCGCGCTCTTCGCCAAGGACTGGCGCGTCAAGCCGAACGGGCAGGCCTACCTCGACCTCGTGCTGGGCACGTGGTGGACGAACGAGACGCGCACAACAGACCGACAGGGCAACTGCCGCGTACGCGGGTTTCTCGGCGACCACGAGGTCAGCGTCACCCTCCCCGAAGGCAGCACCCTCACGCGCCCCGTCCGCATCACCCGCGAAACGTCATCCCTTACGCTGAAGCAGTAGATAAGCCCGCCGCGCGGCTGCGCCGCGAACAAACGATGGGGTAACTTTTTCAACGAATGGTTCGAATGCATGGTAGGGACGGCTCGCCGAGCCGTCCGCGGCGGTTTCGGCGAAACCGCCCTACCGGTTTCAACATGGCGCTTCCGGGTTTGTGGGGGGATTTGTGACAGCTTCGCATGAACGTGGCCACCGTTCAGGGGTTGTCAACAGCCGCGCCGGGGGGCTTTCAAGGCCCCCACAAGGCGCGGCTGTTG
>JANYBJ010000161.1 GCA_025360845.1 bacterium
TCATGGGAACTGCTGGACAGGAACGAGCTTCATCTCGTGCGGGCGGCACCCGCGCCCTTAAAGGCGAAGAAGCGAAAATGAAAAAGGGCGGCTGCGATTAAACCGCACGCCGCCCGACTTTTTCAGCGCAACCCGATGTCGTGATACGACCCCTATGCCCTTTCTCCCGGCCCTGACGGTGAGCAGGCCTTCGACATGCCCCCGGATATGCCCGTGGCGCGTCAGTGGGCCGCGTGCCCCGCACGCGGGGCAGGGCTCCAGGCGGAGCCGCGAGAGGAACACCTGCACCGTGTCGGCGTCATCGGAAAACCGTTGCGTCAGCCGAAGTGTATGCGGCCGGCCCGGCAAGGCAAGCCCATCGTGCGGATGGGCCGCCGGGGCTCTGCCCCGGACCCCGAGGTTTTAGGGGGCATGGGAGGCTCTGAAAACGTCATCGCCGCGGCGGCCCCAATCCGGCATCGACAGCGCTGACCCGAAAGCGTGAACTCCCGCATTATGACATGGCGCTTTGTCAGCAAAGTTCGGCAACCAGAGGCGGAGTCCTACGATGAAAGCGCGGAAAATAACAATTCATGTCGCGCAGGATCAAGCCTGCGGTTATCGAGTTTCGGTTTTCAACGTCACGCGCTTGCTCCGCGCAGTCGGGAGCGGCACCGGCTCATCATTCCTTTGTTTTCACGCATTTTTGCGTTCCTCCCAGCCCAGGCGGCGCGCCCAGCGGCGCAGATTGCACGCTGTCGGCTTTCAGAGCTGGGGCAGAGCGCCGATCGAAGCGAAGGGCACGGGTTCGATTGTGCGCCAGCGGCAGGCCGCTTCATCCGGGCCGGTCTCATGTTCGAACAGGTGTCGCCAGCGCTTCTGGAAGAGCAGCCCGTTGCGGACGACCACGGCGGCGTTGCGCACGGTTGGGGTGCCTTGCGTGGTGACGCTTTCGAAGTGATACATCTCGACCGCTGGCGTGTAGACCGCTAGATATCCCGCTTCGCGCAGCCGGTAGACGAGATCGAAATCCTCGAACTGCACGGGGTGGAAGGCCTCGTCGAAAGCGCCGTGTTTCCGGAGGAGCGCCGCCGGGATCAGGAGGCAGGCGCTGATCAGGCACTGCACGTTTTCCTGTCGGCAATAGCGCGGGTCATCGATGGGTTCGCCGCGTCCGCGGAAACAGACGTGGCCGCGCTTCGAGATGCCGACACCCGCGCACTGGATCGGATAGGGTGTCCACGGGTAGACCATCTTCGCACCGACCATGCCCGCGTTCGGGACGGAAGCGAGCGCGTCGCGCAGGCCGGGCATCCAGCGCCGCGTGCGGGGCGCGATGTCGTTATCGGCGAAGACCAGGTACTCGCCGCGTGCGACGGCGATGGCGCGGTTGCGGGAATTAGAGCAGCCGATGTTGCCGGGGTTGTGCAGCACGGTGACGGGTACGCCGCAGGCCGCGCCGAGAGCCACGAGAGCCGTGTCGCACCACTCGCCGCTGCCGTCGGTGGAGCCGTTGTCGACGACGATCATTTCCCACGGGCCGTCAACAACGGAGTCGGTGATCAGCGCCGAGAGACAGCGCTGCGTGCAGGCGAGCTTGTTGTAAGAGAGCGTGATCAGGGAGTAGGTCATAAGCGGTAGAGATTTAACACGAAGACACGAAGAAAACATCAGAGGATAATGCGGTGGATACCGCTTTTGATGAGGGGAACGTTGAAGTTGATCAGATAACCGAGACGCAAACCGGTGAGTTTCAGATAGGTCTTGAGTTGGATTGCGAAAACAGGATGGAGTACTTCTGCAACTTTGAGTTCGACGATGACTTGCTTGTTGACCAACACGTCCAAACGTAACCCGGAATCGATGGTGAACCCGTCATAGTGGACGGGAAGATAAACTTGAGTCTCGGACAGGAGAGTCCGTTTCTTCAATTCGTGCGCGAGGCAGGTTTCGTAGACTTTTTCCAATAGTCCCGGACCTAGTGCCGAATGGACTTTGAATGCCGCATCCACAACATGCGTTCCAATCTCTTCGAGTTCTTTTGGCAACGCAAGCAGGTCGTTCATCATTAGGCCCTTTTGCTTCTTTGAGTCTTAGTGTCTTCGTGTTCAGTTTTGAACGAGTTCACGGGCGAGGGCGAGGATGTCGTTGAGCGAGGGGATGCAGGCGGCTTCGAGGTTTTTGGCCGACGGCATGGGAAAGTCGGCGCCGGCCAAGCGGCGCACAGGTTTCTCAAGGTAGTCGTGGGCGTTTTCCATGATCTGCGACGCGATCTCGGCGGCGAACCCGCCGGTTTTTGGGCCTTCCTCCAGAATCATCACGCGCCCGGTGCGCTTGACCGACTCGACGATGGTGTCGATGTCGAGCGGGCTGAGGGTGCGGAGATCGATGACCTCGGCCTCGATCCCTTGGGAGGCGAGTTTGGCGGCGGCGTGTTGCGCCACCCAGGTCATATGGGACCAGGCGACCATCGTGAGGTCATCGCCTTCGCGCGCGACTTTCGCGAAACCGAAGGGGATCGGCTCCGGTAACTCGTCCTCGACCTCGAACCGCTGGGGGTAGAGCAGTTTATGTTCGAGGAAAAGCACGGGATTGTTGTCGCGGATGGCGGTCTGAAGCAGGCCCGAGGCGTCGGCCGCATTGGAGGGCGCGGCGATTTTGATGCCGGGTATTCCGGCGAAGAGGCGTTCGAGCGATTGGGAGTGCGTCGCGCCATACCCGCGTCCGCCGCCGGGCGGCGTGCGGATCACGAGCGGGCAGGACTGCCCGTAGATCGGGTGGAGCTTGGCCGCCATGTTGACGAGCTGGTCCACGGCGAGGGTGATGAAGTCCATGAACATGATTTCGATCACGGGCCGCTGTCCCGCGACAGCCGCGCCGATGGCGATCCCGGTGAGCGCCTGCTCGGAAATGGGCGTGTCGCGGATGCGGGTCGCGCCGAATTCGTCGATCAGGCTGCGGGTGACGCCGAACGCGCCGCCGTAGACGCCGATGTCCTCGCCCATCAGAAAGACCGAGGGGTCGCGCCGCAGTTCGGCGGCGAGGGTTTCGCGCAGGATGTGTGTGAAGGTGATGGTTCTCATAAAAGGGCAATAGGCGGAAGGCTATAAGGCCGTTAGGAAATGGCCGGCAGCGCCGGCCCATGATTAAGACGCGAAAAGATCGTTGGTCAGCGAGGCTGGCTTGGGAAGGGGGGAGGATTCGGCGAAGTGAACCACCTCGTCGATGTGCGCGTGTGCGGCTAGGCGGGTCTCGGCGATCGCGTCGTCGGTCAGGGTGCCGTCGGACTTCAGGTGCGCCTCTAAGCGGAGGATTGGGTCTTTTTGCCAGGCGGACGCCTCCTCTTCGCGGGTGCGATAGACGCGCGGGTCGCCGCGCGAGTGGCCGGAGAGGCGGTAGGTCGTACACTCCAGCAGGGCCGGGCCGTTGCCGTCGCGCGCGTCGGCGGCGAGTGACGCGACCGCGTCGCGCACCGCGAAAAAGTCGTTGCCGTCCACGCGGACGCCGGGGATGCCGTAGGCGGCGGCGCGGTCGGCGATGTGCGGGTTCGCGAGGCCGCGCGAGGTGGAGGTGGACATGGCGTAGCCGTTGTTCTCAACGACGTAGAGGACGGGAAGTTTCCAGAGCGCGGCGATGTTGAGCGACTCGTGAAAGACGCCTTGGTTAGAGGCGCCGTCGCCGAAGAAACAGACGGTGACGCGTCCGGAACCCTTGAGCTGCGCGTCGAGGCCGAGGCCCGTGGCAAACGGGATGCTGCCGCCGGTGATGCCGTTCGCGCCGTAGAAACCGATCGACGGATCCATCATCATCTGGCTGCCGCCGCGGCCGTGCGAATAGCCGGTTTCGCGTCCGAAAAGTTCCGCCATGGCGCGGCCCGCGTCCGCGCCGCGCGCGAGAAAATGTCCGTGTCCTCGGTGGGTCGTGGTCATGGCGTCACGCGGCTCGAGCGCGGCGGCCACGCCGACGGCGACCGCCTCCTGGCCGATGCAGGTGTGGGCCGTGCCCATGATGCGGCCTTCGAGAAAGAGCCGTTCGATCGCCTCTTCAAAGAAGCGGATCGTGAGCATGAGTGAATATGCCTTCAGAGTCTCCATGAATCCCCCCTAGAGCCAAATCTTTAACTCCTATGATAACACATCGGTGGCTGCTGGGCAAATTTGGAATTTTCCGGGTATCGTCTTTTGGAGCGATTTGGCTTTCCGGTGAAGGGCGCGTTGTTTATTCTACTCCGCATGAATTACGAAGTCATATCGGTGGGTCCTTACGAGGCCAATTGCAGCGTGTTGTGGGATGACCCGGCGCAGGCGTGGATCGTGGATCCCGGTGCCGACAGTGCTACAATCCTCGGATTGCTGGAGAAGAGGGGGTTGAAAGCGGGCTTGGTGGTGCTGACGCACTGCCACTTCGACCATATCTCGGCTTTGGGTGACATCCTGGCGAAGTACCCTGTGCCGGTGGTGATGCACCAGGAAGACACGGGGTTCGCGTTTTCGCCGATGAACGCCATGCCGCCCTACCGGCTGACGCGGCGGCCCGCCTCGCTGGTGGCGGATAAGAAAGACGGCGACATCCTCACGTGCGGCGGACTTTCGGCAAAAATCATCTGTACGCCGGGGCACACGCCGGGCGGCTGGTGTCTGTATTTTGAAAAAGAGAAACTGCTGGTCGCGGGCGACACGCTCTTCGCGGGATCGGTCGGCCGCACGGATCTGCCGGGCGGGAGTTGGGATACGTTGGAGGCTTCGCTGAAGAAACTGAAGGTTCTGCCCGACGATACGCGCGTGATCTGCGGGCACGGGCCGCAGACGACCATCGGCGTCGAAAAGCGCAGCAACCCGTACCTGTGATGGGAATGAAGTATGACGGTGGCTGAAGAGATCATCGCATGTTTAAAGAGAGCCGGGGACGGTGAGGTCTCGAGCCGGACGATCTGCGAGCGCTTAGGCATATCGCGTGCGGCGGTCTGGAAGCAGATCGAGACGCTGCGTGCGGGCGGGTACGGTATCGCGGCCTGCTCGCGGCGCGGCTACCGTCTGGTGACCGCGCCGGACACGCCGAATGCGGCCGAGGTGGTGCCGTTGCTGACCACCCGGCGCATCGGGCAGGATTGCCGCTATCTGGCAGAGACGGGGTCGACCAACCGCGATGTTGCGGCTTTGGCGCTTGCGGGTGCGGGAGAGGGCGTGGTGATGGCTGCGGGGGCGCAGACGGACGGTCGCGGCCGCATGACGCGCGTCTGGTTTTCGCCGCCGGGCGTGAGCCTTTATTTCTCGATGCTGCTGCTGCCTGCGGTTGAGCCGGGGCGGGCGGCCTCGCTGCCGCTGGTCGCGGGTCTTGCGGTGGCCGAGGCGCTGGCTGAGCTGGCGCCCGAGACCGAACCGCTGATCAAGTGGCCGAACGACATTCTGACGGGCGGGAAAAAGGTGTGCGGCGTCTTGTGTGAGATGCAGGCCGAGACCGACTGCGTGCGTCACATCATCCCGGGCATCGGCGTCAACGTGAATCTGAAGCGCGAGGAGTTGCCGAAAGAACTGCGCGGCCGCGCGACCTCGTTACGGATGGAGACCGGAAGGCGCTTTTCGCGCGCGGCGGTTTTGGCGGCGATCCTCAACCGTTTTGAGCCGCTGTATGATCTTTGGTGTGTTCAGGGGCTTGAGCCGCTGTTGGAGGCGATAGGGGCGCGCGACGCGTTGCGCGGACGGTTGGTTACTGTGGAGCAGGGGGGGCGGCATGTCAGCGGGGTTGCGGACGGCATCTTGTCTGACGGCGCGCTGAGGCTTGTGACCGGGCAGGGGGCTGTCGCGGTCTACTCGGGCGAAGCGCATATCGGAGCGATGGGGTGATGAAGAAAAGTTGAAGTTTCAGTCAAGCTTTCTTGAGCGATTAAGATTAGGATTATGATTACGATTACGAACGGTTTTTCTTCTCCCAATGTGGGCAAGCCCACAACCCTCACCCCGGCCCTCTCCCAGAGGGCGAGGGT
>JANYBJ010000208.1 GCA_025360845.1 bacterium
GTACTCGGTGTCCGCCACCAGGTTGGTGAAGCGGTACCAGTCGGCCGTGTCGCTCTGGTTAAGGTAATGGGGCGTCGAGGTCTGCGCCACCTTCGACATGGCCAGGCGCGTCGCCCCGGCCTCGGTGTCATCGGCGGTGTCGAACGCGTCAACCGCCGGCGGCGTGCCCGCCGGCGTCACATACGTGCTGATGTAACTCTCGAACTTGTTGATTAACGACTGCGGGCTGGCAAGCCGCGCGGTAAACCGACTCGTTTGTCCCTTCCAGTAAACGCCTGCGTAGGGATACAGGCCACTGGAGTTTCTGACAAAATCTTTAATAGCCCCCAAGTCGTTTACACCAAGGACCATGACCAGCTTACGGTTTTGCCGGTAGTTGATAAACAAGGAGGTCGTGATCTGATCGTTGAAGATCTTACACTGTCCGCAGCTCGTATCGATCCACGCGACCACCATGGGGATTCCGTTTGCGTCGGCATACGCTTGGGCCTTGGCTAAGTTTGAATGCCACTCGCCTAACACAATAGGCTCATTCGCACCCGCTATTGGAGGCGGTGTATATAAAGCAGCCTCACTCATTGCAGCGACCAGAATGGTCATCGCGGATAACGCCAGAACCTTTTTGTGGAATGACATTCCTACACCAAACCCTTTCTATGAATACCCTATTGGATTTACAGGTCGCAGAACCCAACTCTTCTAAAAAGATAGAGTATATGTTAGCCAATATTCTGTTTTTGTCAACAGCAAACCGCAGGAAGTGCAGGGCGTTTCTATTTGACCCGATTTGCGGCTCGCCCGGCGGTCGAGCCCTACCGGAACATGCAAGAAGCAGCAAAACGGGGACCTTCAGCGGTAGGGACGGACCGCCGGGCCGTCCGTTCATGTGCATTGAAGGGTCAAATAGAAACGCCCTGGCAGGAAGTGAAGCTCACTGGTCCTGATTTTCCTTAATCCATTTTTCAGCGGCCTCGGGCGAGTGATAGGCTTCGCTGGTCACAAACTCGTAGTGCGCGCGACCGATCTCGCTCGCCCGGGGGTTGTCCGACTGGATCAGCTTAACCAGCCCCCTGACCGCAAGGTCATTGGGCAAGTGATTGAACTCCATCACGCACGACTCCAATTCGTCCTGATCCTTGATCACAGACATCCCGGCTATCAACATGTCCGCCTTCATGGAATCGTCGGCTATTTCACTGAGCGTACGTTTCCACTGGGCAATCGCCGCCCGCGCCACATCCGGATCGGGATCAACCATCAATTGTGACAATATGGGCAACGCTTTTATTCCGATCCACCCCAGCACCTCCACGACGTCCGCACGCACGGCGGCCTCTTCCGCCGTCTTTAACTTAAGCGCCACCTGCAGTGCGGCCGCCTCGTCTCCCGTATCCAGGAAGTCGTGCATTTTCACTGCCATGCTTTGCTCTGCGGTTTGCGGCGCTCCGTTGGTAAGGGCTCCCGCAATTTTTCCACCTCCGCCATTCGTGCCTGACATCCGCGCAAGAACGCCATTCGTTCGACCCCCGTTCTTCACTTGAGTGCCTTGCGCAGCGTTACTTCCCGGGCTTCGTTCCGACCCCTGCCCCTCGGGCGCTCGGCGTTCCTTTACGAACAACCAGCCGCCGAAGCCGAGGCCCAACACCGCGAACACGCCGCAAACCGAAAGAAGAATCGTACTCTGTTTCATGCGCTTACTTTCCTTGTTTCGCAACATCGAAGAAATTGGTGCCGTTCGGATACTCCACCCTTGCGCGTTTGAACAAACCGTCCACCCAGTCGCGCTGCAGGCTCTCGATCCGCCGCTTTTCCAACTCGGTCCTGATCGCCTTGTCCTCCGGCATTTTCTTAAACTCGCCCAAAAGAAAAACGATCCTCGCAAGCTTGACCTTCGCCTCCTGAGCGGCCATGGGCGAGTCTACGCCTGTGCGTTCGAGCACCTTGATGATGACCAGCCCTTCCGGCGTGTCGACGGGCTCGGAAATTCCCCCTACGGGCAGAGTGAATGCAAGATTCCGGAGTTGCGCATCTTCGATCTCCGCGCGCACAAACTCACCCCAGAAGCCCCCGGGCTCTTTCTTAGCTTGCGTCATCTCATCGGCGACCTGAGAGAAATCAGCGCCGTCCCGCAGACGTCGGACAACCTGCTCCGCCTGGGCCTGAACCAGGCGGTTCGTCGCTTCACACATACTGTTGTACTGATTGATCAAATTTTTCGACTTGTTGATGTCTTCATCGGTCACCACAAGCCGGTCCCCGAACTCGACTTGCCGCAACGTCCGGATCAGCGCCTGCTCCTTCACATCTTTACGTATATGTTCCTGTTCCTTTCCGGGTTCATTTAAGAACTGCTCGACCGATTTTCCCTTTCTTTTTGCAATTCCCGCCATCATCGTTTCCATGAAAACGATATCTTCCGGCGCCGGCTTGAGCGCGCGCCGCTTAGCCTCCTGCAGCAACAACTGCTTGGTTACATACTCCGGAACTAACGTGAGTGCGCGGTTCCGCACGTAGCGTACGAGTTCCGCCTGTTTACTTTCCGGGTGTTTTAGGCGATAAACGTATTCCGAACTTTTCACGCTTTCGTCATAATCAGCCCGGGTCAATTTAGCTCCGTTCACCGATACGATCACATCTCCGGGCGCCATTTCGACGATCGTTTTGGACCTGCTCCCCACAATCAGGCCGCTCTCACCTGTGCCGTGGCTCCCGTCCTTTAGACCTTCATTCTGCTGCTTCTTATCGCATCCGATCACCATCAGCGATAGGGTTGCCGCCATCAACACGTGCATCCTTATTGCAACACCACCGGTCTTTTCCGACAAAATCTGTTTAATTAATCTCATATTTCCCCGTTATGGCTGCCGATCCTGCTGTTTTGCCTTGAATCTCTCCTGTAAGAAACAAAGATAGCAGGAAACCGGAGTTTCCTGCTACCTTTATAATTCAACTCAACAGAGCGATAAGCTTACCACCACTTCGGGAACGGGAGAACGCCCGTGTCAGCCGATTTCTTGGAAGCGCTGCTGTTGTACTTCAGGGACCATGTGCCCGATCCGACCGTGTAGATGGTCAGGTTGTCCTGATCCAAGTCAGAGCAAGGCAGAGCGGTCGAGGGGCGGCACAGATTGATCGTGCAGTCCGGCGGCGGCAGCAGGCCAACGATGTTTCCGCTGATGCTTGACAGACGGTCATACTTCCCGTCCCACTTGCCGAAACCAGCCGCATAGAGGACAGGCTCCAACACGGTGGTAACGACAGCCGGTGAACCGCCAGCCGTCCAGAACGCCTCGACGTCGAGACCCTTCTTGCCGATCAGGTTCAGGACCAGCCAATCGATCGAGCCGGCGTTAGCGACGACTGTGTCGGTCTTCTCATCCCAGAGATAAACTTCGGCTGCTTGGAATGAAATGCAATCGCAAGCGCAAGCGGACAGGAACCCGTTCCAGGTCACGCTGCCGACCGTACGATAGCACACCGCGCCGATAATCTCACCACAGGGAATCGTGGTAGAGTCGCCTTCATTGGCCTTCGTGGTCTTCAGGCTGATCTTGAGATCATAAACCAAGGCGCAATTCCCTTGGGGAACCTCGCCGCATGAGGCATATGCGCCACCCACGATCGTCATCGCGGCAGCAAACATCATCAACTTCTTCATGAGTACTCCTTTGTTGTTTCTCTTTTTGTTGTCACCGAGCGACTCCTAAACATCGCTGATGACTCCAAAAAACGTTGCTAATTTATCACATGCATACTGCACTGTCAACCCGTGAATAAAAAATATTCACAGAATTGTCGGGCACCCGCCCGTGCTTCAACGGCTCTTTTGAAAACGTAGTTACTATAGCACGGATGGCTTTGGGACACAAGGGGGTGGAGGAAAGTTTTTTTGCCGACCTGCTCTGTGCAGGATACCCGCCACGAGATCGTCCCGAAGCCCTTTTTTTGACAGACCAACCGTGCCCTCGGGCTAGAGTTACCATGCCAAAGACTAACTTACCTTGTCCTTTTAACATTCGCATTGCGCCGCCGCGCTTTTTATCCTACACTCGCCGCTGTTTTTTATATGACCGTTTCGGGGTGTTGCACAGCCTGGTAGTGCGCCAGCTTTGGGAGCTGGATGTCGGGGGTTCAAATCCCTCCGCCCCGACCAATTTTTAGACGTTGAAACCCTCGTTTTTATTGAAAAAGCCCAATGAAAACAGGGTTTTTCTTTGGTTAGACGGGCTCCGGTGACAGAGGGGCGAAAAGAGTCGCGCAGTGGGCAAAAAACCACAACAAAACCACAACAGATTGCCGGCGAGGAGATTGACAGAGCTCAAAAATCGCACATGCCGACTTTTGTTTTAACCGTATCCCAGGTTTGCGTGGGCTGTTTGGGGATGCGCCTTTAGGCCCAGATTCGCCTCTTTCAGACCTGATTGGCCTGCACTGGTCCCGGTTTTAAGCACCCTAAAAGGGCTTCTTTCGGTTGACGTACGGTTTGATTCTGCCATTATTTACCGTCAGATCCCCTCGCATTCCCGCGTAAGTTCCAAGAACAAACTCTCAGCGTGGAAATCCACCCCGGCCCGCACAGGTTTAATTCGGAAACGGCGTACAGTGTCAATTTGGTCGGCAACACTTATCCCGACCCCTATCCCCCCAGCAGTCCCATCGGATCTCTAAAGCTCACCGGATCATTCCATCGGGTGCGATTTTATTCTGTTGAAGGTTAGGCGGCCTTGTGGTGCGAGCGGTAGCGGGCGTGGATGGCTGCCATTCGTACGGCGTTGGCGTGCCGCCAGTGCATGCCGGCCTGCTTGCAG
>JANYBJ010000220.1 GCA_025360845.1 bacterium
GAGTTTGCGGTGCGTGTCGCCGTCGGGATGGCCTGCGGCACAGTCCATCCAGAAGTACTCAATGGGGCCGTACTGGGTACACAGTTCCTTGAGCTGCGCCCGCTGGATGTCGATCCCGGAGCCCGTCCCTCCGCCCTGCCCATCCTTGGCGCCGGGCCACGACCAGTCGCCCTCGGAAAAGTAGAGCGCCAGTTTAATGCCGTATTTATCGCAAGATTTCCGGAGTTCGGCGAGCACATCACGTCCCAGCGGGGCCTTGGTCACCTTGCGCTCGGTGGTCTTGGTGTCCCACAGGCAGAAGCCGTCGTGGTGCTTGGTCAGGAACAGGATGTAGCCCATACCCGCCTCTTTGGCGGTGCGCGCCCACTGGTCGGTGTCGCAGCCGGTGGCCTTGAAAAACGCGATGTCCTTCACACCCCCGGTCCACTCCTGGCCGGAGAAGGTGCTGAAGGACCAGCAGACGAACATGCCCCACTTGAGGCTCTTAAGCTCCTCCGCCCGTTTCTGCATGTCGACGGGCTTCGCCGTGTCCGCAAGAAGGGACGAGATTGTAAAAAAAAGCGCAAAGGCGGTCCGGACATTATTCGTCATGGGGTTCTCCTGGTGTTTCGTGTTCGTTCGTAAATCCTGCTGTTTGTTGCGTAAGGGCATAAAACGGGCCTTAACAAGGCCCTAACCAGTGTTCGGCTTAACTGTACAGCAGTATCGCCTGGCGTGCGGCAGCGAAGGCCTTGCGTTCGCGGGACCACTCGGCAAAGAGCGGGCTCAGCGGCGCTCCGGACTTCATGTGGCCGCGCACGCGGTCCGTGCCGTAGAGCTTGTCGAACCACTCCGGACGCACGCCCTTGTGACGCCACACGCGGGCGGCTCCGTACAACTCCTCAAGTGCCTGCAACACCGCGAGCGAAACCTGCGCGGGCCGGAAACGCGCGGGATCGGTGACCGTGAGCCGCACGCCGTCCAGCTCTCTGCCCGCGTAAGGCGCGACCGCCGCCACATACCGGTAAGGATGGAAGGTGACGCCCGCGAGCCGGTCCGCCGCGATGCGTCCGCAGAACGTTTCCGCACGCAGCCACGGCGCGCCGAGCACGCGGAAGGCGAGGTTGGTGCCGCGCCCGCAGTCGATGCCGGGCAGGGCTTCGGAGAAGACCGTGGCCGCGTAGGTCATGGCGCACTCCCAGGTCTTGAGGCCCGGCGAGGGCGGCACATAGGCGGGACGCGAGCCGTCCCAGGCGGCGTCCGAGCGCGACCAGCCCTCCAGCGGCACCACAGCGAGACCGACGCTCAGGCCGAGCGCGTCCCTCATCCATCGCGCGCTCTCGGCGGGCGTCATGCCGTAGACCAGCGGCAGCGGGCAGGGCGCCACGAAACTTGCGAACTTCGGGTCAAGCATCGGGCCGTCCACGACCTGCGGCAGCGGGATCGGCCGGTCGGTGACGAGCACCGCGACGCCGGCTTCGGCGCACGCCTCCAGCATGTTGCGGAGCGTGGCCAGATAGGTGTAGCAGCGCACGCCGAGATCCTGCAGGTCGCAGACCACGAGATCCACGCCCGCCAGCATCTCGGGCGCGGGCTTGCGCCGTTCGCCGTAAAGCGAGTAGACGGGAATGTGCCAGTCGGGATGCGTCCGCGTGTAGGTGTGCTCGCCCGCGCCGGCCTGTCCGAAGAAGCCGTGCTCGGGTCCGTACAGGGCCGCGAGGCGCGGACCTAGCGCGCGGTGCAGAAGCTGGGCCGAGGTGGAGCCGTCCGAGGTCAGCGCCGCCTGATGGCTCAGTAAGCCGACGCGACGGCCTTTGAGGAGATCGAAGCGGCGAACACGCAACGCATCCATGCCCGTCATCATTTCGCGTGTTCTCCGTGCCTCAGCCGGTGCGAGAGCACCGCGAGGCTGGCCGCGAGATCCTCGCGTTTGACGATGACATCCGCCGGCACGGACAACTGCACCGGCGTGAAGTTCCAGATTCCGCGGATGCCTCCGGCCATCATCGCGTCGGCCACGGCCTGCGCCTGGTCGGCGGGCACGGTGAGAATGCCAAGCGACACGTTGAGCTTGCGCACGACCTCCGCGATCTGCGAAGCCGGATAGACCGGGATGCCCGCGATCTTGCCGCGTTTCTTGGGATTCGCGTCGAACGCGGCCACGATCTTGAAGCCTTGGTACTGAAAACCCGGAAAGCCCAGCAGCGCCGAGCCCAGTCGGCCCGCGCCCGCCAGCACCGCTTCGGTGGCGGCGTTCCACCCCAGATACTTCTCGATGGCGACAATGATTTCCGTCATCGGGAAACCGACCCTGGGCTTGCCGCGCACACCGGTCTTCGAGAGATCCTTGCGCACGACAATCGGATCCAACGCCAACGCTTTCGCGACCACGGCCCCCGACGCAAACGTCTCGCCTTGCGTAGACATGTCGCGCAACACGCGCAAGTACAAGGGGTACCGCTTAACCATCTTGTCGCCAATCTCGGCTTTTCGCGCACCGCTCATACGCACCCGCACCTTTCTTAACACCGATGATGTGAATCATGGTATCCCATCCGTTTCAAACAATAAAGCACATATGTCAAACATGCGTTTCAGGCAGGGGCCGTTTGACGCGAGAGCTTCCACAGGGTAAACTGTGCGTGTTCCATTTGAAGGGGAAATATCCGTGCGCATTGCTTTTTTTGATTCCGGTATCGGCGGCCTCACCGTATTGAAGCGCGCCTTAGACGCCCTGCCGAACGAAGAGTATCTCTACTACGCCGACACCCGAAACGTGCCCTATGGCGTGAAACCCAAAGACGACGTCAGGCAGCACATTTTCAACGCCGTCGATTTCCTTGCGCAGCGGAACATCCATGCCTTGGTCGTCGCCTGCAACACGGCGACCTCCGTATGCATCAGCGAGCTGAGAGCCCGCTTCGGCTTTCCCATCGTCGGCATGGAGCCGGCGGTCAAGCCGGCGATTGTCAGAAACTCCGGAAAAAAGATCCTGGTGTTCGCCACCTCGCTGACCCTGAAAGAGAGCAAGCTGGAAACGCTGATCGACACCTTGGACAAGAAGCGTCAAGTCGAGCGGCGTGAACTCGACGGGCTGGTCACCTTCGCCGAGGCCTTCGAGTTCGACACGCCGCTGGTCCAGGAGTACTTGCTGGGAAAGCTGTCCAACATCCAGTGGAGCCAGTACGAAACCGTCGTTTTGGGCTGCACCCACTTCATATTGTATCGGGACATGATCCAAGCCTTGGCCGGTCATACGGTCGAACTGATCGACGGCAACGAGGGGACCGTGAACCACCTCGTGAACACCCTGGGCCGGAACCGTCCGGCCACGCCTGCGGGCGGCGGGCGCATCGACTTCTATTCGTCAGGAGTGAAAGACGGCCCGGACCGCGTACACCGATTGATGGCGCTGCTGAAATAGAGTGCGCGTTATTCCGCCGACGCCGCCAGAACCGCATCGATCTCCCCGTAGGTGAGCGCCCAGACGGAGACGGGCTCGCTCTTGCCTTTCACGGTAACGGACTGGCAGCAGCCGTCCCAAAGCGGTTTGGGAAGGTATTTGTAGGACTCGGGGCCGATGACGACATCTTTGCCCAGGGCCTTCGATTCGGTTTCAAACCTGAAAGCCATGTTCACGGAATCCCCGATGGCCGTATATTCGCGGTATCCCGAACCCCCGATGCTGCCCAGCACGGCCCGGCCGGTGTTGATGCCGACGCCGATCTTGAACGGATACGGGAGCTGTTTGACCGTCGCGTTGACCTGCGTGCAGATATCGTTGAGCCTTTTTGCCGCGTTCAGGGCGTTGAGGACTGACGAGCGCTCACTCTTGCCGGCGCCCGAGGACCAGCGCACCATGATCGCGTCGCCGATGAATTTGTCGATCGTTCCGGAGCACTCTTCAATGACCTTGGTGGCCATCTTGAACCATTTGGCCATGAGCGAAGCCAGCTCGTTCGGAGGCATGCTTTCGCTGATCGGCGTGTAGTTCCTGATGTCGCAGACGAGCAGCGTGATCTCCTCCATGACGATGCCCATGGACGTCATGGTGACGGTGACGTCCTCGCCCTCCTCGGGATCGGGGGCCTGCGCCGCACCGCGTGCGGCGCGGAACGTCAGCGTGCAGTCTTCCAACGTGATGACATCCAGGTCTTTCAACAGGGTCGGCGTGACGAGGCGTTTGCCGTTGAGGAAGGTCCCGTTGGTGCTGCCGACATCGATCAGGTAGTACTCGCCCTGCCCAAGCATGCGAATCATCGCGTGGTTCCGGGATATTCTGGGGTTGGGGATCACAATCTCGTTCGGCGGGGTGCGTCCAATCGTCAGGAGCGGGGCGCACGCAAGCTCCTTTTCTTCCGCTCCCCTCTTGTACTGCAGCTTAGCCGTCATGGGAATGACTCTACCAAACGGACCGTCCGGTTAAAAGACCGTTCATAGGAGCCGTTTCGGCGACCGGCCTCTCTGCGCCGTCAGGGCGCGGCGTCGAGTTCGATCCGGAAGGAGCGCTGCAGCCGGTAGGCCTTCAAGGCCGGGTCGCTATTAACGATGCCGACCTATTCCACCACCTTCTTCAGCTCCTGCGCGGCTTTCAGCCACGCCTCACTGCCGCCTGTTCCGGCCACGCAGAGCAGGAACACCGGTTCCGCAGGCGTGTACACCGCGCCCGGCGCGACGGCCGTCTCGGCGATCTCCAGCCGGGCGTCGGGATGCGCGCCCCCGTCCGGGCCATCCAGCCAGAAATAGATTTGTATATCCGAAGCCTTGGAGGCCACCGCGCCGAAGAAGCGCCCGTCCGCCTTGTCCAGCCAGCCGTCCGCCGCCGGCATGCCCCACAGGTTCGGGACCTGTGTCTCCAGCGCGCCCTTGAATTCACTGTACAGCCGGAAATACAGGCCCTTCTGCGCATCGGTCCAGCGGTTCTGACCGCCCGCGTCCAGCGTCTGGACCAGCGCGTTGTATTGGCCGAACGATTTCTCGGCGCCGTCGAGCGTCACGCGCCGCACCAGGTTGCCGTCGCCCAATTTCCCGGACATCTCGATCCGTCCGTTGCCCGCGCGGAAGGCGTCGCCCTCGCGCACAAAGAACGCTTTCGCAGCGCCGGCAACCCCTTTGCGCGCAGCGGCCATGGGGTAGCAGTTGAAGGTCACCACGTCGCAGTACTTGCCCGACACCTGCCACACCGCCGGGTCGGCGCCGCCCGTGCCCGCGAAGCGCGCGCCCAGCACGAGATGGTTCGGGTCGGCCTCGCGGATCGCCCGCGACGTGACCGCGAAGTAGCGCTCCGCCGTGAACCTCAGAAAGGCTTTCTTGAGATCCCGCTGTTCCTGCGTCGCGTTGGGCAACGCCTGAAGCGTCAACAGCTCGTCAAAACTTTTGAGCCGGGTGCCAAAGGTCGAGTTGAACCCCTCGATCTTCTTGTCGCAGCGGCATGCGACAAACTCCTTCAGCGCGATCTTGGCCGTGTGCGCAGCGCCTTTCTTCATCACCGCGTCGAACAGTCCGGTGTCCAGGCCGCCGCGCCCCCACCACGCCAGCTCGTTGTGATGAAGTACCCGAACAGCCACGGGTCGTTGCGGCTCGGGGCGCACAGCTGGCGCGCGCGGTAGCGGCAGAACGTCTCGAAGTCGGGATGGAACACATTGGGAAACGCGGAGCAGGGCCGGCTCTCGTTCGGCGTAATGTCGTACTCGTCTCCCAGTGTCGCCAGCTCAGCGCCGATATTGAGGAACTCGGTGTGGACCAAGCCGCGATGCTTCAAATTGGGATCGCACCCCGCTCCCAGCATGGTGAAGCCCCAGGTCTTCCGCCTGCCCAGAGTCTCGCTCTCCCACTCCGCATGATCCGTATACTTTTCCTCATTTTTCTTCTGATGCGGACAGTACCCGAGCTTCTCGCACCAGTGGCCGTGAAAGGTCACGTGATCCACGCCCAGCAGCACGACGCCGCGACCGAGCGGATCGATCGTCCACCAGCGCCCGTCCGGCTTCTGCACCACGCGGAAAAAGCCGGCGGCCTTGTCCTTGATCTCCGGCACCACGTTATCCATGGCGTACGCCGGGAACACGGGCACGGGAGCGCTCTCCGCCACCGCCTCACCCCACTCGGCCCGGACCTCCTTGAACTCGCCTGTCATGCCGTTGACCCGCAGCGCGGGACGTCCACGTCTCACCGCCGCCGCGGTGAAAGCGTAGCGCGCACGCAGAATCGGCTTGCCGTCCGGCGCGGTGATCGTCCCCGTAACGCCGCCCGTGTCCATGCTCAGCGTCAAGCCGTTAGCCAATGACCTCATTCAATCCTTCGATGATCTGGCGCAGTTCCTGATCAGAGACGCGTCCGAGTTTCTTTCCAATCCGTTCAACCGAAAGCGTTCTGATCTGACTGATCTTTGCCCACGTTTGTTTGGGTAACCTGGGGCTGGTCAATTCAAGTGTCAGCGGGAAAGAAGCCTTTTGAGGCTGGCTTGTTAAAGCGATGGCAATAACCGTGCCGGACTTTTCATTGAAGACATCTTGGCTCAGGATCAGAACAGGTCGAAAACCCGCCTGTTCATGTCCTTTGGTCGGGTTGAGGTTGGCCCAGAAAATGTCGCCTCTCAGTATGTTGGCCATGCGTCCATCTCCTGTGACATCCCCTCCTCCGCGATGGCCTGTTCAAGACGGCAATCCAGTTTTTCGCACTCGCGCGCCAAACGGTTCGATTCGATTCTGGCAACCTTCTCCTCAACGGCTTGCTGGATCATTCGACTGCGACTCGGGAACCGGTGTTGTCGGACGAGCCGATCAAGGGTCACTAACAGATTCTGATCTAATGTTATCGCCACTTTTGCAACACTCATAATCCCCTCCTTGTTATGGTATTACAATATATCATACCGTAACGGGGCTCGCAATTCGTTTTTCGGCGGGCAAGAGCTTGCACCGGGCGCATGGCAGTTCTGTTGGTGGATACCCTTTTTTATCGTAATCCTAATCCTAATCGTAATCCTAATCCGCTAACCGCCGGTTGCCGGCCTCATATTCGGCCGGTTCCTCATGAATACGCTCAGCGGACGTGCTGCGTATCAAGCCCGCCAGCA
>JANYBJ010000264.1 GCA_025360845.1 bacterium
TGACAATCACCTTAAACCGGTTTTTTTGACAGGTTTGACAGGATTTTCAGGACTAACTCATTATTCATCCTGTTTCATCCTGCCATCCTGTCAATAGAATTTAAGGTACACTGTCTAGTTATTTGCGGGACACTACACTAGTTTGACTCGGGCATGAAGGTGGGCATGGCGATGCCGTTGACGCGCGTATGGAATCCGCCGCGCGCCTGCGCGAAATGGATCTCGCAGTTGCGTGCGCCCCACGCATACGCCTGGTTGACCAATCCGAATTCCGTCACGGGCACCAGAAAGACCGGTGCGCGGCCCGCATTGACATTCAGCTCGGTCTGCAGCAGGACGACCGCCGCCTCGTTGCCGCGCATCGCGCCGGGGCCGATCATGTTGCATGCCGGATGGAGGCACGAGACCAGCACGCCGTCGAGCCCCCCCTTCTCGAGGGAACTCTCGCAGACCGAGACGTGCCAGTTTCCGTCCGCGTTCTGCAGGAAGTGCCGGTAATCCGCCGGACGTTCGATGTAAGCCACCTCCCTCTCGAGATCGACAATCGCATCGAGATCCGCAGGCACCGCAGGGCGGACATGCTCCGAAAAGGGATGGGGCTCCCTGAAACCGTCCAGCGGCACACGCAACGTCATGTCCTGGTACACGCCGAAGGTCACGAAACCCGCCCGGTTGTAAAGCGAGTAGGAGTCGAGGTTCATGGCGCTGGAGACCAACCGCACCGGCTTCCCCGCGCTTTCGGCCGCTTCGACGATCACGCGCAGCAACGCGCCTGCCACGCCGCGCCGGGCGTGATTCGGATGGACGTTCATGATGCCCAGCGAAACATGCGTGGGCCGCAGATGCTGGAAGCACGAGCCGATGATGTGGCGGGTCTCTTTGTCTACCGCGACGATCCCCGAGCTACCCTCCAACGCGGTGTAGGTGTCGAAGTGGAAGACCGTGCTCTGGGGCCCGGCCGCGAAGATCATGGGGAACCCGTGCGACTGATACCAGCAGTTCGTGGAGATGCAAATCAGCTCGGCGATTTCCCACCGGTCTTCGGGTCGCATGGCACGGAGTGTGAAAGAATTCATTGCACAATCTCCTTTACTCACAGTAACGGAGACAGTTTACGCCCGAACACTTCCAATAACAATCTGATTCTTGCCGCCGCGCCCGTTCCGCTACGTCTTGAAATCGCGCAGGTGCCCGGCCAGCGACAGAAAGCCGCGCCAGTAGAACTTCAGGTCTTCCACCGGATCGCGCGTGGACACCAGCCGCCTCGCGATGGTCTCCGGATGCAGGAAGGCTTTGTAAACCTGACGCACCGCCGCTTTGGTGACCTCTTCGGAAACGCCCGACTTCATCACCTGCCGCCGCATGTCGTACTCGTCCCAGTTCTTGGTCAGCAGCAAACCTGTTTGATCCAGTTCGCGGAACAGCGGCGTGCCGGGATACGGCACGATCATCGTCACCTGCAACGTGTACGCGTACCCCTTGCGCAGCAGCGTCCGAGCCAGGCAGACCGTGTTGGCGATCTCTTGCTCGCCCTCCCACGGATACCCGAACATCACGGTCACGTGGACGTTCAGCCCCGCCTGCGAAGCCGCCTTGGCGCCCGCCAGGATCTGCTCCGCCTTCACGCCCTTCACCAAGCGGTCGAGCGTGGGCTGGTTCGCGGACTCCAAGCCGAACAGCACCAGCCGGAACCCCGCCTTCTTCATCAGCCGGAAGGCGGCGGCGTCCAGACAGCCGAAGCGCATGTTGCAGTCGATCTTCACGCGCTTGTTGTAGCCGCGCGCGATCATCTCTTCGCAGAAGGTCTTGAGCCAGGCCCCCGCAGGCAGGCAGCCCGTGTCGTCCATGATCTCGCGCACGCCGTACCGTTCGATCAGATGCCCGATCTCGTCCACAACCTCTTTCGGTTCGCGCGTCCGGAAAGTCGGATAGAGCGTGGTCCAGGAACAGAAGGTACACTTGCCGTGCCAGCAGTCGCGGCCCGACATGATGTAGGTGCCGGGCGTGCGCCGGTAGTTGCCGTTCTTCTCGGAGTAGAGCCGCCACTGCGTCAGGTCGCGGTCGATCCACGGCTGCTGCTTGAGGTCGTGGTCCAGCCTGAACGTGCCGTTGCTTCGGACCGCGCCGCTCTCGCGCCAGTAGATGCCCGGCTCCAGCTTGGCGCCGTCGACGCCCTTGCCAGCCGCAGCCTGCAGGCACGTCAGCAGGTTCAGCAGCAGAAAATCGTAGTCGCCGCCCGCCAGCACGTAATCGACCGGGCACTGGCCGAAGCTCTCCTCCGGCAGCGCCGTCACATGGTCTCCCGCCAGCGCCACGAGCAGGCCGGGACACCGCGCCTTAAGCGTGCGGATGTAGGCCCAGTGCATGCTGACCACCGGGGTCTTGGTCTCCAGCATCACCACGTCGGGCCTGAACGCGTCCAGCTTCTCTTCGAACTCCGCCAGGCTCCACCCGGAGGCGATCCCGTCGAGCCACGCGACCGCGTGCCCGGCGCGCTTCGCCAGCGTCGCGGCGACCGCGGGCACGACCGGGTAGATGTAGGTGGGCCGCGTGAACCACTGGAACTGACGGTTCTGCGACAACAGCGGCACGCCCTTTTCGGAAGGGATCGGAGGGTAGGCTATGGCAACGCGCATAAAAGTAAGGCTCACTCGGCCTGCGGCCTGATTGAAGGGCTCAAAAGACGAGGGGTATTTAACCAAAGAAACGGGACACGGGACACTGTATTTTTTCGCGGCATTGTTTTCCGCCCCGAAATTTGCCATCATACCCGCCGATGCAAACACGCCCCTCAGAAGAGCTTAACCAGCGCAACGCCTCGTTCGACAACCGCCTGCGCCCCACCCGCTTCGACGACTTCGTCGGCCAGCAGAAAGTGCGCGACCGGCTCCTGCTCGCGGTGGAGGCGGCCCTGCAGCGCAAAGAGGCGCTCGACCACGTGTTGCTCTCCGGCCCGCCCGGGCTGGGCAAGACCACGCTGGCCTTCATCCTCGGCGAGGCCATGGGCGTGCATGTCAAGACCACCTCGGGCCCCGTGATCGACAAGCCCGGCGACCTCGCGGGCCTGCTCACCAGCCTTGAGCCCGGCGACATCGTCTTCATCGACGAGA
>JANYBJ010000271.1 GCA_025360845.1 bacterium
TGATCCTGCGCGACGGAAATCGAAAAACGACTGCCGACAGAAAACGGAACGCGGTGGTTATGGGCAGCTATCGGCAGCCGACTTTTTCAGCGCAACCTAATGTCAAATTACGACCCCTTTACCCGCGATACTGAATCCCGCGATATGCGCCTTTACGTCCGAGTATGACACCGGGGCCTTTTGCTAAAGGATGCGTGGTCCATCCAATAGGCCCGTTACTACCATACACGCGATATTTGCCGCTACCTGTATTGTAATCGCGGAGAGACTTCCCGTATTCGAGCGATATTTCCTCTCCCCATGTGCTGTTACGCCACTCACCCATGCCCACCCCCTTGCCCGTCATCTGCAAGGAAGGTCATGACGAGGTTGAGCATGGTTTCGCGCTCGGCGGGCTTGGACTCGGCGATGCGCTCGGCCGCGTGAGGATTGTGCAAAAAACGCACATTGCTTCGGCCATAAGGCTCTTCTATGAGAAGCGGATTCACGGCAGCACCTCCCACCGTCCGCCCTTGGCTGGGCCGACACGACGGAGTCTGCCTCGCTGCTGCAACTCACTTATGTTTCGTTCGATTGAGCGCTCTGTCACCCCGATCATTGCCGACAGTTCCGGAATGGTCTTCGCGGTGTCATCACAAAGAGCAGCGAGTATTTTCCCCGACGTTTTCCCCGACGTTTTCCCCGACGTTTTCTCCGACGTTTTCTCCGAACTTTCTGGCGTTTTGTCTTGGGCGGCGTCAGGCGGACGAACAAACCGGGCGATGAAGGTATCGGCCACGTTCTCGAACTCGACATGCGGAGCCTTTTCCAAAATCAGCGGCATGCCGCGCCCCCAGGCCTCCACCAGATGTACGCGCCGCAACAGGTCGGCCACGAGCGGATTGCGGCGGCGGGAGATGTGACCCTGACGCATCCGCTCCACGGTCAGGCCTTCGGGCAGGCTGCCAGGGTTCCGGATCTCCACGCGGTCCGTATAGATGGCGACGCGCACGGATTCGGGGTCACGCCAGTCGCGATGGCAGAAGGCGTTAATGACCGCTTCACGCAGGGCTTCGGGAGCGATCTCGGGGACATCCTCACGGCGGAGACCGTTCAGCCGCATGCCGATGCGGATGTTCTTGAGAATGTATTTCTGCGCCTCCTCAATCAGCTCCAAGAGGGTCCCTTCAAAGTCGTGCTGGTCGAGGATGGTGGCGCTGGTGGTTCCTGAAAAGAGCGCGCAACGTAACTGGGCAGGCGGCGCTTTGGCAAAAAAGAGGGCAGCGGATTGAAGTACGGCCCCTTCCTTGAAGACTGCGAGTTTTTCAAGAATGTGCTGGGCGCCCTCTTTGCCCCAACTTAAACCGGCCTGGCTCACGAAGAGCTTGATGCGTTTCACGTCAAGGTCACGCAGCCTGAGCGCTGTGGGCTGGTTGTCGAAGCGCAAGGCATCGCGGTTCTTCGACAGGATCAATTTTTCAAGAGCCTTGGCACTCATCTGCCGGTCTTCGTCCGCGACCCGCATATAGGCGCGGCCATAGGCGAAGTAGGGATGTTCTTTGCCTGAGAAGGCGATGTGGATACAGGCGGCCCCGCAGGCCGATTCAGCCGTGACCTTCGGGTATATCTTGGGCTCTATATGGGCCGCAATCGCCTGCGATACATCGCGCAGGGTCTTCTCGTTGATGTCCAGACCGACAGGCTGCCCGTCGTTTCTGATGCCAAACCACAGGTCTCCCTCTCCGTGCTTGTTGAGGATTGCCGCGATGGAAACCAATCCTTCCTTGAGTTCGGACAGGCTCTTCTTAAGTTCACAGGTTTCCGATTCGGTCATGGTCTCAGGGGTCATACCCAAGCCCCTTCAGGTTGGCCTTGATGGCTTTCTCCAACTTGGCGGAATCGGCAAACTGCTGGTTTAACTCAGCCACGAGTCGGGTCATCTTCTCGGCAAAGGGTTCGCCGTCATCCTCGACCTCCTCGGCACCGACATAGCGACCGGGGGTCAGGACATGGCCGTGGGTGGCGATCTCCTTGGCGCTGGCGGACATGCAGAAGCCGGCGATGTCGGCATAGGCGCCGCTGCCCTTGTCACCGCGCCAGGCGTGGTAGGTGCCGACGATCTTGTCGATGTCGGCCTCTGTCAGCTCACGGTGAACGCGATCAACGAGCGTGCCGAGCTTGCGGGCGTCGATGAACAGGGTCTCGCCCTTGCGGCTGCGCTGCTGCGGAGTCTTGGCTGCGGCCTTGCCCTGCTCAAGGGCGCGTCCTGATTTGTTGCGCGTGAGGAACCACAGGCACACTGGGATCTGCGTGGAGTAGAAGAGCTGGCCGGGCATAGCCACCATGCAGTCAACGAGGTCGGCTTCGACAATGGCCTTGCGGATCTCGCCTTCCCCGCTCTGGTTGGAGGACATGCTGCCGTTGGCGAGCACGAACCCGGCCTTGCCGTCAGGGGCCAGGTGGTGGATGAAGTGCTGCACCCAGGCGAAGTTGGCATTGCCCTTGGGCGGCACGCCATAGCGCCACCGGGGGTCATCGTCCTTGCGGAACCAGTCGCTGTCGTTGAACGGCGGGTTCGCCAGCACGTAATCGGCCCTCAGGTCCGGGTGCAGGTCCCTGCGGAAGGTGTCCGCGTGCTCACTGCCGAGGTCGGCCTCGAAGCCGCGGATGGCGAGGTTCATGAGCGCCAGCCTTCTGGTGGTGGAGTTGCTCTCCTGGCCGTAGACGCTGATGTCGCCGATCCTGCCGCCGTGGGCGACCACGAATTTTTCGGATTGTACGAACATGCCGCCTGATCCGCAGCAGGGGTCATAGACGCGGCCCTTGTAGGGGGCGAGCATGCCCACGAGCGTTCTGACGATGCAGGAGGGGGTGTAGAACTGGCCGCCGTTCTTGCCCTCGGCTGACGCGAACTGGGTCAGGAAATACTCGTAGACGCGGCCCAGGATGTCCTTGGAGCGGTTCTCACGGTCGCCGAGTCCGATGGTGCCGACGAGGTCGATGAGTTCGCCGAGCCTGTGCTTGTCCAATGCGGGGCGGGCGTAGTCCTTGGGCAGCACGCCCTTGAGGCGGGGGTTGTCGCGCTCGATCGCGGTCATGGCGTCGTCCACGATCTTGCCGATGGTCGGCTGCTTGGCGCTGCCCTGCAGGTACGACCAGCGGGCGGCGGGCGGCACCCAGAACACGTTCTCGGCGCGGTACTCGTCGGGGTCCTCGGGATTCGCACCCTTGAACTCGCCCTTGCCCTCCACAAGCCGCGCCCGCATCTCCTCGAAGGCGTCGCTGATATACTTAAGGAAAATCAGGCCCAGGACGACGTGCTTGTACTCGGCGGCGTCCATGTTGTTGCGCAGCTTGTCGGCGGCGAGCCAGAGCTTGGCCTCGAAACCGAGACTCGCTGCTGAGGTCTCGGCTGATTTCGTTTTCGTGCGGGGCATT
>JANYBJ010000072.1 GCA_025360845.1 bacterium
ATTTAGGAGTTGAACAGCCTAACAGCCTAAACACCTGACAGCCTTCTCCCTCCCTCTGGCTTTGTGTTTCTTCGTACACTTCGTGTCTTCGTGGTAAAACAACTTGTTTTTTATTGCTGTTGTTGGTTTGTAAGGCACTAACAACCTCTCATGAGTTGAACGACCACACAATTTGATTTTGCGCTTACGCGCATTCACGCTTCATCCAAAAACCGGCAAGTTTTAACACAGAAGCGAGATGCTCGGAGGTGCGCCGCTCGGCGCGCCTCCAGTCTCGTGTTTCTGTGGAGGTGCTTGCCGGCACCTTGGATGAGGCACGGACTTTTATTGCCCGAGAAGGCCGCCGGTTCCTCTCCGTTCAAACAGCACAACGCGACAAGGGGCAGAAACGAATTGGGGAACAAACAGGCCAGCAGGGAAAGATGTCCGTCCGGGAAAATGGTCAAACGTCCTCGACCTTTACGATGACGGGGAGTACTCCGCCATCTGGGGCAATTATGATGAAAATCCGAAACGTTGTTTGGGAGTCCGATGGAATGAAGGTGCAAGTCCCGCCATTGGATACCCTTCACTTTTCGGTCACCCTCAGTGGTATATTGAACCGGACTTCACTACGCAAGGTGTACTGAACGCATTGTTCAACAAGGTTCTCGAAGTGTCGTCGTTGCCCCGCCATGCGGAGTATAAGGGCAACATCATAAAGGCGCAGGAAGAACTGGCGTTGCAGTTGGTCGGCAACAAGATTAAGAAGGTCGTCGCTCTGTGTGGGGCTGCGGCTTGCGGAAAGACGCCGACACTGAATCGGCTGATCTCTCTGATCGCCAATACGGAAGGCACCAAAGTGATTGCGACGGAACCGCTATCTGCAGACCTTAACAATTTCGCGAACGACAAAAAGGCGCGAGCTTTAAATTCCGCGGCTTGACGGTTGGAGTTGCGACAGGCGGGGATGATTCCTGCGCCATCGATAAAGCGTTCCTGTTATTTAATAAGTTCAACTGCGATGTGGCTTTTGTTGCCACCCGTAAACGGGCCGACTCGTCTTCCTGCGTCACATTGTGGAAGCAAACTGAAGCCGGCAAGATCCATTGGGTGTACGTCCAGAGAACGAATGCGCCATCGAAAGACCCTGATGTTGAAAACGCGATCAATTCAAAACAGGCGGGAATCGAGTGGTCGGTGACGGGATCGGGCGTGCTTGCATTCGATTGGAAGGTGTCGAGCGAGGCGGACTGGGACGTGCTGCGGTTCTATGAAGTCGGGGCGGGCGCGACCAACGAGATATCCGGAACAACCGGCGGGTGGAGCCGGGTTTGCGCGACAATCTGCAGTGCTCCAGACGTAGTCCACACCTTCCGCTGGGAGTATGAGAAAGATCCTGTCGGTGATTATGTGGGCCAGGACTGCGGGTGGGTGGATGCGATCAGTTGGTCGCCTTTTTACCCGTTGACTGTGAACGGGGGCAACGGGGGTGGCGCGCATACAAACGGCACGGTTGTGGCGATCACGGCGGACGCGCCGCCGCAGTGGCAAATGTTCAACCGCTGGACAGGCGACACAAACGGCGTCGCCGACGTGCTCGCCGTAACCACAACTTTGGTGATGCCTGCGACCGGCATTGTGGTGACCGCCACTTATAAGCCGATCTTCTACGCGCTTGCCGTCGGCAGCGGCAGCGGCGGCGGTCCCTATGCTTACGGCTCGGCCGTCGAGATCGGCGCGGAGCCTTATGAGGGCAAACGCTTCTACCGCTGGACCGGCGATGTGGATACGGTCGCCGATATCGCGTCCGCCACGACGACGGTTGTGACGGTCGGACGTACGCTTTCTGTCGCAGCCACTTACAGTACGCCGCTCAAGGTCAATGAGGGCTCGGGCAGCGGTTGGCATCCCGATGGCTCGACGGCGACTGTGGCCGCCGACCCGGACCCGCTCTACAAGGAATTTGCTGTCTGGACGGGAGATGCCACGGGTTTTTTGGTGGATCCGGCGTGGTCCCCGACAACGGGGTTGCTGCGTTCGAGACCATCGTGTCTGGCAGCGGCACGGTCACGTTCTGGTGGCGGGTGTCGAGTGAGAGCAACGCGGATTACCTGAAATTCAAGGTGGACGGTGCGCAGATCGCGGCGATCTCCGGCACGAAGGGAAGTTGGACGCAGGTGTCATATAGGGTAGAGGGGGCGGGGCTTTCCCATACGCTTCGCCGGGAGTATGCCAAGAACGCTTCGCTTGCCAGCAGTACCGACGCGGGGTGGGTGGATGACATCGTTTGGACGGGCGACGTGCCCGAGCCGTACCTTGCGCCCAACATCGTCTCGACGGTCGCCACGAACAGCCACATGCGCTTCTCTTTTGTCGGAGAGCGAGGCATCCCGTATATCGTCCAGACCAACGCGACGCTGACACCGTCCGGCTGGGGCGACCTGTTGTCCGTTCTTCCCGAATATGTCAGTGAAACCAACGGGATTCACCGGTTTGAGGTCAGTCCCGGTTTCTTGGGACAAGGGCAGATGTTCTATCGCGTGATCGGACGGTAATGTCTGACGTGCCCGGAGCGCGCCACCTTGACGGGCACTGTCCTTTGTGTATCACCTATCCGATTTAAGATCAAACAGAGGAGGTGCGAGTCTCACACCTCCGGAGGTGTGAGACTCGGAAAAATGCTGACGAAAATCTGAAAAACAGCGGCTTGCATGACATGTCATACAATGCTGTTTTTGTCATACAAATATGGCCGCCGCCTGCGGAGCGGGAATAAACGTTACGGGTAACTCGGGCAGGGTGGTTTCCCCGAAACCGCCGTAGACGCCTCGGGGAGGCGTCCCTTGAAGTTAAGGACGAGGGCTGCCGGTAGTCGTGCAATCAACGCCTTGCGGCATCACTACAAATGGGTATCTCACCGCTTGCGGAGGAACGTGAGGGCGCTTGATCTTTCCTTATTGGAAGGATAATATATGACCTTTCTTTATCCACAAGGAGGAGAGATGCGCGAAATCATCGAACGGAAAGTTGCTGAAGGTTGCTCGTTTGAACTGCCTCGACTGACGCCCAGAGAGGTGTATGTGCCCGCGCTCCCGAAAAAGGCAAAGGCCGTCATCGGACCGCGGCGCGGCGGCAAGACGAGTTTGCTATTTGAAGTGATGCGAAAACGTCTGGAGGGCGGCATGGCGCGTGAGGCCATGCTCTATTTCAACTTCGAGGACGAGCGCCTCGCGGAGCTGTCGTCCGAACAGCTTGATCTGATCGTCGAGGCCTATTTCCGACGCCATCCGGAATGGCGTGACCGCAAACAGGTCTTGTTTTTGCTGGACGAGATTCAGGTTGTGCCGGGTTGGGAACGGTTTGCCCGCCGCCTGCTCGACACCGAAAAACTCGAGTTGTTCTTCTCCGGGTCATCCGCGAAGCTGCTCAGCCGGGAAATAGCGACCAGCATGCGTGGAAGAGCGGTCGAGGTTCTGGTTCTGCCTTTCAGTTTCCGGGAGTACCTGCGGCACCTTCAGCGCGAGCCGGACCAGCCGGTTGGCCAGCTCACGAAGGCCGCGCATTCGCGCTTGCTGTCGGATTTCGAACGCTATCTCGTCTGTGGCGGATACCCCGAGGTTCTTAATCCCGACATGAACCCCCGCGATCGGGAGTCGATCTTGCATGGTTATGTCGACACTGTGCTGTTCAGGGACGTTGTGGAGCGTTATGCGGTGAATCATCCCATCGCCTTGCGCTGGCTGGTCAGGCAATTGCTGGCGAATGCCGGCGGGGGAGTCAGCGTAAACAAGTTCAGCCGCGATCTTACATCGCAAGGCATACCCGTGGCCAAAGACACCCTGTATGCGCTGGTCGGATATCTGCAAGACGCGTTCCTGTTGCGGCTGGTCTCCATGGAAAGCACCTCCGAACGGCAGCGCATGGTCAACCCCCGCAAGGTCTACCCGATCGATCCCAGCCTGATCCCCCTGTTTGACCGCACCGGGCGGATGAACCGGGGGCATCTTTTGGAAACGGTAGTCATGCTGGAATTAGAGCGCCGCGGCGCGGAAATCACCTATGTGAAAACAGGAACGGGCCGTGAAATTGATTTTCTGGCGCGTTTCCCCGGCGGGCAGCAGTCGCTTATCCAGGTCTGCGACGATTGTCAGGACGCAGACGTTCTGGAAAGAGAGCTGCGGGTATTCGAAGAGGCCAAAGAAATGCATACCCTCGCCAAACGGCTGTTTCTGGTTGGACATGAGAGCCGTCGGATTTCCGTTCCCAAGGGGGTTATGGTGTGCTCCGCCCTGTCGTGGTTACTTAATCCCTAATAAGCATGCGATGTACAATGCGGGTATGACTGAGACCTTACATAATACGGTGACCAGCCGTTCCACGCCGGAGGAGAAGATCGCGCTATTCGGGTCGCTATTTCGCGGCCGTGACGATGTGTATCCGCGCCGGTTCGAAAGCGCCACATCGGGACGGGCGGGCTATCAGCCGGCGTGCGCGAATGAATGGCTGCGGGGGGTGTGCGAGAAGCCGAAAGCACGTTGCGCGCTGTGCGGGCAGCGGAAGTTTATCCCGGTGACGAAGGAAACCTTCCGCTGGCATTTGTCCGGCGCGGATGACAAAGGCCGCCCATTTGTCATGGGCGTTTATCCGCTGCTGGCGGATGAGCACTGTCACTTTGTGGCGGCGGATTTCGACAAGGCGAACTGGCGCGAGGATGTCGGTGCCGTTGCGCAGACGTGCGCGGAGCTGAAGCTCCCGGTTGCGGTGGAACGGTCGCGCTCCGGCAAAGGGGCGCACCTGTGGTGGTTCTTTTCCGAACCCCTTTCCGGACGGCTCGCCCGTGAGTTCGCGTCGTGGATACTGACGGAAACGCTGGAGCGTAGGCCGGAGGTCGGGCTGGACTCGTATGACCGTCTCTTCCCGAACCAAGACACGGTTCCCAAAGGCGGGTTCGGCAATCTGATCGCCTTGCCGCTGCAGAAGCAGGCGAGGGCCGCGGGCAACAGCGTGTTTGTGGATGAACAGGGCGAGCCGCTCGAGGATCAGTGGGCCTTTTTAAGCGGGCTTCAAAAGCTGTGCAGGGAGGAGGTCGAAACATGCGTGGAGTCCGCGCGGCGGAACCGACGGATCGTGGCGGCGGTTGCGGTTTCCGAAGAGGACGAACACGCCGGGCGTCCATGGGAGGCGCCGCCCTCGCGGCAGGCAGCGGAACGGCCGTTGGCACAACCCTTGCCGGAACAGGTACACGTGGTGCTGGGAGACCAGTTGTACCTGCGCAAAACCGAGCTGACCCCCAGGTTAACGGATCGGCTCTTGCGCTTGGCGGCCTTTCAGAATCCCGAGTTTTACAAGGCGCAGGCGATGCGACTCAATACGTTCGGCAAGCCGCGCGTGATTTGCTGCGCGGAAGATACGCCGGAATTCTTGGTCTTGCCCAGAGGCTGTCTGGATGCTTTGGGGGCATTACTTCAAGGGAACGGTATTCGTTCCGTTGTCCGTGATGAGCGGTTCCGGGGTACGCCGTTGGATGTCCATTTCCAAGGTGAGCTGCGTCCTGAACAAGAGCGGGCGGCGAAGGCCATGCTCGCGCACGATACCGGCGTCTTGGCGGCGGGTACGGCCTTCGGGAAGACCGTGCTGGCGGCTTGGCTGATTGCGGAACGCGGCGTGAACACCCTGGTGCTGGTGAATCGACAGCAGCTTCAGGCCCAGTGGGTGGCCCGCTTGTCCACGTTTCTGGAGATCCCCGAGAAGGAGATCGGAAGGATCGGCGGCGGGCATCGGAAAATCACAGGTAATTTGGACGTCGCACTCATTCAGAGTCTTGGGCGTAAAGGGCAAGCGGACGATTGTGTGGCGGCTTACGGGCATGTGGTCGTGGACGAATGTCACGCGCTTTCCGCGCCGACCTTTGAACGGGTGGTGCGGCGTGCGAAGGCGCGCTATGTGACGGGGCTTTCCGCAACGCCGGTGCGCAAGGATGGGCACCAGCCGATCATCTACATGCAGTGCGGCCCGGTGCGCCATCGAGTGAACGCCAAACAGCTCGGCCAGACGGAACCGTTTGCGCATATCGTCCAGGTGAGGCCGACGACGTTTCACGTGTCGCTGGGGGCTGTTGGCGATGAGGCCGCCCAATCGTTTCAGACCGTGTGCGATGAACTGGTCGCGGACGAAGCCCGCAACCGGCTGATTGTGGCGGACGTGCTGAGGGCTGTTGCTGAGGGTCGCTCGCCGGTGGTGCTGACGGAACGCAGGGAGCATCTGCAGCGGCTGGCGGACGCGATGCAAGGGAAGGTGATGCATGTGCTTGTTCTGCGTGGAGGGTTGGGTAAGAAACAGCTTGCCGCGCTTCAGACCCGGCTGGCGTCCATACCGGACAGCGAGCCGCGTGTGTTGTTGGCGACGGGCAGGTATTTGGGCGAGGGCTTTGATGACGCGCGGCTGGATACGCTCTTTTTGGTAATGCCCATTTCGTGGCGCGGGCGCATCGCCCAATACGCAGGTCGCCTGCACCGGCGGCATAGCGGGAAACACGAGGTGCGCGTTCTCGATTACGTTGATCTGAACGTGTCGATGCTGGCCCGGATGTTTGACCGCAGATGTCGCGGTTATGAGGCGATCGGGTACCGACTGGTCATGCCGTTGAGCGCGACACCGGGGTGGCCTGCAGAGGTTGCCGTCCCGGTGGAACCGGCTTGGCAGGAGACCTATGCGTCGAGTGTGCGGAGACTCTGCCGCGACGGGGTGGATGCGTGTCTTGCGGACCTGTTCGTGTTTGCTACTTGGAAGGCCGTGTCTCAGGAGGCCACGGGTGCTGGGCGAGCGCGGAGTGCGACGGAGGCCTTCTTATACCGAAGACTCGAAACATTGGAAACGACACGGGGGTGTTTTCAGCTCAATGCGCAATTGCCTATTCCGTTTTGCGGAAACGGAACGATGGAGGTGGATCTGGTGTGTCATGAGTTGCGGTTGGCGGTTGAGCTCGACGGGGCGCAGCATTTTGCCGACCTGACCGCCTACCGGCGCGACCGCAGGAAAGACGCGCTGCTGCAGGAGGGCGGCTACATGGTGCTCCGGTTTCTGGCCGAGGATGTCCGCGAACAGCTCGGCGATGTCCTTGACGGCGTCCTGCGGGCCTTGGTCCATCAGAGGGCTGTTATTGGTCTTTCTCCCACCAGGGCTGTGAAATGAACACCGTCTTCTGGTCGACGGCCAGGTTCAGCACGGAGCGTGCGGTGACGTTGGAGTACGAGTTCGGGTACTGATACCAGTAACAGCGAACGACGGGAAACTTGTCCTTGGCATAAGGCTTGTTGTTCGGCTGCTGGACGATATCGCCATGAAGAAGTTGCCAGTTCTTGACCTCTGACCAGGACACGGTCCCGTCCTTGTTCGTGTCCACATCCGACGGGTTGACGTTGGCGCCGAGGGTGGTTTTCCAGTCCCACTTGCACGGGGCCTCGCTGAATTCGTAGAGGTAACTTGAGCCGCTCTCGTCAGTCTCTGTCGCCTGGCCCCACTCCGCATAACTGTTGGGAACGCCGCCCTCCTTGCCGCCGGTGGGATCCGCGCTGGAGACAAGTCCGTCGGCCGGCAGATACTTGCCGCTCACGAGCGCCGTGAGCCTGGGCGGGAGCTGGCCGCCGTGGTCGCGGGCATACAGCTGAAGGGCGACGCCCACCCCCCGCAGCTCCGTCACGATGCGATCATACTGTGACGCAGGATCCATCGCTTCGTACGACATGAGCAGAGGCACCATCCTGCAAGGCGGGGTGTCTGAAGACGTTTGCTGCACAGACGAACAGCCTGAAAGCCCTGCGACCATCATTCCGAGAACAAGAACCTGCTTCATTTTCTGTCCCCTTTCACGGGTATTCCATAACCCGAACCGGAATGCGCCACACGCCACCATGACGTGAGTGAGAAAGGTTCCGGCACTGATAATGTATTCTGATTATGTAGGGAGGGGGCAAATAAAGTCAACTCCGATTTTCGTGTGACCGCAGACCGCAGATTGCGGATTCCAAAAATCCTTGTCAAACGGCGGGTTGACCGACGGAGTTGACTGTTGTAAGGTTGCAGGCAGTCATGCGAAGGAAAATCATCCATTACCTCGTGTTGGCGGCGGTGTTGCTGGGCGTGCCGCTGGCGTGCGCTTGGCTGGGCGGCAGGCATGAGGTGCTTGAAGGGGTCCGCACGTTCCCGCCGCGCACGGAGGACTGGGGCCTCGATCCGTCGAAGCTCTGGAACATGCGGCGGCCCTTCTCGTGGCCGGTTTTCCTCGGATTGGCGGCGGGCGTGCTGGCGGTGATCGCGCCGTTCGTGTGGCGGCTCGCGAGGGGTGGCGGCTCGCTGGGACGCGAGCCCTCCAGCGGTGATGTTGCGGTCGCTTCGGGGGAACGCTCAACGTTCAAGGGGGAAGGCCGGTTTCCGTGGTTCGGCTGGTGCGGAGTGGCGCTGGGCGCGGTCGCATGGGTGTTGGCGTGGAGCCGCTTCGCGTGGTTCGCGCCGTTGCAGGCGCACACCTTCCTGCCGTTGTGGGCGGCCTATATCCTCGCGGTGAACGCATGGACCGTGAAGCGCAGCGGACGCTGCCTGATGACCTCGTATCCCGGACCGTATGCGCTGCTTTTCCCTGTGAGCGCGGCGTTCTGGTGGTTCTTCGAGTACCTCAACCGCTACGTGTGGAACTGGTATTACCGGGGCGTCGATGGCATGAACGCGTGGGAGTACGCCTTCTACGCGACGTGCAGTTTCGCGACGGTGCTGCCTGCGGTGACGGCCACGGCAGAATGGCTGGGCACGTTCCGACCGTTCGCGGACGGTCGGCTCTGCGGGTTCGCGCGGTTCGATGTGCAGCGCCCGGCCAGCGTGGCGGGGCTGGCGCTGACGGCTGCCGCCGGGCTGACGGGCATCGTGTTCTGCCCTGATCTCACTTATCCTCTGCTCTGGATCTCTCCGCTGGCCGTGTTCCTCGTGGTGCAGGTGTTGATGGGCGAGCCGACGGTGCTTGACGGACTGACTCGCGGCGATTGGCGACTGGCGGTCAGATTCGCTTTGGCGGCGCTGCTCTGCGGCTGTTTCTGGGAGATGTGGAATTTCCACAGCTACGCCAAGTGGGTCTACGCGGTGCCGTACGTTCACGCGTTCCAGATTTTCGAGATGCCGGCGGTGGGCTTCACGGGCTATCTGCCGTTCGGGCTGGAGTGTGCGGTCGTCGCGGCGTGGGTGTGGCCGGCGTTGGCGGGGCGTGCGCAAAAACCAGTGGAGGGCGAGACTCTGTCGAGCCGCCGGTCGATGCGCAGCGGCGCGTGAGGACACTTGCCATCCAGTGTGAGACTGCAACGGTTGAGGCTTACGACAGGCGCGACTTGAAATCGGCATAGCCGAAGGAGCGGGTCACGCGCACGGAACCGTCTGTTTCGCGCAGAGCGATGTGCGGCAGACCGATGCCGTTGAAGGTGTTGGTCTTGACCATGGTGTAATGCGCCATGTCCTCGAAGATCACGCGGTCGCCGGGCTTGAGCGGCGTGTCGAACGACCAGTCGCCGATGGTGTCCCCGGCCAGGCAGGAGGCGCCCGCCAGCCGCACGGTGTGCGGTTTCTCGCCGGGCTCGCAGCCGACGTCGGCCTGCGGCCCCGGCGAGGCTTCGCCCTGCCAGGCCGCGTCGCGGAAGACGCGCGGGCGGTAGGGCATCTCCAACACGTCGGGCATGTGGCAGGTGCAGGAGGCGTCAAGGATCGCGATCGGCATCTCGTTGTGGACCACGTCCAGCACGGTCGCGGCAAGCGTGCCCGCGTTGAGGGCGCAGGCCTCGCCGGGTTCAAGATAAATCGTCGTGATGTTCGGGTGGCGCTGGCGGAACCCGCGCAGCGTGTCGCAGAGCAGTCCGATGTCGTAGCCGGGACGCGTGATGTGGTGCCCGCCGCCGAAGTTCATCCACGCGAGGCGCGGCAGCAGGTCGCCGAAGCGCTGCTCCAGGGCGGCCACGGTGCGCGCGAACGGCGCGGCGTCCTGCTCGCAGAGCGTGTGGCTGTGCAGCCCGGTCAGGCCGGTGAGACGCTCGCCGTCGAAGGCGTCGCGGCGCACGCCGAGGCGCGACCTGGGGGCGCAGGGGTCGTAGAGTTCGGTGTGTCCCTCCGAGTGCTCCGGGTTGATGCGCAGGCCGCAGGTGACCGATGCGCCGCTCTCGGACAGGATGCGCTGGAACCGGTGCCACTGGGCGAAAGAGTTGAGCGTGACGTGGTCGGCCAGGCCGGTGAGTTCGCGCATGTCGGCCTCCGAGAAGGCTGCCGCGAAGGCGTGGACTTCGCCGCCGAAGGTCTCGCGTCCGAGGCGGGCCTCGTGTACCGAGCTGGCGCAGCAGCCGTCGAGCACGCGCCGCATCTGCGGGAAGACGCTGAACATGGAGAAGGCTTTCAGCGCGAGCAGGATGCGGCAGCCCGCGCGCTGCTTAACCTGCGCGAGAATGTTCAGGTTGCGCTCGATCGCGGCGGCATCGACAACAAAGGCGGGGGTGGGGAAGGGGTTGTTCATACGTGTGCTCGGTAAGCTTGAAAAGGTTCTTTTAGATCCACATCATGCGGTCGAGGGAACGGTACTGGATCGCTTCGGAAATGTGGTTGGCGCCGATGGTGTCGGCGTCGGCCATGTCGGCGATCGTGCGGGCAACCTTGACGATGCGGTCGTAGGCGCGGGCGCTGAAGTTCAGTTCGCTCATCGCCATCTTGAGCAGTTCGGACGCATCGGCGCCGAGGGCACAAAAGGACTGGACCTCGCGTGTGGACATGGCGGCGTTGCAGGCGACGCGCGGCACGTGTCTGAAGCGCTCGCGCTGGCGGGTGCGGCAGACGGCCACGCGCTCGCGGATAACGGACGAGGCTTCGCCGTGCGCGAGCGTGCTGAGGTCGTGGTAGCGCACGGGCGGCACCTCGATGTGGATGTCGATGCGGTCCAGCAGCGGCCCCGAGATCTTGTTGCGGTAGGCTTGGATCTTGGTTGAGGTGCAGCGGCATTCGCGCTTGGGGTCGCCCGCATAGCCGCACGGGCAGGGGTTCATCGCCGCCACCAGCATGAACTGCGAAGGAAAATCGAGTGTGGCGACCGCACGCGAGATCGTCACGTGTCCGTCTTCCAGCGGCTGCCGCAGCACCTCCAACACGTTCCGGTGGAATTCGGGCAGTTCGTCGAGGAAGAGCACGCCGCGGTGCGCGAGGCTCACCTCGCCCGGCAAGGGGTGTGTGCCGCCACCCAGCAAGCCCGCGTCCGAGATGGGGTGGTGGGGCGAGCGGAAGGGGCGGTGCAGGACCAGCGCCTGGTGGCTCTTGAGCGTGCCGGCCACGCTGTGGATGCGCGTGGCTTCGAGCGCCTCCTCCAGCGTCAACTCCGGCAGGATCGAGGCGATGCGCCGGGCAAGCATGGTCTTGCCCGCGCCGGGGGACCCGATCATTAAAATATTATGACCGCCGCTGACGGCGACCTCGATGGCGCGCTTGGCGGTCTCCTGACCTTTCACATCGGCGAAATCATCCGTGTGCTGACGTTCGCGCTCAATAAGGTCGGAGAGGTTGATCTTGAAAGGGTCGAGGTGCAGTTTGCCGGAGAGGAAATCGATGGCCTCGCGCAGGTGGCGCACGGGGTAGACGTCGATGCCTTCGGCCACGGCGGCCTCTTCGGCGTTGTCGGCGGGAACGAGGATGCCGCGCTTGCCTTGGCGCCGCATCTCAAGGGTGACCGGCAGGACGCCGCGCACGCGGCGGATCTCGCCGCTGAGCGCGAGTTCGCCGATAAGCGCGTACTGGTCGAGGTGCGGCATCTCGGCCTCGCCCGTGGCGGCGAGCAGACCTGCCGCGATGGGCAGGTCATAAACCGGGCCTTCCTTTTTGATGTCGGCGGGCGCGAGGTTGATGGTGGTGCGACCGAGGGTGGGCCGGAAGCCGGAGTTGTTCATCGCGGTCCAGACGCGGTCCTTGCTCTCGCGCACGGCGGCGTCGGGCAGGCCGACGATCACGAACTGCGAATCGCCGCGGCCGGCGTTGACCTCGATCTCAACAGCATAAGCATTGACGCCGTAGACGGCACCGGAATAGACACGCGAGAGCATACGCGAACTCCTTTGCCGGTATCGAAAACGACAACCGGTACAAGCAACTATTTTGTTAATTTTTAGTACACGTTACGCCGAAAAACCGAAGTGTGCAAGTTCAAAAAAGGGTGATTTACGATAGCGAACAGAGGCTCACCGGACAAGAGGATTCCAAACAATGCCGACATCGATTGCAGTAAGACGATTCCGCTTGCCGAAAGGGTCCGGCACGTTTATTCTCAAACGTTAATAAAGGTTAGCCTAAACACTTAACAGCCTTCTCCCTCCCTCTGGCTTTGTGTTTCTTCGTACACTTCGTGTCTTCGTGGTAAAACAACTTGTTTTTTGGCTACATCGACGGCGAGAAAAAGGCATCCGTCTGGGGCACCGGCACCGAGGATTATTTCCTGTCGGCGTGGGGCTTGAAGAAAACCGGCACGCCGTATTTTGGCGTATCCTATTTTGATCAGTGGGGCATCGTGGGCGGGCATACCTGCGCCTATCGCTGGCACATCAACGATCCATTGGTGTTCAACACGGGCATCAAAGTGACGATGGAGCATTTCGGCTGGATCTCGCCCGATGAGAACGCGAATCAAAAAACCACGAGCTGGAACGAGCGCGAGGATGATTATTCCAGCGTGGCCTTTTGGTATCAGACCGGGGAGCCGACGTTCAAAGAGCGCGCTCCACATGCGCGGGAGCGCAAGCTGCCCAGCCTCGAACGTGTGATTGCTTACGCGCGCGATTTCACCCAGGCGCAGCACCATGGCAACGGCGAGGCCGCGGCTCAGGCTTTGGATCTTTACGAGGGTGCGCAGCTCTTCTACTCGCCGGAAAAACAGGAGGGCGCCTGGATCGACATCCCCTTCGAGGTGCAGAAAAAGGAGCCGCTGCGGCTGTTGCTGAACATGACCAAAGCCGAGGACTATGGCATGTTCCAGGCCACCCTTGACGGAGTCAAACTGGGCGGGGTCATCGATCTATACAGCGCCAAGATCATCAGCGAGGAAGTTCACCTGCTCGATTTCTGGCCAGAGCCCGGCCGCCATGTGTTGCGCCTCGACGCCGCGGGTAAAAACCCACTGTCACAAGGGTATCGCTTGGGCATCGAATCGGTCCGGCTGCGCGAGCGTCGGCCACGGGTGACCGAGCCGGGCCATGACAAGGATAAAGACTGGCGGATAAAGCCGCTGCTGTTCAATTGACGGGGTCGGGCAGATTCGGTGCGCCGGGATAGCGTACTAAGGGACAGATTTGAATGGCGCTAAGTTAAGCGACATGGCGAGTCTTAAGCATAATCTTGCTCTTAATCTTAATCCGTTCTGATGGAGAGATTACGATCATGATTACGATTAGGAATGAGAGAGCGCCTTATCTTAGGAGTCGTTCATAAACAAAGTTTACAATGTATGCGGTCGGACGGCATAGTTCCACTCCGGATGGATGTCGGTTTTCAGAATCCTTAGCTGTTGCAGTTCCTCATCTGAAATCCTCTCTCCGCACGCATACGTCTTGTTGCTTTTTGCCGCCTTGATTTAAGTCCCGTCTTTGTGCTTGTCGCTGCGATAAGGCTTACGATCACCTCCACGGAGGTCAGCGGGCGTCCCCGCCAATTCATCGAGATCACGGAAAACATGCGGTGCTCGATCTTGTTCCACTTGCTCGTTCCGGGCGGAAAATGGCAGGCGCGGATGTTCAGTTCGGCGTCGTCCGCGAACTGCCCGTCGCGGTCCGGACGGTCTCCCCCCTCGTGTGACTTCTTGTTGGACTGAAGCGTAAACCCCATCTTCTCCAGCTCTTGCATCCCGCTGTAAATCGTGGGGCGAGAGAGCCCCGAAGTTTTTGAAACGAGACTGATTCCTCTGACATGGAGCGTCTGGAACGGCTTTCCATTTTGTTAAGCAAGGAAGGAAAGCCAAACAAAACGTTGGCTGTTCAGAAGGCTCTTGTTGCGTTGGAAATAGGGATCGAAAAAGGGAAGGGGAGGGTTTGATGAGCGATGCCGTTATTAAAGTTTCTGGAAAGAACGCCGAGATCGCGGCGCGTATTTCGCGCAAACTCGGGATTCCGAGAGAGGCGCTGAAACGGCTGGCGGCGCGGGAGGTGCGCCCGATGGCTAAGGAGTGTCTGGCGGCGCTGTACGAGCGGACGGGGACGGCCCCGGCGGAGGGGTGAGGGAGGTTGTTATGACCGGGATGAAGAGGGCGGCGCGTTCGTGTCTGGCGATGCCGGGATTCTTCGCCCGCCGGGAGCGGGACGCGGGGCAGCGGGCGGGCGTCGGGCGGCTGCGCGAACGGTATCACTCGGCGTCCAAAATAAAATACCGCCCAACTGGCGAACTCGGGTTAAACGGACTTGCTGCGGTCGCGACGCGGTGTGAGGGAATGGGTGAGTAGAGTGGCACATGGCTTCAGTCGATCAAGCGGCTGAGGATGGATCTCAAGGAAAGTCGGGCACCGCAGATGACGGTGTCGGAGGCGCCGTAGTAGAGCGTGAGGGTGTCGCCGTTCACAAGGTGGCCGTTGGTGAAGACCACATTGCCGAAGAATCCGCTCCGCTCATAGTCCGCGACGGGCTCCATGACGGGCTCGGTTGTGCGGGCGATGACGCGGGCGGGATCGTTGAGATCGAGCAGCATGGCACCCAGGCAGTAGCGGTGCTTTTCGTTGGCCCCGTGATAGATCACGAGCCAACCGCGGTCCGTTTTGACCGGCGAGGCCCCGGCTCCGATTCGGGCGCTGTCCCACCGGCCGGGGCGCGTGTGGGCCAGGCAGCGGTGCCTTCCCCAGTATTCAAGGTCGGGGGACTCGGCCAGCCAGATGTAGTTGCCTCCGAGTTCGGGGCTGCTGGGTCGGTGCAGGGCGAAGAACTTCCCGCCAACGGGTTCGCCGAAGAGTGCGCAGTCTTTGTTGTGCGGCGGGATCATCATGCCGTGCCGGGTGAAGGCGAGCCAATCCTTTGTGCTGCGTAATCCGACGCCGACTCCGTGGTGCGAGACTTGGGTGTAAGTCAGGTAATAGGTTTCGCCCATCTGAACCACGCGGCAATCCTCGATGCCATAGGTCTCCAGTTCGCCTTGCCCGAAGAGCGGGGGATAGGACGGGTCTTCCGCAAACCGTATGCCGTCTGTGCTTGAGACAAGCCTGAGGTGCGAGAGGGTGGTGAGGTAATGGCGTCCGTCGAAGCGGATGACGCGCGGATCGGTGCGGTCGAGCCTGGGTTCGGCGTTGTCGAATTCGAGGATCTCGATCTGGCCGTTCGCGTCGAAAATCGGGAAGGATGTCACGCCGGGTTTCTGGACCGGGCGCTCGGCAACGCGAAGAAGCAGCCAGATCTTGCCGTTGAACCGGAACACGCCCGGATTGAGGAGGCAGGTGATTTCGAGCCCCGGTCGGCTGGGCTGAATATCCGACGGTGTCAGGAGCGGGTTTTGCGGAAAGCGCTGCGCGATGTCGGCCATGATTGTCTTCCTATTGGGCAGAGGCACGGTAGTCGATGACGCGGCCGTCGCATGACATCCGGCCATCGACGGTCTTGAAAGCGCCTTTTTCCGGGCAGATCACTAATACAACGGCTCCGCCGCCGGGAATCTCTAACGCGGGCGGAGCCCGCAACCTAGAATTTCCACCACAAAGACACCTCATGCAGTGTCCCGCAAATAACTAGACAGTGTACCTTAAATTCGATTGACAGGATGGCAGGATGAAACAGGATGAATAACGAGTTAGTCCTGAAAATCCTGTCAAAATAAACCGGTTTAAGGTGACTGTCATGTGTATAGCCATTTAAGGGACACTACACTAACCACCTGTGAGGAGTTAGGGAGAATTTAGGAGTTGAACAGCCTAACAGCCTAAACACCTGACAGCCTTCTCCCTCCCTCCGGCTTT
>JANYBJ010000073.1 GCA_025360845.1 bacterium
CGCGGCAGGTCGCCCGCTGCGCCTTGCCGCCGACGCGCGAAACGGATTTGCCGACATCGACCGCAGGCAACACGCCCAATTCAAACAGCGCCGGCGAGAGGTAGAGCTGTCCGTCCGTAATGGAAATCAGGTTGGTCGGAATGTAGGCGGAAATGTTCTGCGCCTCGGTTTCGATGATGGGCAAGGCGGTGAGCGAGCCGCCCCCGCGCTCCTTGCACAGATGCGTCGCCCGCTCCAGCAGCCGCGAATGAATATAAAAGATGTCGCCGGGAAAAGCTTCGCGGCCGGGCGGGCGGCGGAGCAGCAGGGAAAGCTCGCGATAGGCGCGGGCGTGATGCGTGAGGTCGTCATAGACGATCAGCACGTCGCGGCCCGCCTCCATAAAATACTCGGCGATGCTGGTCGCGGCGTAAGGCGCGATATAGGCGAGACCGGGCGGGTCGTTGCCCTCGGTCACGACTACGGTGGTGTAGGCCATCGCGCCGTTCTCCCGCAAGACGGCCACCGCCTTCGCCACCGAGGACGCGCGCTGGCCAATGGCGCAGTAGACGCACACGACATTCTTGCCGCGCTGGTTGAGGATGGTGTCGATGGCAATGGCGGTCTTCCCCGTCTGCCGGTCACCCAAGATCAGCTCGCGCTGGCCGCGCCCGATCGGAATGAGAGCGTCGATGACTTTGAGGCCGGTCTGGAGGGGCTCGGTGACCGGAGCGCGGTCCATGATGGGCGGAGATGGACGTTCGATGGGCAGGCGCACGGTAGAGATCACAGGCCCGCTGTCGTCAAGCGGCTGGCCGAGCGGGTCGATGACGCGCCCCAGCAACCCGTCGCCCACAGCCACGTCCATCACCCGGCCCGTGCGTCCGACCTCATCGCCCGCCTGCAAATGCCAGTAGTCGCCGAGCAGCACGACGCCGATTTCATCCGCGTCCACGTTGAACGCGATGCCGAACACGCCGCCGGAGAACGTCACCAATTCGTCATAGCCGACACCGGGCAGCCCCGACACCTTGGCGATGCCGGTGGCGACGCTGGTGATCGTGCCCACCTCCCGAAGCTCCAGTTGCGGCGCGAAGGCTCCCCGCACCTGGCTCATTCCGGAAAACGCGCGGTCAAAGACACTCTGCAGACTTTCAGGTTCAGTGCTCATAGGCGACTTTAATTAGACCGTCTTTGGCTCGGACGTGGCTTGCTTGTCCAGAAGTTCTCCGATGCCCTTTTCCAGCGACAGCAGATAGTCCGCGATGCTCCAAGCCACTTTCTGACCATTCGCGACGAGCTCGATCCCGCTGATCAGATCGGGTGCGGTCTCGAACCGGACGCGGATGTCCGCGGAAAAGGTCTCGTTGAGCGCGCGTTGGATCGCCTCGCGTGGCTCAGCGGGCAGGTCAAACGCGCTGCGGACAAGCGCGGGTGCGGACGCTGTCCTAAGGGCCTCGGCGAGTCCCTCTTTCGCCGGGCCGTCCATCTGGCGCAAGCGGCGGGTGAACACCTCGGCCATGCGCTCTTCCAGACTCGTTGCGGCGAGATCGGCCAGTGCCTTTCGCGCGATGGCAAACACCTCCTGCTGTGCTTGGCTGAGGATGGCTTGATTCAGGTTGCGGGCGTCTGTTGTCCGCTTTTCCTGCAGCCGGGCATCCAACGCGTCCGCCGCAACGCGCGCGGCCTCGATGAGCCGCTGACGTTCGGCCTTCGCCTCGTCCGTCGCCTGAGTCAAGAGTGCGGCGCGCTGCAGGTTGAACGCCTCGTTCTTAGCCTGGAACGCGTCGCGCTCTTTTTGGGCTTCGGCCTTTTTCGCGTCGGCGTCCGCGAGTTCCGCGGCGATCCGCTTCTCCCGGGCGTCGATGGCGAGACGAATGGGCTTGTAGAGATAGCGCTTCATCAGCCACACCAGAATGAGGAAGTTGAGCGCTTGCGCAAAGATGGTGAACCAGTCGATGAGCATGGGTTACTTTCCTGCGGTTTGGGCGATGACGTGGCTCCAGAACGGGTTGGCGAAGATGAGGATCATCGAGACCACGAAGCAGTAGATGGCCGTGGACTCGATCATGGCCAGACCGACAAACAAGGTCCGGGTGATGGTGGCGGAGGCGTCGGGCTGCTGGGCCAATGCGCTCAGCGCCGTCGCGACCGCCTTTCCCTCGCCCAGCGCAGGCCCCATGCACCCGAAGCCGGTCGTGAGTCCGGCTGTGACGACTGAAGCAACCGCGATGAGGGTCATGCTGTCCATAGTGTGTCCTTTGCTTGTTTGTACTTGTTTCACGGAGTAGGCGCCGGTTCAGGCTCGCGGGTGCGCATGGCCGCCGCGATGTAAACCGCCGCCAAAATGCTGAAGATGTAGGCTTGGACCATGCCGGTGAGCAGGCCGAGCGCCGTCATGACGATCGGAAAAAGGAAAGGGGTGATGGTGAGCAGAATAGCGATGATCATCGCCCCGCTCATCATGTTGCCGAACAGGCGGACGGCCAGGGCCAGCGTGCGCGAAAGCTCACTGATGATGTTGAACGGCAACATGATGACTGTCGGCTCCGCGTAGGACTTGAGGTAGCCGCCCAGACCCTGATCTTGGATGCCGAAAACCGGCACGGCCACAAACACGCATAGCGCGAGTGCCGCCGTGGTCGAGAGCGAGCCCGTCGGAGGCTCGTAGCCGGGGATGACGGTGCAGAGAGCGGACAACGCGATGAACAGAAAAAGCGTGCCCAGAAAACCGATATACTTTTCCGGCTGGCGGAGCCCGACCTCTTCGATCTGTTTCTCGATGGAGGTGACGACGATTTCCAAGAGGTTCTGCCAGCGGGAGCGCTTCAGGCCGACGGAAAGGTTGCGCGTGATGAGTTTCGCGCCGACAGTCAGCACAAGCATCAGCCCCCACGTGAACACGATCGTGGCGTTCAGTTTGACGAAACCGTGCTGCCAGAAGATCATCGAATCGGGACTAAGGCGCATGGCGGACCTCCTCTGCCGGGCTGGCTTGACGCTCTTTCGGCAGCCTCGTCAGCCACATTACAACAAGGCGCGCCATGACAAAGCCGAGGAGGCACAGCAGCAGCCGCTCCCAACGACCCGCCGAGACGAAATAGAAGCCGGCCAAGACGATGGCTGTCCGCGCGAGCGAGCTTCCCAAAAACCAAAACGCCGCGTGCTCGGAAGCGACGCCTCTGCGCACAGTCCACCACAGGCCTCCGAAAAATACCGCGCCGAGCAGCCCGCCCGCCGCACACGCCAGCACCGCTGTCAGCGTTTCATTCATCGTCCCCCTCCCGTTCATCCCGCATAGCCTTGTCCTCTTTGGCGACCCAATGCCACGCGTTGAAACAGCCGAGCGTGAGCCCGGCCACCAAGAGCGCCAGGGTCCAGGACTGCTTTCCCGGATGGTGCTTGTCCAGCCAGAGGCCGAGCGCCGCGCCGAGCAGCGTCGGAACGACAACCGACCAGCCGACGAGCCCCATCATCCCTAAGCCGAACCAAACGCCCTGCTTGGATTTGCGCGCCTTGAGCTTGCGGGCCGCCTTCGCACCGACCTGGCCAGCCAGCGTCGGCTCGCTTTTCGAATGGCTGTGTGATTCGTCATTCATGCTGAAAGTTCCCCAGGCGACGCAGCAGCCCCATTTCCAGTTTCGCCATGATCGAGCGCACGTTCTGCTCGTTCTCATCCAGAGTCAGAAACGCCCGCTCCACCGAATCGCGCAAGTCGCCGAGATCCGACCCGACCATCGCCCGCCGCACGGAAACGAACACATCGGGGCCGGTTTTGACCAGCGCCCCTTCATCCACGGCCACGAAGACCTCGCCCTCCGCATCGGTTTCATAGGTCAGAATCCCGGGCACCAGCGCCGCGACGCAGTCACGCCGGTGCGGCAAGAGTCCAAACGAACCCTCGCGCGTCTCCGCCACGATGCGCGACACCCCGCTTTTCTCGGCGAACACTTGAAAGGGCAGAAGAATCTTAAGCTTCATGAGTGGCGACGGCATGCTTGACCTCCGGTTGAGGGTTCACCACGGACTTCGCTTTTTCCTTAGCCTCGGCAATCGTCCCTATCATGTAGAACGCGCTCTCGGGGTAATTCTTGAACTCATCGCGCAAGATCCGCTCACAGCCGTCCAGCGCGTCTTCGAGACTGACAAGCTTTCCTTTGAGTCCGGTGAACTGCTCGGTCGTGAAAAAAGGCTGGGTGAGAAAACGTTCCAGCCGGCGGGCGCGGGCGACCACGTTGCGGTCCTCCGGCGAAAGCTGTTCAAGGCCAAGCATGGCGATGATGTCCTTGAGTTCCTCGTATTGCGCGAGCGTCCGCCGAACGTCCTGCGCCACGCCGTAGTGCCGCTCGCCGACGATGCCCGGGGCCGCCATCTTGGAGCGGGACTGCAGCGGATCGATGGCCGGATAGAGTCCTTGGCTCGCCCGCTGCCGCGAAAGCACGACGGTGGAGGAGAGATGCGAAAAGGTATGCACTGCGGCCGGATCGGTGAAATCGTCCGCAGGCACATACACCGCCTGGATGGAGGTGATGGCGCCGGTATCGGTGTTGGCGATGCGCTCCTCAAGCGCCGACAGCTCGGTGGCCATCGTGGGCTGATAGCCCAGGCGCGACGGCATCTGCCCCATCAGGCCGGACACCTCCGAGCCGGCCTGAATGAAGCGGAAGATGTTATCGATCATCAGCAGAACGTCGCGATGCTCGTCGTCGCGAAAATACTCGGCCATCGTCAGCGCCGCATGGCCCACCCGGAAGCGGGCGCCCGGCGGCTCGTTCATCTGGCCGAAGACCATCACCGTGTTCGGCAACACGCCGGCGTCCTTCATGTCGCGGTAAAGCTCCTCGCCCTCGCGGCAGCGCTCGCCGATGCCGCAAAAAACGCTGACGCCCTTCTGATTCCCGGCCATGTTGTGAATCATTTCGGTGAGCAGCACCGTCTTGCCCACACCCGCCCCACCGAAGAGGCCCGCCTTGCCTCCGTTCTCCAGCGGCACGAGCACATCGATGACCTTGATGCCCGTTTCAAAGATCTCCGTCTTGGACGAGCGACGGGACAGCGGCGGCGGCGCACGGTGTACCGAGCGCCATTCGACATCGGACAGCGCCGCCTGCCGATCAATGACATTGCCGAACACGTCGAACATCCGCGAGAGAATGCCCTTGCCCACCGGCACTTTTAGCGGCCCGCCCGTGTCCTCAACCGCCATGCCGCGGGCGAGCCCCTGCGTGGTCGTCAAAGCGATCCCGCGCACCAGACCCGCGTCGCGCTGCATCAGCACTTCGATAACGATTTCACCATTGTTTCCGGCGCGAAGCACCGAGTAGATCGGCGGCAAGTGCGCTTCGAACCGGACGTCCACGACGCTGCCGCGCACAGCGTCAACCACGCCGAGATTCGGTGAACGGGCCTTGTTATCCATGCTTGCCTCCGCTGCTCCGCCGTCAGTACCGTTTCGGCGGACGAGCCTTCTCCGCCAGCGGTTTTCCGCTCGCCGCAACGCCACGGCCCCACGTCCAGTTCCGGATCTCCGGCAGGTCTTCGCCATGTTGACGGATGTAGGCCTTGTGGTCGAGGAGCTTGTCCCTGAGCCATTGTTTGACATATGCCGCACGGGCGCCCAAGCCGGTCACGCGGTCGATCACATCGCCGACGAGGTGAAAACGGTCGAGGTCGTTCATCACCGTCATGTCAAAGGGCGTGGTGGTCGTGCCCTCTTCCTTGTAGCCGCGCACATGCAGATTCTTGTGGTTCGTCCGCCGATAGGTCAGCCGGTGGATGAGCAGCGGGTACCCGTGAAAAGCGAAAATGATCGGCCTGTCGGTCGTGAACAGCGTGTCGAAGTCCTTGTCGCTCAGGCCGTGCGGGTGTTCGCTCTGCGGCTGGAGTTTCATCAGATCCACCACGTTGATCACCCGGACTTTCAATTCGGGGAAATGCTGCCGCAGCAACTCGACGGCGGCCAGCGTTTCGCGTGTCGGCACGTCGCCGCAGCACGCCATGACCACATCCGGCTCGCTCCCTTGATCATTGCTGGCCCACGGCCAGACGCCGATGCCGGCGGTGCAATGCTTGACGGCCGAATCCATGTCGAGCCACTGCAGGTCAGGCTGCTTACCGGAGACGACCACATTCACGTAGTTGCGGCTGCGCAGGCAGTGGTCGGTGACCGAGAGCAGCGTGTTCGCGTCCGGCGGCAGATAGATCCGGACGATTTCCGACTTCTTGTTGACGACGTGGTCAATGAAACCGGGGTCCTGATGGCTGAACCCGTTGTGGTCCTGCCGCCAAACGTGGGACGACAGCAGGTAGTTGAGCGACGCGATGGGCCGCCGCCACGGGATGTGGTTGCACACCTTGAGCCACTTGGCGTGCTGGTTGAACATCGAGTCCACGATGTGGATGAAGGCCTCGTAACAGGAGAAGAAGCCGTGGCGGCCCGTCAGCAGGTAACCCTCCAGCCAGCCCTCGCACTGGTGTTCGCTCAACATCTCCATCACGCGTCCGTCGGGCGCGACATGGTCGTCGCCGGGCAGGATTTCAGCGGTCGAGCAACGGTCCGTCACCTCGAAAACCGAGCCCCAGCGGTTCGAGGCCGTCTCGTCCGGACTGAACACGCGGAAGTTGGCGGCGTTCATTTTCACCACGTCGCGGATGAACTCACCCTGGACGCGCGTCGCCTCGCCCTCCACAACGCCGGGCTTCGGCACCTTCACCGCGTAGTCGCGGAAGTCCGGCAGGCGCAAGTCGCGCAGCAGGAGACCGCCGTTGGCGTGCGGGTTGGCGCTCATGCGCCGTGCGCCTTGCGGAGCCAGCGCCGCGAGGTCGGGGCGCAGCCTGCCGGTTTCGTCGAACAGCTCCTGCGGCCGATAGCTCTTCAGCCACGTCTCCAGAATCCTCACGTGCCCCGGATGGCTCATCTCGCCCATCGGCACCTGGTGCGAGCGGAACGTCCCTTCGGTCGGCTTGCCGTCCACGGCCTTGGGGCCGGTCCAGCCCTTCGGCGAACGCAGAATGATCATGGGCCAGCGCGGGCGCTCCTTGAATCCACCGGCCCGCGCGTCGCGCTGAATGCGCTGAATGTCGGCGACCACCGTATCGAGCGTGGCCGCCATGAGCTGGTGCATCGCCATCGGATCGTCGCCCTCGACAAAATACGGCGTGTACCCGTAGCCGCGGAAGAGCGCTTCCAACTCGTCATGCGGGATGCGGGCCAGCACGGTCGGCCCGGCAATCTTATAGCCGTTCAAGTGCAGGATGGGCAGCACCGCGCCGTCGTGGACGGGATTGAGAAACTTGTTCGAGTGCCAGCTTGTGGCGAGCGGGCCGGTCTCGGCTTCGCCGTCGCCCACGACACAGGCGACCAGCAGGTCGGGATTGTCGAACGCCGCGCCGAACGCGTGCGACAGCGAATAGCCCAGCTCGCCGCCCTCGTGCATCGAGCCGGGCGTCTCCGGCGCGACGTGGCTCGGAATGCCGCCTGGGAAGGAGAACTGCTTGAACAGGCGGCCGAGTCCCTCTTCGTCTTGCGAAATGGCCGGATACACTTCGCTGTACGTGCCCTCCAAATACGTGTTGGCGACCAGCCCCGGACCGCCGTGGCCCGGGCCGGCGACATAGAGCACATTCAGATCGCGCTCTTTGATCACGCGGTTCAGGTGAACGTAGATGAAGTTCAGGCCCGGCGTCGTACCCCAGTGCCCGAGCAGGCGCGGTTTGATGTGTTCAAGCTTCAGCGGTTTTTTCAAGAGAGGATTGCCGTAGAGGTAGATTTGCCCGACCGACAGATAGTTGGCGGCCCGCCAATAGGCGTCCATGTTGCGCAACACGTCAGGCGGAAAAGTTTTATCTAATCGATTGTTCTTGTTTGCACTCATGGCGTTTCCTCGTTTTGTCATTATTTTACACGCCGCAGCCCGCCTTGGCAATCACCCATTCCCCGCGAAGTTGCCGACCGCTCTGGTCTGTGCAACGCCTGCCACAGCATTACAAACTTATAATCTATGCGCGTCCATAACTCCTTCTTGTTATAAAGCTGTTTTGTTATAATACGGCAACTTTATGGAAGATCACGGTTTCGTCAATTGGCGCCTTTAAGACCGGTAGCGAAGAAAGCTTCACGTATGGGAAATCAGGCCGACAGATGGCTGCTGACTCCGATCAGAGGGCTGGGACGCGTCCCCCTGTCGGTCATCAGCAACATGGGCAGAATGGGGATTTTCCTTGTTCAGGCGCTGTTTTTCACCTTCGCGCCGCCGCTGAAGTTCTTCCGTCTCCTCAAGCAAATCAAGTTCATCGGATTCGACTCCTTGCTCGTGATCGTGCTGACCGGCGCGTTCACCGGCATGGTGCTCGGGTTCCAGGGCTTCTACACCCTCTCGCGGGTGGGTTCCACGGCCTTGCTCGGACCGATGGTCGCCTTGGCGCTGCTGCGTGAACTGGGCCCCGTGATGGCCGCGCTGATGGTGACCGGCCGCGCGGGATCGGCGGTGACGGCGGAGTTGGGGATCATGCGCATCACGGAGCAGATCGACGCGTTGGAAATCCTGGGCCTGAGTCCTTTCCGCTACCTCGTCGTCCCCAATCTTCTGGCCGCGCTGATCTGCCTTCCCCTGTTGACGGCCATCTTCAATGTGATCGGCATTCTGGGGGGGTACCTGATCGGGTGCAAACTCCTCGGCGTCAATGGCGGAACCTACTTCGGCTCGATGTCTGATTATATGGGAATGAAGGATGTGCTGATCGGGCTGTACAAGTCGATCTGTTTCGGCGGCATCATCGCCTGGGTCTGCTGCCACAAGGGATACACCGCCGGCTTCGGCGCGGAGGGCGTGAGTAAGGCGACGACGCAGGCGGTGGTTCTGTCGTCGGTCCTGATTCTGGTCTGCGACTATCTTTTGACTTCGGTTCTTTTTTGAGGCTCACAATGATCACGATTGACAACCTGCATAAATCGTTCGGAGGCGTCGAGGTGCTCAGGGGAGCGTCGCTCGAGATCCAAGACGGAGAGGTCGTCGCGCTCATCGGCCCCAGCGGCGAGGGAAAGAGCGTGCTGCTCAAACACGTGGCCGGCCTGATGCGGCCGGACAGCGGGAGGATCGTGTTCAACGGGAAAGACATCTTCGGACTGGGCCACGCCGAACTCATGAGCCTGCGCAGCCGCTTCGGCTTCCTGTTCCAGAACGGCGCCCTGTTCGACTCCCTGACGGTCTTTGACAATGTGGCCTTCCCTTTGAGGGAGAAGACCCGGCTCGGCGAGAAGGACATCAGGGAAAAGGTGCTGGCCGAACTCAAACAGGTCGGGCTGACAGGGGCGGAGGACAAGTACCCCTCCCAACTGAGCGGCGGCATGGCGAAACGCGCGGCCCTCGCCCGGGCGCTCGTGGGTTCACCGCAGATCATGCTGTTTGACGAACCGACCACGGGGCTCGACCCGATCATCGTACACTCGATCCACGCGCTCATCGCCTCGACACACAAGCGTTTCGGGTTCAGCGGGATCGTTGTGTCCCACGCCATCCCGGGCATCTTTGCGTATGTTCAGAAAGTGGCCGTGCTGTATGGTGGCGTCATCCGTTTTGTGGGCACGCCGAAGGAGATCTTCGAGACCGACGACGTTGTCGTGCGGAATTTTATCCAGGGAAGTCTGCCGGCGGAAACCTTTCCTTCTCGGGAACAGGCTCCCCCGCAGTCGAAAGCGAACGAACTACAGGAGCGTGCATTATGAAAGGAAGGTTGGATCTCGAACTGATTGTGGGAACCTTCATGGTCTTCGGCATACTGTGCCTGGGATATCTTTCCATTAAGCTTGGAAAGATTGATTTCTGGAGCAAGCCGGGTTACGAGGTGTTCGCCATCTTCAACGACGTCGGCGGGCTCAAGACCGGCTCGTCCGTAGTGGTCGCCGGAGTGGACATCGGCCTTGTGGAAAGCGTCAACCTCGAGGACTACGAGGCCCGCGTGGTCCTGCAGATCAAGCCCGGCCTGGTGATTCACGAGGATGCCGTCGTGTCAGTCAAAACCCGCGGCCTGATCGGGGAGAAATTCATTCAGATCAGCGCCGGCGCCGCCGACGAGGTCATCAAGCCGGGCGGTCGTATCCGTCAAACGGAATCGGCCGTGGACATCGAGGCCCTCATCAGCAAGTACGCTTTCGGCGGTCTGTAAAAACCAAATCTGGAAAGGAACACTTATGAAAAAGCCCTGCAAACAACGGATGATGATGAACCTGTTTCTCTTGGCCCTGGCACTCCCCGCCCTCGCGTTAGCGGGAGACCCCACGGACCAGATCAGGCAGACGACTGAGAAGATCCTCGCCATTGTGCAAGACCCCGCACTGAAGGGCACGGACAGGGAGGCGGAGCGGCAGAAGCAGATGAGGAAGATGATTGACGAGCGTTTTGACTGGGCCGCCATGTCCCGCAGCGCCATCGGGAAAAACTGGCGTGACCTTTCCGAGGCGCAGCGCACAGAGTTCACCGGTCTCTTCAGCGAACTGATCGAGAAGAACTATATGTCCAAAATCGAGAGCTACTCCGGCGAGAAGATTCTGTACAAAGGCGACAAGGTGGATGGCGCGTACGGGGTGGCGGACGTGGTGATTTCCACTCTCAAAGGCGCCGACATACCCGTCAGTTACCGCGTCCTGAAGAAAGACGCGGGGTGGCTGGTCTATGATGTCAACATCGAGGGCGTCAGCCTGGTAAACAACTATCGGAGTCAGATCGGCGCCATCCTCAACAGTTCGTCTTACGACACTCTGATCGTTAAAATCAAGGCGAAAATCAACGCTCAGGCGGGTGAGAAGGCCCGAGGTGCGGCAGACAAAAAACAGGAGGGCGTACTATGAAAGCCCTATTACGGCTCTTCGCGCTTCTGCTCTTGGGCTGTGCCGGATGCCGCAGCACAACACCGGGGCAACTGCAGGGTGCAGACGACACGTCGCGGCCCGTGATTGCCGGAAATCAAAAGGAAGACGCGGACCTGCCGGGCATCGGCGAAGCTCCCGGCGTCGTACTTTCGGCCCAACCGATTGTGGTTTCGGATCCCCTCGAACCGCTGAACAGGGCGTTTTTCCAGTTCAACGACAAGCTGTATTTCTGGGTCCTGAAGCCGGTCTCCAAAGGCTATGCCTGGGCCGTGCCGCAGCCGGCGCGGCGCTGCGTGAAGAACTTTTTCTCGAACCTCACCACGCCGGTGCGGCTCGTGAACTGCACGCTGCAAGCCGAATTCACGGACGCCTGGGTCGAGATCGAACGCTTCGCCATCAACACCACCGTGGGCGTGGCGGGGCTCGGCGATCCGGCGCGAACCCGGTGGAACATGGAAAAGCGCAACGAGGATCTGGGCCAGACGCTGGGCCGTTATGGGTTCGGGACCTCCATCTACATCAACTGGCCCATTCTCGGGCCGTCCAATGTGCGGGACACCGTGGGCTACGCGGGCGATCTCTTTCTCGATCCGGTCACCTATCTGGTTCCCACGTTCGAGTACAACGTAGGCCTCAAGGCGTACGAGACCGTGAACGGCACCTCGCTCCGGGTGGGTGATTACGAGGACTTCAAGAAAGCCGCCATCGATCCCTATGTCTCCCTGCGCGATGCCTACTACCAGTACCGCAGAAACCAAATCAACAACGGCGCGGGGCAAACCGCACGCCCGGAGGGAACCCTGCCGACGGATTGATCCGAGGCGTTCCACGTATCGGAGGCCGCTATGACGTTCACACACACACGTCGGCTCACCTGTCCGCTTCTGCTCGCCCTGTCTGTGGCGGCGGCAACGGGACGCGTGCAGGGGCAGACTGATCCTGAAAAATGGCTCGCAGAGGCGGAGGCCGCTTACGGCCAGGTGACCCGCTATACGGCCGTCTTTCACAAGCAGCAACGGATTGACGGAAAACTCCTCCAAGAAGAGACCATGCTCATCAAGTTCAGGAGCCCCTTCAGCCTGTACTTGTCGTGGATCGCAGAGCCGCACAAGGGGAGCGAACTGCTCTATGTGGAGGGCTGGAACGACAACAAGGCAAGGGTTCACAGGGGCGGTATCCTGCATTTCATCACGCGGAATCTTGAACCTCACCATCCGGCACTGATGGAAAACAACCTCCGTCCGTTCACCGACATCGGGATCGGTTACATTGTGAAGTCCGTCGCGTCGAACGTCCATAAAGCGAGCAAGGTCGGCGAGCTCAGTTTCATTGAACGCGGCGAGGAAATGATTCACGCGCGGAAGACTCAAATACTGGAAATCGTTTTCCCCAAGGACAAGTCGAAAGGTTACGACGCCTACCGGGTGCTCATCAACCAAGATGAGGCGAGCAAGCTTCTGGTCAAGGTCCGCATGTTCGACTGGGACGATCAGCTTTTCGAAAACTACGGGTATGAGGATGTGAAACTGAATGCCGAATTGACCGACGCCGACTTCAATCCCGACAATCCGAATTATCGCTTCTGAGGCCAACCGCAATAATGACTCGGCCGTTGCTCAGTCAGCCCGCGAACAGGCCCTCTTTCACGGCATGAATTTTGCGACGTTTTCCTGCGTCACCAACTGAAAGGGAATAAAGGTTTCCCCCGTGAAAGGCTCCTTGCGAATCAGGTGCAGGGCGGTCTCGATTGCGCCACGTCCCTGCCCCCTGCCGTCTTGAAAGACCGTGGCGGCGAGGCGGCCGTCGCGGACGGCCTGAAGGGCGTCGCGGATGGCGTCAACGCCCACGACGACGATATCGTCCTTTCGTCCCGCCCGCTCGATGGCCAGCAAGGCACCCATCGCCATTTCATCGTTCTGCGCGAAAACCGCCCGGACGTTCTTGCCGTACGATTGCAGCCAGTTCTCCATCAAGGTCACGGCCTTCGCCCGGTCCCACTCGGCAGACTGTGAAGCCAGCAGTTGCAGCCCGGGTTGTTTTTTCAACACATCGCGGGCACCGGCGCTGCGCTTGATCTGGGCCGCCTGTCCCATGTACCCCTCCATCATCAGCACGCCCCCTGTGCCGTTCAGCCGTCGCGCAAGATAGTCCATGCCGATGCGGGCTGACTCCTCGTCGCGTGACCCGACAAAGGCCGTGGGACTGACCCTTGTCTCAGAGTTCACATTGACGATCGGGATGCCGGCCGCGAGCGCCTTCTGCACCGCCGGCGAACTGGCTTCCACCTCGCACGGATTGAGCACGATGGCGTCGACTTTCTGTGCGATAAACGTTTCGATCTGCTGAACCTGCCGCTCCGGGCTGCGCTGCGCATCGTTCAGAATCAGGCGCACGCCCAACTCGTCCGCACGTTCTTTCATAGCCTCCTGAATCGTCACAATGAATTCGTTGGCCATATTCAGCAGCGAAACGCCAATCACGGGTCGCGCATCGCGCGCTTCCGGACGCTCCTGCCTGCCGCACCCGCACAAAACAGCCAGCGCCACAACGATCCGTTTTCTCATCTTCCGTGCTCCTTGCCTGCCGTCTGGTGTCGGCGGTCAAACCAGACCGCCCCGACGATGATGATGCCCTTGATAATCAGTTGGTAGTAAGACGATACGTTGAGCAGGTCGAGCCCGTTTCCGATCACGCCCATGAGCAGCACGCCCAGCAGCGTGCCGCCCACGCCGCCCACGCCGCCCGAAAGACTTGTGCCGCCGATCACGACCGCGGCTATGGCATCCAGCTCGTAGGCCGTGCCGGCATTGGGCTGCCCCGTCGTGATGCGGGCCGCAAGGACAACGCCGGCCAACCCCGCCAGCGCCCCACACAACATGTAGGCCAGGAACTTGACACCCCGCACGTTGATCCCGGCCGCCCGGGCGGCCTGTCCGTTACCGCCGACGGCGTAGAGATAGCGTCCTTGACGCGTGTTCCGCAACATCCACCAGGCCCCGAGTGCGACTGCGGCCAGAATCAGCGTCGGAATGGGAACGTGCGCGCAGTCACCGGCGATGCGCGTCATAGCCGGACTCATGTTAGAGACCGGGCGCCCGTTGCTGAGCACCAGCGCCAGCCCGCGCGCCACCGTCATCATGCCCAAGGTTGCGATGAATGGCGGGACGCTGCCGCGCGTCACGACAAGCCCGTTAACCCCTCCGCACGCGGCACCGGCCAGAAGGCCGGCCATGACGGGTATCGCCAGAGGGAAGTCGCCCGGGTGCGCGAGGTGGGCCGCCGCAACGCCCGTCAAGGCGACCACGGATCCCAGCGACAGATCGACACCGCCGGTCAAGAGGACAAAGGTGACCCCCACAGCCAGGATGCCGTTGATCGAAACCTGCCGCACCACATTCGTCAGATTGGCCATGCCGAGGAACTGCGGGCACAGGAGAGCGAGGACGGTGCAGGTTGCGAACAGTGCGAGCACGATTCCGAACTGACCGCTCCAGACGTTCAGCCAGCGTTTGCCAGTCGCTTTGTCAAATAGGCATCGCATATTCAATGATCTCTTCTTGGCTGGTGGTTGACGGGTCCAGTTCGGCGACCAGCACGCCCTGGCGCATGACCAGCAGGCGGTCAGACAAAGCCAGCAGTTCGGAAAGCTCCGACGATATCAGTAACACCGCCCGCCCTTGTGCCGCCAGCTCCGTGATGATCGTGTAGACGTCCGCTTTCGCCCCGATATCGATCCCGCGCGTCGGCTCGTCCAGAATGACGATTTCGGGGCCGGGCAACAGGGTCCTGGCGATAACGACCTTCTGCTGATTGCCCCCGCTGAGCTGATTCACCGCCTGGCCGGCATGGCTCGCCTTGATGCCGTAGGCGGCGAT
>JANYBJ010000029.1 GCA_025360845.1 bacterium
GTGCCCGGCTCACGACAAAGCCGTGGGCGCCCTTCTCGACGAGCTGCCCCAAGCCGCTTTCCGCCACCCTGAAACAGGCGCGCGGATGATCTACGAACTGGCCTGAACCTGAGCAAAATGTGCAATCTCATTTTCCGTCGAGATCAGGAAGTCTGAAATTTGGCAAAAGGAACAGAGGGACAAGTATGAGTGGCGCTATTGGACGTTATTGCGCGAGGGTGAGGTGCGGAGCACCTTCCGGCTTTCGGCTGGCTTGACGTCCGCTGCGGGCGCTTGAGGCTCGCGGGTTCCAGACAGATTGTAACTGCGGATCCCGCCTTTTCTCCAATCCTGCGGAGGGGGCGTGAAGTTCCTCGCTTTGGAGGGCAGCCGTTTCAGCGCCTGATCCAGCTTAGCCTGGTAAAACTTCAGCTCCCGTTTTTGAGTTTCCGTTACATAGCCGTCGCACTGATAGTCTTCCCACTCAATGCCTGGAATGCCGCCTTCCTCCAGCATCACTTGATACCAGGGATAGGAAGCCGTCAGCACATGCATCATGAAACCTTTCATGGGTGTGTCAAGGTTGTAGTTCACTTGATAGGGATTGCCGTAGCGGTCGTTGATGGCAATGTCGCGCATGTCATTAAACAGCGGAAGGTAGGCCGGAATGATCCCCTGGGAAACCCCCTTCCGCACCAACTGGCGCAGTTCGGTCGGGGTGTAGGGCAGGGTCGTGTAATCGGAGTGGTAGCCCACCGTTCCGGAGGCGACGAGAACCTCGGCGATGGCTCCGATCCGGCGCTGGTTGTAATAGGCATGGCGGAAATGGGCGTTGCGGGTTTCCGGATCAAGGCCAGCCACAATCGCGTTGCCCCCCTCGGAACGGAACATGACTTTGGCGTTTGGAATGCGGTCTTTGATGAGGGCGATATAGTCACGGTAATTGCCGGCCCGGACCAGCGTGCGCCAGATGTCGAAATCCTCGGCGGCGGCATTCCAGTCGTGGAAGGGATGCGCGGGGTCGGCATAGCTCCACCGCAGGCCGTATCTGTCCAGTTTGTGCGTCTCGGGGTCAATGCTTTCAAAGGTCGCAAAGGAGCTGCCCCACGCCTGATTCAGTTGCTCAAGGGTGGCATACCGCTGCTTGAGCCATTGGCGAAAGGCCTCCGTGCCGGATGGCCCCACGGGAAACCGCACATTCACATCGTCCCGCAGCCAGCCGCGCGTGTCCTCGACGCCGATGGGCACAGTGCCTTCCGCTTCCTGAAAAAACAGATCGCCCCAGCGCGAGAAATTGTAAAGCAGCTCGGCCGCATTGGCGGCCGGCAGCAGCGGATCCACAACGCTGATTGAAAGCCCGCCGCCGCCGTAACCGTCCGGGAACGTGCTCATGCTCCCGTAGTTCGTGCCGGTGAGCCAGCCGGTGATGTCACCGATCCCGAAGCGGTCAAAGGGGTACTGCGCCCAAGCCTCGACCGTCAGCTTCTCTTCCCTCGCCACGTCGAGGGCATATTTCCAGGCGTCACCGGCATAATTGAAAGCCCGCTTGTGCCTGTCGTCGTAGAGCCACGGCATGGAGGTGGTGGCAAGGAAGTTAACGCCCAGTTCCCGCATCTCGCGCAGTCCGGCGCGGATGTGTTTCTCGGGATAGGGTCCCATCTGGACATTGACGCGCATATCCGCCATCGTCTGGGAGAAGAAGACCGGGCGCGCCTGACCATCCGGGCCGGCCACCGTATGCGGCAGTTTTTCGGGAAGCCGGATGGATAGCGACGCTGAATCCACCTTGAGCGGAACGTGTGCCGTCGCGACCTCTGGGACCGCCCCGGAGATCAAACGCAGCACCGCCTGCTCCGTCCACGGAGCCACTTGAAGATAGAGCACGCCTTGAATCGCTTTTCCTGCGCCGGGATTTCCCAGATGGCAGTCGAAGGCCGTCATGAACTCCTCGAACGTGTGAATGAATGTTGGCAGTTTGTTCGGATAATCCGCGGGAGCTTCGATTTTCGCCCCCGGAGGAACGGCAGCCGCCTGTGGCCCGCTGGCCACGGTGACCGGCTGTTCCCAAATGAACACCACCGGGCCGTCCCAGTAATTGATCGCGGAATCCGGCGTCCTGTACGAGCGATAGGTCATCTTCAGGCGGATTTTATATTCCCCCGGCTCCAGCCGATAATGCTCCGCCGGCATGCCCGCTTTGGGAATGGAGAAAATGATCCAAGGCTCCCACGTTTCGCCGGGATACCAGCGGGTGAGGTTGCGATAGTAGACATTATACGTCTTGGCGAAGGGCTGATAGACGCCGTTCTGATCTTTACGCAGCAGTTCGGGAAAAAGCAGGCCGCCGCCAAACCCTTCTGAGGTGAAAATCGTGTTGCCGGTATTGGTCAGACGGAACTGAAACCACACCAGATCACCCGCAGCCACCACCCCGGACTTCACCACCGGGGCGCGTGAAAAGTTCGGATACTGCTTGGGTGTATCCGTTGAATCCGGCGTAAGGTTGTGCTTTTCTTGCGGCAGAAGCTGCCCTGTCACCGAGCCCAGATACTCGACGCCGAAATCAATCTTCCCCGGCAGCGCCAGATCGAAGAGATTGCGGCTTTTGCTTTTTTCCTGTTCCTCGAAAGCCACCGCCTCTACCGCCACAGGGAAAACCGTGTTTGTGCCCGGATAAAGCGTATAGGCGATGGGGATCACATCGTAAGCCCTGGCCGCCTTGGGAACGCGGACTTCCAGCCTGGCGTCTCCCAGCGTCACCGTGCGCTTCACCGTTGCCGCCTTTTTATAAGCCTTAAGCTGTCCGGTCTGTTCCGCCTCCCGCCGCAGGGGATCATAAATCAACCCCCCGTCGGCATGAACCGCATAGCCGTCCACGGGGGCTGCTCTGTGGGCAGATGGAGGGACCGTGTCGCCCACAGAGCGTAAAACGAATAGGCTCAAGCCAATACCGATCATCCGTCTCATGGCGCCAACCCATTGGAGCGCGTGTCGGGCAAACTCTTCGCGGCTCGGCGGACGAGACTGGGTTTTCAGAAAGTCGCCCACATACCGGCGCGCCTCCTGGCAGAACCGCTGGTGCGTGTGATAGACCGGCTGCTTCACGCCCTTGTCGTCGATGAGCCAGTAGCCGTTCTCGATCCCGTCCTTATCCCCCAGCGAGTCATACGTGGAGTACGACACGTAGTCCACGTTGGTTTTCGGAAGGACGCTGTTGGTGACGCTTGGCCGGCCCGCCATCGCGACGTTCGTCACGTGGTTGACCTCCGTGTAGTGATAGACCTGGACGCCTCCATGCGGCGTGTCGCGCTTGGCGTCGTCCACCGCCTTCTGCCGCACGTTGAGCCAGTCGGTCATTCCCTGGAGAGCCTCGGCGCTCACGTTCCGGTCCGAGTCCGTTTTCAGGTCAGGCCGGAGATGCCAGTCGCCCTCCCAGTGCCCGAGGAAGAAGGTCTTGCCGGTACCGCGATAGGTTTCGAGCAGGTGCGTGACGAAAGCCCGCATCTCCTTGTACTCTTTGTCGCGGTTCTCCGGCGAGAAGCCCTTGTGCCACCAGTCCGGCGTGAACGCGTAGGTCCAGATCAGATAATAAGCGAACGGCATTTCGAACACCCGCCGGCAGGAGGGTTCCAGCCGGGCCAGATCGGTTAACGTCCGGATCTCGGGGTTGCCGTCCGGCGCCTTGGGCGTGGCGCCTAGAAACAGGATGCGGGGGGTGTCCTTGGCGTCGTTGCCTTGGTTCAAGAGATACTGCATGGTTTCCGGATAAGCGGTCTTCGACGGCTTGAGCAGCATGCGCTCGTACCCGCGCCCCATCGTGAACTTGAGGATGTTCGAACCCAGATCGAGGATCTGCTGCGCCGTTTCCACCAGCACGCTCTCGCCGGTGAACTGGTAGGTGGCACCGATGGTTTGCGTGCCGACGGTGAAGTTGAAGGCGTCGAGGTCGGACAACCGCGCCAGGGGCGGGCGTTTCCCCTCTGCGGCGACCTCCGCGCGGGTGGTGCCGTACACGAGCTGAGAAAGACCCGCAGCGGCCGGTAAACTCGCAGCCAACCTGATAAAATCACGTCGTTTCATGTGACTCCTTGCGCTGTTACCATGTGACGGTCAGCTCGCGCGGGCGGGCTTCGTTCGCGAAGCGGACCCAAAGCAGCCCGTCTTTTTCAGAATAGTTGAACGAGGTCAGCGGCTGGTCTGCGAGCGTGACGGACTTCGGGCTGCCCGGCGCCTTGATCAACACCACGGCGGGGGTGTTGGCGACGCCTTCAACCGCCAGAGCGAACGCCCCTTTCGCGCTCTTCCCGGGCAACGCTTTGCAGGCCGAAGCCAGAACGCACGGAGCCGACCCTTTAACCGCGTCCAGATCGAGCAGGAAGAACCGCGCGTCCGCGACCAGCTTCACGCTCTCCCGAACGGCCGGCTCGGGGTCAAACAGGTTCACGAAGCGGCCATACAGCTTCTTGGGCTCGCCTGCCACCGATTCGTCCAGGCCGGCGGCGATGACATACGGCCCGCGACGCAGGAGCAGATAGTTCGTTTCATGCCAGGCTGACCGGGAGTACGTTGCGGCGTTCTTCACCGCCTCGCACAGCGCGGTATCGCCCGCAGCGCTTGCGGCAAACTTCGCGGGCGGCTCGCGCACCCAGCACACGGCGCCCTTGTTCACGCGCTGGAAAGACTCGATGCTGCGCGGCAATCCAAGCTGCTCGAACAAATGCTCCCGCGGCGTCGCATATTTTAGCCCATTGCTGTTCCACCACTCGCGCACCGCGTTGCAGGGGTCGCTGTCGTCGTCCACGACCACCAGCACGCCGCCGCGCCTCACCCAGGCGGCGAGGGGCTCATGCACCTCGGGACCCAGCGGTTTCTGCCCATGGTAGCTGAGCAGCAGCAGGCGAAAGCTGTCGAGATAGCGGGGCGCCGTCACGTTCTCCAACTGCACCGGCGTCACCGGCATGCCGCGCTTGAGCAGCGGAAGGGCGAGCCCGTAGACGTGACTCAGGTGGGGATCGCTCGGCGACGGGGCGCCGCGCTGGAACATCAGCGAGTCGCTTACCACCACACCGATGCCCATCGTGCCGCACTCCCACTCCACGCGCGACTGCCTCATGTCGTTGAGCGCGTTGATCACTGTCTGCAGCTCGGTGGCGTAGGCGGGCGGGATCGGCTCGCGCTCCTCGGGCTTGCCCTTCTTGGGATAGGTCCCGCCGAAGACACGCTCCGGCCACGGCGCGACCTCGTATTGCCACACCTCCGGCTGGAAGAGCGACGCGACGAGCGTGGACTCCCAGTTCACTCGGTAATCCTCCCAGTCGTGCTGAGGGTTGTCCTCCACCGGGTCGTTCAGATACCAGACCGTGCGGCCGGTGGCGCGGACGAGATTCTGCATCGCGCCGTATTCCAGGAACGCCGTCTCGAAGGTCCGCTCGCGCAGCACCCCGCGAAACAGGTTCGGCGTGCGAGCGGTGCCGGTCCACACCTGCGCGATGTAGCCGTCGCAGCCGCCCAGCCGGCCGAGGCTCGACTCCGGGCTGACGATGCCCCAATGGGCATAGTTGAGCAGGCTGTGCGTCGGCACGTAGCAGCGGACCTTCCGCCCGGCGCGCCGGTTGTAATCCTGCACGTAGTCGAAGACTTGCTGCAGCGCGCGCCGGTAGAGAAAATATTTCAGCTTGGACGCGCGCCACTGCGCATCAACCGACTCATGCGGAGGCTGCCACGCCTCCCCGTAATAGGCGCGCCACTCGCGCTTGAACCCTTCCGAGTAGCCGGCGCGCACCCAGAATTCGGGCTCTTCGAGGTGAATCGCCTCTGCCCCCGCGTCGAGCGCGCGCTGCACGCCGACGCACAGGAATTTCCCGTAATTGGTCCCCGGCGACATGTAGTAAACGTCGCCGCCGTGGCTGATCTTCTTTCCGTCGCGCTCGGTCTGCGCCTCGTCCTCGTGGTTCGCGCCGTCGAAGCGGGCGTAGAGGTAATCCTGATAGTTGCCCCATGACGCGCCGGTCATCACATGGATTCGGTAGCCGCAGTCGCGCCACGTCTGGATGCGCTGCGGCAGACCGGTGTCAATGCCATAGACGATGGCCACGTCGGAGCGCAGGTTGCCGTTGGAGCTCCACGGCGCTGCGGTCTGGAAACAGGTGCGCTCGTGATATTGCTCCGGGTCGAGAGGAAACGCGGCCGCAGGCGCATCATCCGCGCGGCCGCTGAGCCCGCAGCCGGCGAGCGTCCACACGGACAGCCAAAGCAGTCTGTTTTTCATCACAGCTTGTTCGCCTTCCTAAACGTGCTCAGAGGCTGCCGATCCGCGTACCGGGATTCGCCGGAACGACCGTGATGGGCAGCGTCAACGCCTCGCCGAACCAGACGAAAACGCTTGCGCTGACGACATGGTCGGTGAGAGCGGATGGGGGCTTGGATGTGTACAAACACGCCACCTGGGCACCCGCACCGCTCATCGTTGCAGCCGTGCCATTGGGCTGCCATGAGAAGTCGCCGTTGACAACACGATTTTCGGCTCTGGCGCCGCCCAACGAGAGGGCCAGCGCAAGGGCAGCGCCGGTGAGCCGAAAATCGTGCGTGTGATCCGTTTGAGCCGTCGCTTTCATTCAACCGTAACTGGTTTGGCCCTCTTCCCCGCCGGCCGCAGAGATCAACGCAAAATGATCATCGTGCGGGGGATCGCCGTGATGACGAACAGGTTGGTCGCGCTGCCGGCATAGTTCAGTTCGTTCACCGTGCCGACAACCGTGTATTTGCCCACTTCAGTCGGCGCAACGGATGAGCCGTTGTAGGTCACATCCACCTTCAGGCCCGCAGGCGTCACGCCCACAGTCGCCGCCTTCGGCGTCCCGTCATACCGGTACGTCAGGTTATCCAGGGTCACCGTTGCAGGCACCTTGGCGATCACCAGCGTGTTGGTCACGTCGCCGAGCGCCAGATACATCGGGTCGCTGACGGTGCCGACCACCGTATAGCTTCCCGCATTCAGCGGCGCAGAGCCCAGCCCGTTGTACGTCAGCCGCACGGGAACCCCTGCGGGTATCGTCGTGGCCGTCGCCGCCTTCTGCCACCCGTCATACGTGTGGGACAGGTTGCCCAGCTCCACGCTCACCGTCTTGCCGAAGCGGACGTTGTCCATGCGGATCACCGAGGAACTTCCCGACGTCTCCCTTTGCCTGAACCCCATGTAAACGTGGTGGGCCGCAGGATCGCTCGGGGTCCAGTTCGGGATCGTGAACGTCTGGTAATCCGCGCTGGTCACCATAAAGTTGAAGCCCAGCTGCCCGACAAACCCTCCGCCGGATGTGAAATTGGGCAAAACCAGATTGAGATTGGGCGAGCCGCTGACAAGCGCCGCATCGAACATGATGTTGTAGTTGACCCCGTAAGTGACGAGCGGATTGTTCGCGGTGGCGAACAGACAGTCACGGCCATCGTGGCTCGTCCAGCTCACCTCCAGCGCCTTGTAACCGTCAGTCGCGTTGGGCACGAGCGTCCCTGTCAGGTCATCCGCAATCCCGCCCGGCTTCGGGTCGCTGTAAAACCACCACGCGTCAGGAGCGGCTCCGGTCGCCTCAAAGCTGCCGTTGTACACCGACACCGGCGTGAGCTGCACATTGTCGAGGATCAGCGATGTCGACGGGCGCCCCTGCAGTCTGAACGAGATGTTGACTTCCGTCGTCAGGTCCGACAGCGGCTTCCAATGAAAGGCATATCTTTGCATGCCGGTGCTGGCCACCGTCGCCACCGTACCCCATTCGACCTGTGACCACGTGTGGTCGCTCTTGAACTCCGCCAGCACAATTTGGATCTGCTCCGAGCCGCTGATATGGGCCGCGTCAAACGAGAAGAGGTAGCCCTGGTTGGCCGTCACAGCAACCCGGGAGGCCCCGGGGTTGATCGTCATGCCGTCCGTCTCGCGCTCAAGCGTTGCCCAGTCCACTGACCCGCCCTCAGCCAGATTGTAATCCAGCCGCAGCGCCGAGCCGCCGCTGGCCGGGTTGGGAACAATCGTCCCTCGCAGATACGACCCGTCCGACGCATTGATGGTCAGCAGCCGCCAGTGGCTGAAGGTCGTATTGTCCCCCTGCCATCCTGCGCCACTCACCGTTGCCGTCGTGCCGAGGGGTTGCGCTTCAAACCCGCTGTTCAGCCCGTAGCCCGCCTCCACAATCTCCACGTTGTCGAGCAGAAACGAACTGTTCGTGTCCGACCCCAGCCCCGTCGCCTGCGGCTGGAAAGAGATGCCCGCCTGCGTCGTCACGTCCCGCGTGGGGGTCCACGCGATCACGTAATGCTGATACTCCGGGCTCGTCACGGACACCATCTTGGCGTACTGGTTGCCCGAGTACGCGCCGCTGGCCTGAAACTCGGGCATAATCACCAACAGTTGCGTTCCCCCGCTGATATGAGCAGCGTCAAACGAGATGTAGTACGACCGCCCGACGACCACCGGCATGTAGGAGCGTTTGATGAACTCCGTATCTTCCCCGCCCGCCCAGTTTTTCTCGCCCACCTGGACGTAGTCCAGCCGCAACGCCAGATTAGCGGCCGACGCCGGGTTGGTCACGATCGTCGCGGTCAACGTCGTTCCGTTCAGCGAACCGACCGAATACAGCCCCCAGTAGCTGAAGCGGGTGTCCTCCCAGGGATTGCTGTTCGACACCGTCAGCGTCGTTCCAATGGGGTTGAAGGAAAAATCACCGTTGCCGATGAGATTTTGTGCCCGGGCGCAGACGGCGAGACCGCTCATGGCGATCACGGCCGCTAAGTTCACGGTCATGCGCGTGTTCGTTTTTTTCATAACTGCTCCTTGATTGAAATCAGTTGAGCATCAGCATCGTGCCGAGGGGCCCGTGAAGGATGAGCGTGCCGGTTGCGCTGCCGGTGAAGTACGCGTCGCTCACCGTGCCGACCACGGTGTAACGGCCCGGGGCGGTCGGCGCGGTTGGCGACCCGTCGTAGGTGAAGGTCACCGGCAGCCCGCCGGGCGCGGTAGTCGCGCCAGGAAGTTTGGAGGGATCGGTGAAGGCATGCTCCATCTGGGTCAGGGTCACCGTGGCCACGAGCGGATCAACCCGCACGTTGTCGAACCGCATCACCGCTGTGGTCAAGGGGCCCCAACTGACCGGCATCAACCGAATGACGGTCTGCTTCGTCAAGGCGTTTTCAGGTGTCCAGATGAAGGAGCTGTTCTGATAATTCGTGCTGCACACATAAACCTGGTAAGAGGTTTGCTGTCCCAAGAAGTTGCCGCCGCTGTCGAACTCGGCGATGCCAAAATAGAGGTGACGAGACCCTTCGTCATGCGCCGCGTCGAACGAGAACCTGTACCGCGTGCCGTACGCGACCGCCACTCGGGCATTGTTGTTGTCGAGCGCATGATCGCAGGCCACCCCGCTGCCGTCATCGCTGAGGCTGAGGCGCATCCCCTTGCCGCCTTCCGTGGCGCTGGACACAATCGTCGCGGTGAAGTTCAATATCGCCGGAGCGCCGACGTTGAAGAAACGCCAACCGCTGAAGGTTGATTCGTCACCCCTGCTGTCCGGACCGGAGAAAGACAAGGTGGTGCCGGCGGGCTGCGCCTCAAAGCTGCCGTTCGTTTTAAGCTGCGGCACGGCGGCGTCTTTGATGAGGAGCGTGCCGGTCACGCTGCACGCATAGAGCGCGTTGGTCACGGTCGCGACGACGGTGTAGACGCCGCCGTTGCTCGGCGCGGTGGACGAGCCGTTGTAGGTGAAACTGACCGGCAGCCCCGCCGGATCGGTGACCGCGGAGGCGCTCTTGGGGGTGCCGTCGTAGACCTGCGTCAGATCGCGCAAGGCCACCTCGCCCAACGGCGTGAGGCTGACATTGTCCAAGAGATACGACGCCGTCGTGTTCGTCGGCACACACCAGGGTGTGAAGCCGAGGGAGATCTGGGCCGTACCCTGAGCCAAGGGGGTCCAGATGAAGGAGTGCCGCTGATAGTTCGTGCCGGGAATGTCGAGGAAGAACGACCCCGACTGGTTCAGGTATTCGTCCGAGTAGCCGAACTCCGACACGTGGACGCGCAATTTGGGCGACCCGCTGAGGCGGGCCGCATCGAACGAAACCAGATAGCGGGTGCCCGGGGCCACCGGCAGATGCTTACCCCAAACATCCCGGTCGAGGACGCAGAAGCCGTTGTACAGATCCGGGTTGCCGACCTCCAGGCGCATGGCCTTGACGCCGTCGCTGGCCGCCGAGACGACCGTCCCGGTAAAGTAAGCCCCTCCCGCAGGCGACACATTGAAAACCCGCCACGGCGCGAAGGTCGTGCTGTCGATAAAGTAGTTGCCGCCCACCGTGGCGTCGAGGGTCTGGGCTTCGAAACTGCCGTCGGGGATCGGCGCCAGCGGGGTGACGATGAGCAGCGTGTTCGTCACGCTGGTGGGCTCGTAGTTCGCGTCCAGAACCGTTCCGACGACGGTGTAGCTGCCCAGGCCGGACGGAGCGGAAGACGAGCCGTTGTAGGTCAGGCCGACCGCCAGCCCCGGCGGTTCGGTGGCAACGGAAACGCTCTTGGCCGTGCCGTCGTAGACCTGCAGCAGGTTGCCCAAAGTCACTGGAGCCACGGCCCGCTCAAGCCGGATATTGTCAAAGCGCATCGACACGGTCGTGAAGCCGCCCGTCGGCCTGATACGAAAGGCGAGGTTCGCCAAGGCCGTCGAAGGATCCAAGGGCGTCCAGAAATAGGAATAGGTCTGGTAATCAGGATTTGCGACCGTGACAGGGATATCAGTCCCCCGGCCGGTCCAAACCCCGTCGCTCCGGTGCTCGCCGATGCCGAACGAGAGGAAGGTCCCGCCGCTGATGTGGGCCGCATCGAACGAGACTTTGTAGCGGGTACCGTAAACCACCGGCACCTTGCTGTTGTCCTTGTCGAGGGCATAGTCCACCGGCGACCCGCCCGCGTTGTTGACGTCGTAGCGGAAACCCACGTTGTGGTCGGTGGCCTCCGAGACGATCGTTCCTGTGGACACGCTTCCCGCAGGCGTGCCGACGCTGAAGAAGCGCCAGTTGCTGAAGGTTCCCCCGTCGACAATGTCGCCGCCCCCACTGCTGGCCGTCGTTCCCGCTGTCTGCGCCTCGAAGCTGCCGTTCAGGCAGCCCAGCGGCGTGACGTGGAAATTGTCCAGGCTGAGGGACATGGTTCTCTCCGCCCCCGTATCCAGCGGCTTGAACCGGACATCGATCGTCACGTTAGGAACCGACGGCGTGTAATTGAACGCATAATGCCGGTAATTCACATCCGAAACCACGACATTCTGCAACAACGGCATTGACACAAACACATCGTTGACGCTTTCTCTCATCAAGAATTCCAGCGTGGTCCCGCCGCTGATGTGGGCCGCGTCGAAAGAGATCGTGTAACCCGTGCCATAGGTCACCGGTATCCGCGAGTCCCAGCGGTCAAGGCCCCAATCGGTCCCGGCGGACGCAACCGTATTGTCGTAATCCAGCCGCATCGCCAGATTGCCGGCCGAAACCGGGTTCGGGATAATGGTCGCCGTGAAGTTCCCAATAGACGGGTTGCCGATGCTGAAGAAGCGCCAGGCGCTGAAGACGTCCAAAGAATGCACCTGACCTCCGGCGCTGCTGTTGATGGACACCTGCGTGCCGTTCTTCTGCTCGGAGAAGTCTCCGTTGAAGACGAGATTTTGCGCCTAGGCGCAGACGGCGAGACCGCCAAGGGCGAGCATCGCCG